>NZ_JBIUUU010000009.1:0-495148 GCF_044742595.1 Streptomyces sp. NPDC087859 | reverse complement strand
TCCCCCCCCCCCCGGGGGGCCCGGCCCCCCCCCCCCCGTCGGGGGGGGGGCCCCCCCCCGGGGGGGTTTTTTGGGGGGGCGCCGCCCGGGGGGCCCCCCCCCCCCCCCCCCCCCAAGGGGGGGTGAGGAGGGGCCGCCGATCGGAGGGGGATCGGCGGCCCCTCCTCACGCGTGCGCCCGCCTACCACCCACCGACGTGCGGCGCCTTCGGCACAGCGGCGTCCCGGTGCCATCTCCTGTGGATCCACAGCCGCTCACCGGCCAGCTCGGTCCGCGCCCACAGCCCGGACAGCGGGCCCGTTCCCGTACCCGACGGCAACCGCGCGAGCATGCGCGTCGGCTTCACTCCTCCGAACCGCCCGTACTCCAGCACGACAACACCCCGGTCGGTCATCAGCACCACACGCCGGCTGATGAACACGGTGGCGAGCACGGCTCCGGTCAGCGCCCCCAGAAGGCTCCAGAGCAGATCGAAGACACCCGGGCCGTCCCACCAGGCGACGACGAGACGCGCCCCGATGAGCCCACTCAGGAAGAAGACGTTCTGCAACCAGGGATTGAGCCCGCCCTGCGCCAACACCACGCGCCGGACCTGCTCACCGGGCTCCAAGAACCCCTGCGACCGCCGGACAACCCGACCGGTCAGACCCGATGCCACGATATGCCGCCTCGAAGATCCCATGAATATCGAGCGGATCTTCGACTTTCCGTTGAACCCTTGTCAATGAAAAACCCGGCAATGTCAGGGCCCGGCGCCTCAGCTCTGCTTGCCGCAGAACTCCGCCTCGATCACGGCGTCGGTGTCCCCCGACCAGTCCCCGTTGAAGTTGAAGGAGAGCGAGTGGCGGCCGTCCGCCGTGGTCACCGCCTCCGAGGTCGAGCCGTGGATGCCGCCGCCGTGGCCCCAGACATGGACGCCGCACGACAGCTCGCGGTCGATGAGGCCGAGGCCGTAGCCGGCGTTCGGGATGGCCTCGACCGGCACCGTCGTCTTCATCTCCTTCAGCTGCTTCGGCGGGAGCAGCTTGCCCCGCAGCAGTGCGGAGTAGAAGCGGTTCAGGTCGGACGAGTCCGAGATCATCTCGCCCGCCGAGGAGGCGAGCGAGGGGTTCAGTTTCGTGACGTCGTACGTCGGTCCCGTCGCCGTCTCGGCGAGCTTGGAGTAGGCGCGGCTGCTGGGCCCCGGGACGGTGACCCGGTTGCCGGGGACGGAGGTGGCGTTCAGGGACAGGGGCTTCACGATCCGCCGGCGGACCTCGTCCCCGTACGGCCTGCCCGTGACCTTCTCGATCACCATGCCCGCCAGGACGTAGTTGGTGTTGGAGTAGCTCCAGGACGTGCCCGGCGCGAAGTCCGGCTTGTGGGTCATCGCGACGGCCACCAGGTCCGCCGGCGCCTTCGTGTCGTAGCGATGCTCGAAGAAGCCGTCCTTGAGGAAGTACGTCCTGACGAAGTCGTCGTCGGCGGTGTAGTCGAAGATGCCGCTGGTGTGGTTGAGGAGCTGACGCAGGGTGATGCGGCGGCCGTCGTGGCCGTTGCCCCGGACCGTGCCCGGCAGCCACTTCGCCACCTTGTCGTCCAGCGACAGCCGCCCCTCCGCCTCCAGTTGCAGCAGCACCGTCGACACGAAGGTCTTGGTGATGCTGCCGACGCGATAGCGGTCGTGGACCGAACGCGGCTGGTCCGTTTTGAGGTTGCCCACACCGGCGGTCGTGGACCAGACGCGGTGTCCGGTCCGCGCCGTCGCCGTCACCCCGGGCACGCCGTCCTTCACCGCGGCCTCGATCGCCTCGCGGGTCGTCCCGTGGTCGTCTCCGGCGGGTGCCGCCGCGAACGCGGGGCCCGCCAGGGCCAGTGACAGCGCCGCGGCCGTCGCCGCCACGAGAGTCGTCCGTACGGTCATGTCTCTCCCCTTTGTGCTCTTCGTCGAGCGTGGTCGGGGGGTGAGACCCGGCGGAGATCGGCGAGGTTGAGCCGGGTGAGCCGGTTGATCGGGTTTCAGCCCTTCTTCAGAACCAGCTCGGTGTTGCGGTCGCCCGTCGTGCCCGCCAGGTCCGTGCGGCCGCCGGGGGCGTTGTAGGAGAGCTCGCGGTAGAGGGCGGACAGGCCCGTCTGGGAGAGGTCGGCGAAGTCCGTGCGGTGCGGGGCCGAGGACTCGACGCAGGTGGTGAAGAGGGAGATCGTGCCGTCCTTGTTGTCCACCAGCTCGACGACGCGGGCGAGTTGGGGGTAGTCGACGTGGGAGGCGGTGGAGATCTCCCAGAAGGAACGGCCGTTGCCGACGGCGTGCGGGGTGATCTCGTTGCGGTGGATGTGGCCGTTCACCCAGGCGAGGACGTTGCGGTGGCGGCCGAGCAGGGTGACGACCTCCGCGCCGGTGTGGCGTCGCTCGCCGGGGCGGGCCGGGTCGGGGCGGGTGTTGTCCATCGACTTGCTGGTGTGGTGGCTGAAGACGACGGCGTAGGAGTCCTTGTTGTCCTTCAGTGTCCTGTCCAGCCACTTCATCTGGGCCGTCCCGACGGACCCCTCGTAGTGGCCGCCCGCGTCGGTGGTGTCGAGGCTGATGCCGATGACGTCCTCGGCGATGCGGAAGGAGTAGTACTGGGTGCCCGCGTCGAGGTTGGCGGTGGAGTAGCCGTGGCCGACCGGGCCGAGACCGCGGTAGGCCGGGTCCAGATGGGCCCGCACGTACTCGCGCGGGGTGAACGGTGCCCGCAGCTCGTCCGGGGTCACCGAGCGCATGTCACGGGTGTGGGTCTTGAGGAGGTCCCGGAAGCCGACGCCCCTCGGGTCCTTGGCCTTCTTGATGGCGTCCTGGAGCTTCTTGGCCTCGGCCGCGGGCAGGCTCATCAGCTTCTTGCCGCCGACGGCGTACTCGGTGAGCCAGGAGTCGCCGTGGGAGGCGTAGCAGCCCAGCGGCATGGAGTCGTGGTTGCCGACCGTGGAGTACCAGGGAAGGTTCAGGCCGGGGCTGTTCAGCTCGCGGATCGCGGCGGCGAGGAAGCCGTCGAGGTGCGGGAAGCCGCGCTGCTTGTCGGCGTCACGGACAGTGGTGTCGGGCTGCCAGTACTGCTTGATCCCGCTGTTCTGGACGCCCTCGTACTGCCGCGGGTCCCCCGTGTTGGCGGTGACGCGGCCACCGCTCATGACCTTCAGGAACCACTCCAGCTCGGACTTGGCGTTGTTGTCCGTGTTGTCGCCGGTGGTCATGGCGAAGTGCAGCGGCGCGCCGGTGACGGGGGCGCCGCGCAGCGCGTTGATCCGCTCCACGAGCGCGATCGCCCCGTGCACGGTCAGCGCCTCCTGCGGCCGCCAGGCGTGCACGTCGGTCGAGCGGAGGTACTCCAGGCGCAGCGGGTGCTGGGCGTCGATGAGGTGCAGATCGGTGAGCTGGACGAACGCGGCGAGCGCGGTACGGCGGCCCGCGCGGCCCGCCTTCGGTGCGGCGAGCTCACTGCGCACCACCCGCTGCCAGCCGGGACCGTCACCGAGGCGGCGGAAGCCGGAGGCGGTGCGGGCGGCGGCGACGGTGGCGACGGTCGTGCCCCGGGTGTACGGGGCGAGCGGGACGGCGGGGGCCTGCCGGGACTGGGCGACGGGCGCCCCCTGTGCGGCGGTGCCGGTGGTGGTGGCGGCCTGGCTGTCGGTGGGCCGCAGGGCGTAACCGACCCCTGCGGAGACGGCTGCGGCGCCGGTGGCTGCGAGGACGGTACGGCGGTTGACCGCCAGGGCGGAGGTGGCGACAGAGCGTGTGCGCGACATGGCGCGGTCTCCCCGAGTGCGAACGCGTCGGCAGTGGTCGCGGGGGACTCGCTGTCGCGAACAACCCGCTCACTGTGGATCGTTGGCACCGGGAATGACCTGTGCGTGAACGAGACCGCAACGCGCAACACCGATCACCGTACGTGGATCTTGGGCCACCCTCCGCGCCCACGGCCGCACCTCGAACGGCCGGGAGGCGGTCACTCCGTGTTCATTTTCGTGGGTACGACCGCTATACCGCCCGCCCCGCCGCCGGCCGCTCGCGCCACAGCCGCAGCCCGATGTCGACCAGTGACACCCGGTTCAGTCCGGCCACCGCGTCCAGGTCGTGCCAGGCGGCCATGTCGGTGGAGCCGCCGATCTCGTGGCGGAGCTCACCGCCGGTGATCCGGCCCTCGTAGACGAGCCGGAGCGCGTGGTGGTCGACGACCCGGCCGAAGCGGCGGGTGTAGGTGTGGCGGCGGGTGTCCACGCCCAGGAGTCCGGTGATCCC
This sequence comes from Streptomyces sp. NPDC087859, assembly GCF_044742595.1. NCBI lineage: Bacteria > Bacillati > Actinomycetota > Actinomycetes > Kitasatosporales > Streptomycetaceae > Streptomyces > Streptomyces sp. NPDC087859. The sequence goes on along the minus strand of NZ_JBIUUU010000009.1, from coordinate 490,893 downwards.
GATGGTGTAGCCCGTCTCCTCGTCCACCTCCCGCAGGACGGTGTCGTACGGGTCCTCCCCGTGTTCCATCCCGCCGCCCGGCAGGGTCCACTCCGGCCTGCCGGCGTCGTCGATCCAGCGGGCGAGCAGGAGTTTGCCGTCACGGACACATATGGCGTAGGCCGCCACCCTCAGCTTCTTCCGCATGTACGGAAGTTAGCCCGCCGGCTCCGGATTCGCGGGCGAGTATTCGGGCGCCGACCAGCGCAGCGGCACCGCCGACGGCGTCTCCACCACCTCGGCCACCGTGAACCGCACCCGGCGTTCCGTCCCGAACTCCGTGCGCGCCTCGCCCGTCAGTTGCAGTGTCGTCCCGCTCGTCCAGTCCAGGAACAGCAGTCCGGCCCTCGGGTCCGCCGCGAGGTTCCCCAGGGTGAGGAACATGGAGTTGCCCGGGTAGTCCCGCCAGCTCAGCTCGCGGGGTGAGTCGACGCGCACGAAGCCGGGGTTGCCGCCCCGATGGCTGGTCTCGGCAGCGGTGCCGGAGTGCACGGTCGCCATGAAGAACGTGTCGGCCGCGGAGATGAACTCCGCCTGCCGTGGCTCCAGTTCACCTGTCCGCACCGCAACTCCCCTCCTCCGGTCGCCCACCACCTCGTACGACTCTCTCCTCTGGAGGTATTTAGGGCAGTTGGCGAACACTTTCTCCGCCTCCACCGCGAATCCCCGTGCCGTCGGCCGGAGTCGGCCGTTCAGGCGCATACGGCGGCGGGTGCGGGGGTCGAGGGCGATCGTGCCGACGGGTGTGCCGGGCGTGCCGAGGGCGGCGGCGAGGGGATCGGTCTCCGGGACCCCGCCGGCCACCGACATCCGGTGCGGGCCGGTGGCCCGGACGAACCCCGGCGTTCCGGAGAGCGGCGAAGCCCAGACATGGCCCGTCGACGGGTCGGCGGCGCCCAGGACCAGGAGCGGCTGGAGTTCCAGGAAGGCCGCCGCGACCGGCTTGATGCCCTCGCCGATCGCCCGCCCCACGTGGTCCGCCTGCTCCCGCACCCCGACCCGGTCCTGCACGGTCCGCGAGCCCGCGTGATAGACGCCCATGGCTAGAAGAAGCCGCAGGTGGGAGCCGACTCGACCGGGGCCGGCGCGCCCTGTGCGCCGCTCGGCACGGAGATCTCCAGGCGGGTGCCGTCCGGGTCGTGGAAGAAGATGCCGCCCGAGGCCGCGCCCTCGCGATGGGCGACGACCCCCTCGTAGGCGAAGTCGACTCCGTACGCCCGCAGCGCCTGCCCGTACTCCCTGACCCGTTCGATCGAGTCCGCCTCGAAGGCGAGGTGGTGCAGTCCGGCGCGGTCGCCCTCGAAGCCCGTTCCGGCCTGCTGCCAGAGCGTGAGGACGAGGCTCTCGCCGTCGCCCAGGAAGGCGTACCGCCGGTCCTCCTCCTTGCCCTCGCCGATCAGGGCGAAGCCCAGGACGTCGCGGTAGAAGGCGAGGGAGCGGTCGAGCTCGGTGACGTTCAGACCGATGTGGCCGGTGCGCAAGGTCATGGCTGTCCCCTTCAGCTGATCTAACCTGTCAAAGCAAGGTTAAAGGTTATGGACAGTCAGCGCAACCAGTCACGTAGTCTTGAGCGGTTAGCACGGAAGGGAGCCCCCACATGACCGCCGACCCCCGTCCCCTCACCGGCGAGCCCCTCGCGCTCGACCTGCTCAACACGCGGTGGATGCGGGAGGGAGCCGTGCAGGACCTGCTGACCGACCTCGACGGGCTGACGGTGTGGCTCGGGGCCAACGCGCTCGACGGGCGGTTCGAGGCGGACGCGCCCACCCTGCGGCATGTGCTCCAGGCGCGGGACGCGCTGCACAAGGCCGTCCATGAAGGCGCCCCGGCACCCCTGGACGCCGTCCTCGAGCACGGCCGGATCCGGGCCACCCTCACCGCCGAAGGACCCGGCGAGGTTCCGGAGTTCCGCGACCCCGCCTGGGGGCCCGCCTGGCTCGCCGCGCGCGACTACCTGGAGCTCATCGGCACCGCGCCCGACCGGATCCGCGGCTGCGCCCACGAGGCGTGCATCCTGCACTTCTTCGACACCTCACGGAACGGCACCCGCCGCTGGTGCTCGATGGCGGCCTGCGGAAACCGGGCGAAGGCGTCGCGGCACTACGCGCGCACCAAGGAAAGTTGAGGGCTGTACCAGAGAAACCCGAGAGACGACAGGGCGACTTGCCCCTTTGGTCGCTCATCTCCCTAAAGGGGATCGCGGGTTTTCCCCATACGCCCATATCGATTCGGTCAACTCTCCCTAAACATCCTTCCCATGCGTAAAGCTGTGCGATCGTCCGGGGTCGCATTTCCGGACCTTCGCGGTCAGGACCGATCGGCCCCGGCCGCTACCGCACGTTCCTTTACCTACAAGGGATGCCGATGACCCTCACCCCCCAGCGCGAACCGATATCGGGCGGCGCGAGACGCGTGGTGCGTATCGCCGTGGCCGCCGGCCTTGTGGCCGCGCTCTCCGCGGCCGGGCCTATCCCCATGGCCGTCGCCGCTGCCGACGCGCCCGCCGCGGCCGACCCGAGCGTCAAGTCCGCCCACGACAAGCTCGGTTCGGACGACGCGGACCTGCTCGCCGAGGCGAAGGCCGACGGCGAGAAGAACATCTCGATGATGATCGCGACCGCTCCGGGGCAGACCGAGCAGGTCGCCAAGCAGCTGGACGCCGTGGACGGCGGCCTCGTGGGCCGCACCTTCGACAAGGTCGGTTACGTCCGCGCCACCGTCCCCACCGCGAAGGCGGACAAGGCCATCGCCGCCGCCGTCAAGCTCTCCTCCGTGCACGGCATCGACCTGCGCCAGGAGATCCCGCTGGACGACCCGACGCCGAGCGCGGACACCGCCAAGGGCGCAGCCGGCAAGGCGGCCACCCCAGCGGCGCCCGGCAAGAAGACCCCTGCCGAGAACCCGTACAACCCGTCCTTCGAGACGGGCGCCGTCGACTTCGTGGAAGACCACCCGAAGGCGGACGGCCGCGGCGTCACCATCGGCGTCCTCGACTCCGGCGTGGACCTCGGCCACCCGGCGCTGCAGAAGACCACCACCGGTGAGCGCAAGATCGTCGACTGGGTCACGGCCACCGACCCGGTCAGCGACGCCGACGCCACCTGGCGGCGGATGAACAACCCGGTCAGCGGCCCGACCTTCACCATCGCGGGCGCCACCTGGAAGGCCCCGGCGGGCTCCTACCAGTTCAACCTGTTCCGCGAGTCGGCCACCGCGGGCGGCGACGCCAAGGGCGACGCCAACCGCGACGGCGACACCACCGATGTCTGGGGCGTCCTCTACGACGCGGCCGCCGGCACCGTCCGGGTCGACCTGAACAACAACAACGACTTCGGCGACGACGCGGCGATGAAGCCGTACAAGGCCGGGTTCCAGATCGGTTACTTCGGTACCGACAACCCGTCCACCGATGTCGTCGAGCGCCAGCCGTTCGTGGTCGAGATCCGCAAGGACGTCGTCTTCAACGCGGCCGGCGACAAGGCCGACTACGTCAACATCGGCGTCATCGAGTCCGAGCACGGCACGCACGTCGCCGGCATCACCGCCGCCAACGGCCTGTTCGGCGGCAAGATGAACGGCGCGGCGCCGGGCGCGAAGGTCGTCTCCTCCCGGGCCTGCACCTGGACCGGTGGCTGCACCAACGTCGCGCTCACCGAGGGCATGATCGACCTCGTCACCAACCGCGGTGTCGACATCGTCAACATGTCCATCGGCGGTCTGCCCGCGCTGAACGACGGCAACAACGCGCGCGCCGAGCTCTACACCCGCCTGATCGACACCTACGGCGTCCAGCTGGTCATCTCGGCCGGCAACTCCGGCCCCGGTGCCAACACCATCGGCGACCCCGGTCTGGCCGACAAGGTGATCTCCGTCGGCGCCTCGATCTCCAAGGCGACGTGGTACTCCAACTACGGCTCGGTCGTGTCCAAGTCGTACGCGATGATGCCGTTCTCCTCGCGCGGCCCGCGTGAGGACGGCGGCTTCACCCCGACGCTCGTCGCCCCGGGTGCCTCGGTCAACACGATCCAGACCTGGCTGCCGGGCGCCCCGGTCGCCGAGTCCGGCTACTCCCTGCCGGCCGGCTACGGCATGCTCCAGGGCACCTCGATGGCCTCCCCGCAGGCCGCGGGCGCCTCGGCGCTGCTGCTGTCCGCCGCCAAGGCGAAGGGCATCGCGCTGACCCCGAAGACCCTGCGCACGGCGCTGACCTCGACCGCCGACCACATCAAGGGTGTGCAGGCGTACGAGGAGGGTGCGGGCCTCATCAACATCGAGGACGCGTGGGACTCCATCAAGGACGGCGCGACCGCCAACGACTACACCGTCAAGGCGCCGGTCGACACCGCGATCGACCAGTTCCTGAAGACGCCGGGCTTCGGCACCGGCATCTACGACCGTGAGGGCGGCCTGAAGGTCGGCGTCAAGAAGTCGTACGAGGTCACCGTCACCCGTACGTCCGGCGCCGACAAGGCGATCCGTCACGAGCTGCACCTCGAGAACAACGCCGCCGGCACCTTCTCGATCGTCGGCTCGGACGAGGTCAAGCTGGAGCTCAACAAGCCGGTCACCGTCAAGATCGCCGCGAAGGCGCCGACCGCCGGTCTCAAGAGCGCCATCCTCGAGGTCGACGACCCGCGCACCGAGGGCATCGACAAGCAGATCCTGAACACGGTCGTGGTCTCGGCGCCGCTGAAGTACACCTACGCGGCGGCGGGTACGGTCCAGCGCAACAGCACGCAGTCGTACTTCGTGACCGTCCCCGAGGGCGCCAAGTCCCTCGAGGTCGCCATCGGCGGGCTGAAGGACAAGAGCCAGACCCGGTTCATCGCGATCCACCCGTACGGCGTCCCGGTCGACTCGACCAGCACGCCGAACTGCTACAACAACTACCTCGACGGCAACGGCTGCCGCCCCGACGTGCGGTCCTACGCCGACCCGGTCGCCGGTGTCTGGGAGATCGAGGTCGAGTCGCGCCGTACGTCGCCGCTGCTCGACAACCCGTACAAGCTGGACGTCACCGTCCTCGGCGCCACCTTCGCCCCGGAGGTCGTGACCGTGCCCGAGGCCAAGGTCGGCACCCCGACCGCCGCCTCCTGGAAGGTGACGAACAACCTCGCCGCGCTCGACGGCAAGCTCGTCGGCGGCCCGCTCGGCTCGGCCAAGTCGGCCCGCCCGACCATCGCCGAAGGCGACACCCAGGTCACCACGGTCGAGGTCCCCGAGGGCGCCAAGTCGCTGGACGTCGCCATCGGCAACGTCTCCGACGCGGCCGCCGACCTCGACCTGGTCGTCCTGGACGGCAACGGCGACGAGGCCGGTTCCTCCGCCGACGGCGACTCGGAGGAGTCCGTCTCGGTGGCGAACCCCGCCGCCGGTACCTACACCATCCAGGTCATCGGCTACGCGATCCCGGCCGGTTCGACGGCCTACGACTACCAGGACGTGTTCTTCTCCGCCGCCCTGGGCGCCGTCACGGTCGACGACTCGGCCGCGGTGAAGCTGGGCACGGGTGGCACCGCGGACGTCTCCGCGAACGTCACCGCCCTGGCGGCCGCTCCCGAGGGCCGTGAGTTCTTCGGTCAGGTCCAGCTGGTGAACGCCCGCGGCACGGTCGCGGGCATCGGCAGCGTGAAGATCGAGAAGGTCACCCCGTAGGTTGCGGGTACGACAAGGGAGGGGCGGGCGTCCATCGGGCGCCCGCCCCTTCGTCGTGCCCGCCTCTTCGTCGCACCCGCCCCCGTCAGCAGGTCAGCTTGCGCGACTCCGGCAACGATGCCTCGATCCACGCCCGTTCGCGGGCGACCGCGTCCTCGCCGACCACCCAGTGGTCGGGCACCGCGTCCCCCTTCGGGACCCCGAACAGCACCCGGTCGCCCTTGACGAGACCGCGGGCGAACGTGTCCTCGACGACGTAGGTGAGGTGCTCGGGGCGCTCCTCGTCCTGCTTGAAGTAACGGATCACGTCCACGGAGATCCTCAACTGCACTCCGTCCACGAGCCGTTCGACCGAGGTGACGGTGCCCTCAGCGACCAGGCGCGTGCAGGCGAGATAGTGCGGGCTGCCGAAGCGGGTGCCGGCGTCCACGTCGGCCTCGGACTTCTGGGCGCCGGCCCCGCTGTCGTCCGACGAGGACATGGTGTTGGGCCCACCCGTGGCGATCAGCCAGCCCAGACCGGCGACCACGGAGGCCGCCGCGGCCACCGCGAGGCTGCCGAGGGCGAGTTTGGGGACCCATCGGCGGGTGTGTGAGGGACCCACCCGAGCCGGCTTCGGGACCGGAGCCACGGCCGGGGCCGGGGCCGGCTCGGCGAGGGCGTGGCCGATGACGCCCAGTTGCTCCCGCAGCAGCGCCAAATCCGCGCTCGCCGACCGGTGTTCGGCCATGAAGGCGGCGTCCCCGCGGGCTTCCCCGGACAGTGGTTCGTCGGTGATCGCGGCCATCAGCGCGTCGATGCCGTCGTGTTCGGCGGTCACGTCACACCACCTCGCCCTCGTGCAGGCGGGCGCGCAGTGCGCGGACCGCCGTGTGCAGCCTGCTCTTGACCGTGCCCTCAGGGACGCCGAGCTCGTGCGCGATGTCGCGCACCGGCAGGTCGGCGAAGAAACGCAGGACGAGGACCTGGCGCTGGGCGTCGGGCAGTTCGTCGAGCCCCTGGGCGACGGCGAGGGAGAGCACGCTGGTGTCCTCGCCCGAGGGGTGCTCCAACTGGCGCAGGGAGGCCAGGCGTTCGCCGATCCGTTCCTGGCGGCGCTTGGCGCGGTGCCAGTCCATGGCGAGGTTGGAGGCGACGACGGCCGCCCACGCGGAGACGTCACGCGGCGCCTCGTACCCCTTCGCCGCCCGCTCCAGCAACCGCAGGCGGACCTGCTGCACCCCGTCCGGCAGGTCCGCCTGCGGTACGCCGCCGAGCGCGAGCACGGCCCGCACCCGACGTTCCTGAGCCGCGTCGAGGGGGTCGTCCGGCCCGTCATGGACACCGTCCCCCTGGCCGCGACGGGCCTTTCTGCGCAGCACAGCCACCCCTCCCCTAGCCGCGTTTCCTCTATGACGCCGGTGCGGGCGGAAACGTTCGGTCCGATGCCCGGAATTCTTTCTTCACATGATCATCACTGTCACCATGGGCCCCATGACGCACATCGCGAAGGGGGCCAACACCCCTGTCCCCGCCGGTCTTCTGAGGGTTGCCGTCTGCCGCCGCAAGGTGCCGGGGACGCCCGCCGTGGATGTCTCGGCGCTGCTCCTCGACGCGGCGGGCAAGGTACGCGGCGACGCCGACCTCGTCTTCCACAACCAGCCCGCGCATCCCTCCGGAGCGGTACGGCATCTCGGCACCGGTGACGGCGCGGACCAGCTCGCCGAGTGGCTGGAGCTGGATCTGCCCCGGGTGGAGCCGGCGGTCCAGCGGGTGCTGGTCGCCGCGTCGTGCGACGACGGCACGTTCGGGGCGGTGCCCGGGCTCGCGGTGCAGACGGTGGCGGCGGACGGTTCGATCGTCGTGCACTACGACGTGACGGACGCCGGTGGCGAGACGGCCTTCGTGCTCGGGGAGTTCTACCGGCGCAACGGGGAGTGGAAGTTCCGGGCGGTGGGGCAGGGCTGGGACTCGGGGCTCGCGGGGCTGGCGACGGACTTCGGGATCGTGGTGGCGGCGCCGGCGCCGATGCCGGTGGCGCCTCCGGTGGCTCCCGTGCCGAACCCGGTCGTCACGAAGGCGAGCGCGCCACCGGCCGCCACCCTCATATCGGCTCCTGTCCCGGCCCGGTCCCCCGCCCCCCTGGGACCCGACTTCACCCCGCACACCCAGAGCGGCCGCGGCAACGGCGTGGTCTCCGTGGACATGCCGCTGCCGCCCGGCCCGGTGATCGTGGAGGCACGGGTCCGGGGTGACGAATGGCTCTGCGTCGAGACGCTGAACCGGCGCAACAAGGACGAGGACACGGTCTTCAACACCACCCTGCGCGACTTCCACGGCCGCGCCCTGGTGCAGCCCCCGCGCGACCGTCCGCTGCGGATGAAGGTCAACTACGACGGCGACTGGACGCTCACGGTCCTGCCGCTGTCGGCGGCCCGTCCGCTGGGCACGCAGACACTCAAGGGGCGCGGGCCGGACGTCGTCTCCTACCTGGGCACCATGGCCGATGTGAAGGTCCGCTTCGACGGCGGCGCCGACCGCGGCGAGTGGTTCGTGCTGAACTGCCACGAGGCCGAGCACTTCGACGACCTCGACGACCACGAGCTGCTGTGCAACGAGACCGGAAAGCTCAAGCAGACCGTCCCGGTCCCCGACGGCCCGCTGCTGCTGGTGATCGAGCACGGCGACGGCGACTGGGAGCTCACCGCCAAGCCCCTGCCGGTCCGCGACCCCTCCGCCGGCCGGAAGACCGGTGCCTACGAGGGCCGCGGCGAGCACACGGTCACGCTGGCCAACCCCCGGCCCGGGCGCCCGGCGCTGGTCCAGTACGACTTCCCGGGCGCCAAGGCCGACTACTCGCTCGAGGTGAAGACCGTCGACGAGTACGGCGACGAGGACGACTGGCTGAGCGGCCACGACCGCGGCACCCGTGGCACGGCGGTGCTCTTCGCCGACGGCAGGGCCGAGCAGACCGTACGGGTCCGCTGTGCCGGCGAGTGGACGCTCAGGCTGCTGCCCGAGGAGGAGGCACCCCTGCTCACCGGTGCGGCCGAGGGCAGGGGCAGCACGGTCCTGCGCTACCAGGGGCCGCCCATGCTGATGACGGTGCAGCGGACCTCACGGGGCGACAACGAGCACCTGAGCGCGTGGGCCCTGAACCACCCGTACGGAAAGTCGGCGATGATCGCCGACACCCTCGGCCGCCGCCGTCCCACCCTCGGCCCGGTGTGGGTCGACCCGGGCGGCACCTGCTTCGTCACGGTCCGTGCCGCCGAGGGCACGAAGTGGCGCCTGGAGCCGGCCCCGCTCGACGCGGCCCCCGTGCTCGGCGCCCGGACCCCGGGCGACCGGTATGGAGTCGTACGTCACATCGGGCCCGAGGCCGAGCTGGTGGTCGTCGGAACCGCCTTGATCCATGTCTTCGAGCTCGACGAAAATCTGTTCCCACACCGGAAACTCACCGCATCTTCCGGCCCGCACCGCGTTTCGGGCACGTTCCTCCATGTCAGGTCGCTCGGCGGGTGGACGCTGGAACTGCGCCCCTGACACGAGTGCCGTCCCATTCCGCGGGCAAAGGATTGGACACGACGGCCCGGATGAGACGCATGATGGAAACGTCCAGGCCACGTAAACGCCACGCAAAGGAGTCGCTGTGAGGGTCGGAATCGTCGGAGCCACCGGTCAGGTCGGCACGGTCATGCGCAGGATCCTCAAGGAGCGCGCCTTCCCGGTCACAGAGCTGCGCCTGTTCGCCTCGGCCCGCTCCGCGGGGTCGGTCCTGGACGGCGTGACGATCGAGGACGCGTCGACGGCGGACTACACCGGCCTGGACATCGTGCTGTTCTCCGCGGGCGGCTCGACCTCGAAGGCGCTGGCCGAGAAGGTCGCCTCGCAGGGCGCCGTGGTGATCGACAACTCCTCGGCCTGGCGCAAGGACCCCGAGGTCCCCCTGGTCGTCTCCGAGGTGAACCCGCACGCCATCGCGGACCGCCCCAAGGGGATCATCGCCAACCCGAACTGCACCACCATGGCCGCGATGCCGGTCCTGAAGGTGCTGGACACGGAGGCGGGCCTCGAGACGCTGATCGCCACCACCTACCAGGCGGTGTCCGGCTCGGGCCTCGCGGGCGTGGCGGAGCTGCACGGCCAGGTGCAGAAGGTCGCCGCCGACGCGGACAAGCTCACCCACGACGGCGGGGCGGTCGACTTCCCCGAGCCGCAGGTCTACAAGCGCCCCATCGCCTTCAACGTCCTGCCCTTCGCCGGCAACCTCGTCGAGGACGGCCTGAACGAGACGGACGAGGAGCAGAAGCTCCGCAACGAGTCCCGCAAGATCCTGGAGCTCCCCGAGCTGAAGGTCTCCGGCACCTGCGTGCGGGTCCCGGTCTTCTCCGGCCACTCCCTCCAGGTCAACGCCCGCTTCGCCCGCCCGATCACCCCGGAGCGCGCGACGGAGCTGCTGGCGGGCGCCCCCGGCGTGACCCTCTCCGACATCCCGACCCCCCTCCAGGCCGCCGGCCAGGACGCCTCCTTCGTCGGCCGCATCCGCCGCGACGAGACGGTCGAGCACGGTCTCGCTCTCTTCATCTCCAACGACAACCTCCGCAAGGGCGCCGCGCTGAACGCGGTCCAGATCGCGGAGCTGGTGGCGGCGGAGCTCAAGGGCTAGTCCCGCCTGACCTCGTAGAGGAAACATCCGTACTCGACGGCCCGGACGTGGACCAGCGCCACGGCCGGGTCGTCGAACGCGTTCCGGAAGGCCTCGTCGTCGGGGGCCGCGACCAGCTCTCCGCCCAGGATGTGCCCCTCGGCGGAGTACCGGCGGACCGTCCGGTGGGCGCCCGCGAAGGGGTAGCCGTCGGGCTGCGGCCCCGCGCACTCCTCGGCGTGGATGAAGACGGGGCCCTGCTCGTCGTACGCCCCCGGCTCGGCGCCCGTCTGCGCGGCCCAGCGGCGCAGCGGGGCGTAGGAGACGAGGGCGATCCGCTCGCCCGGCGCGCCGCGCCGCAGACAGCAGCGGAGCGGTGCCCCGCCCTCCTCGTCGGTCACGGGAACCATCCGGCGTCCCGCGTCGTCCGTGGACCGGAGCTCTTTCAGGATCTCGGGGGTGATGGGGCGTGCGGTGTAGGTGGTCATGTCTCCCACACTCGCGCGTGTCCGCCCCGGTCACCGGCGGGTTTTGGACATCGCGTTCGGTACGGGACCCGTGGAAGGATGGCCGAACCGCCGAACCCACACATATCGAGGAGATGACCGCGTGCCTGGCACAAACCTGACTCGCGAAGAGGCGCAACAGCGGGCGAAGCTGCTCAGCGTCGACTCGTACGAGATCGATCTCGACCTCTCCGGCGCGCAAGAGGGCGGTACCTACCGGTCCGTGACCACGGTGCGCTTCGACGTCGCCGAGACCGGTGCCGAGACCTTCATCGACCTGGTGGCCCCGGCCGTCCACGAGGTGACGCTCAACGGGGACGCGCTCGACCCGGCCGAGGTCTTCAAGGACTCCAGGATCGCCCTGCCGGGGCTGCTGGAGGGCCGCAACGTGCTCCGCGTGGTCGCGGACGCCGCGTACACCAACACCGGCGAGGGTCTGCACCGCTTCGTCGACCCCGTCGACCAGCAGGCCTACCTGTACACCCAGTTCGAGGTGCCGGACGCGCGCCGCGTCTTCGCCTCCTTCGAGCAGCCCGACCTGAAGGCCACCTTCCAGTTCACCGTGAAGGCTCCCTCCGGCTGGACCGTCATCTCCAACTCCCCGACACCGGAGCCGAAGGACGACATCTGGGTCTTCGAGCCGACCCCGCGGATCTCGTCGTACATCACGGCGCTCATCGTCGGCCCGTACCACTCGGTGCACAGCGTGTACGAGAAGGACGGCCAGTCCGTGCCGCTCGGCATCTACTGCCGCCCCTCCCTCGCCGAGTTCCTCGACTCGGACGCGATCTTCGAGGTGACACGACAGGGCTTCGACTGGTTCCAGGAGAAGTTCGACTACGCGTACCCGTTCAAGAAGTACGACCAGCTGTTCGTGCCGGAGTTCAACGCGGGCGCGATGGAGAACGCGGGCGCGGTCACCATCCGCGACCAGTACGTCTTCCGGTCCAAGGTCACCGACGCCGCGTACGAGATGCGTGCCGAGACGATCCTGCACGAGCTGGCCCACATGTGGTTCGGCGACCTGGTCACCATGGAGTGGTGGAACGACCTGTGGCTGAACGAGTCGTTCGCCACGTACACGTCGATCGCCTGCCAGGCGTACGCCCCGGACAGCCGCTGGCCGCACTCGTGGACGACGTTCGCCAACTCCATGAAGACCTGGGCGTACCGGCAGGACCAGCTCCCGTCGACGCACCCGATCATGGCCGAGATCCGCGACCTGGACGACGTGCTGGTCAACTTCGACGGCATCACGTACGCCAAGGGCGCCTCCGTCCTCAAGCAGCTCGTCGCCTACGTCGGCATGGACGAGTTCTTCGGCGGTGTGCAGGCGTACTTCAAGCGCCACGCGTTCGGCAACACCCGGCTGTCCGACCTGCTGGGCGCGCTGGAGGAGACCTCCGGCCGTGACCTGAAGCACTGGTCGGAGAAGTGGCTCCAGACGGCCGGCATCAACATCCTGCGTCCCGAGATCGAGACGGACGAGCACGGCGTCATCACCTCCTTCGCGATCCGCCAGGAGGCCCCCGCGCTTCCGGCCGGCGCGCAGGGCGAGCCGACGCTGCGTCCGCACCGCATCGCGGTGGGCCTGTACGAACTGGACGACGACAGCGGCAAGCTGGTCCGCGACGAGCGGGTCGAGCTGGACGTGGACGGCGAGCTGACCGCCGTACCGCAGCTGGTGGGCAAGCGCCGCCCCGCGGTGGTCCTGCTCAACGACGACGACCTGTCGTACGCGAAGGTCCGTCTGGACGAGCAGTCCCTGGCCTTCGTGACGGAGCACCTGGGCGACTTCGAGTCCTCGCTGCCGCGCGCGCTGTGCTGGGCCTCGGCCTGGGACATGACCCGCGACGCCGAGCTGGCCACCCGCGACTACCTCTCCCTCGTCCTGTCCGGCATCGGCAAGGAGTCGGACATCGGTGTCGTGCAGTCCCTGCACCGCCAGGTGAAGCTGGCGATCGAGCTGTACGCCGACCCGGCCGCCCGCGAGACCCTGCTGACCCGCTGGACGGACGCCACGCTGGCCCATCTGCGCTCGGCGGCCGCGGGCAGCGACCACCAGCTGGCATGGGCGCGCGCGTTCGCGGCCACGGCCCGTACGCCGGAGCAGCTGGACCTCCTGGACGCCCTGCTGGAGGGCTCGCAGACGATCGAGGGCCTGGCCGTCGACACCGAGCTGCGCTGGGCGTTCGTGGAGCGTCTGGCGTCGGTCGGCCGCTTCGACGAGACGGAGATCGCGGGCGAGTACGAGCGGGACAGGACGGCGGCCGGCGAGCGCCACGCGGCCACCGCCCGTGCCGCCCGCCCGACCGAGGAGGCCAAGGCCGAGGCCTGGGCCCAGGTCATCGAGTCCGACAAACTCCCGAACGCGGTGCAGGAGGCCGTCATCGGAGGCTTCGTCCAGACCGGGCAGCGCGAACTGCTCGCGCCGTACGCGGACAAGTACTTCGAGGTGGTCAAGGGCATCTGGGACGCCCGCTCGCACGAGATCGCCCAGCAGATCGCGGTCGGCCTCTACCCGACGGTTCAGGTCTCCCAGGAGACCCTGGACAAGACGGACGCCTGGCTGGCCTCCGCCGAGCCCAACGCGGCCCTGCGCCGCCTGGTCTCGGAGTCCCGCGCGGGCGTGGAGCGCGCGTTGAAGGCCCAGGCGGCGGACGCGGCGGCGTCGTAGTCGCCGGTACGACGACGAGGGGCGCCCGGTGAGCCATCGGGCGCCCCTTGCCGTACCGGGGCAGGGCCGCCAAGGGGGGTGGGGTGCGAGGGTGCGTGCAGTTGCCGTCGGCTCGCATGCCGCCCCAGCGGCTCGTACCGCGAAGGGGGCGCCCACCCCGGCTCACCACCGATCAAGCCCCCCGGCAACCCCCTCCAAAGCCGACAGCACCCTCCCCACCGCGACCCCCGCCTCGCTCCCCCTCCGCACCGCAGCCACCACATGCCGGACCGGCCGGTCCGCCCCCAGCTCCCGCATGACCACCCCGTCCCGCCGCACCGCCGCCATCCGCGGCACCAGCGCCACCCCCATACCCGCCTCGACCATCGCGAGGATCGCCGTCCACCCCGCCGCGGAATGCCCCTGCCGCGGGCTGAACCCGGCCGCCTCGCACGCCCCGCGTGTGATGTCGGACCAGGGCCCGCTGCCCCCGAAGATCCAGGACTCCCCGGCGAGATCGGCCAGCCGCAGCCGCTCCGCGGCCGCCCGTTCATGCCCCCGCGGCAGCGCGACGTCCAGCGGGTCCGCGAGCAGCTCGACCCGTGTGAACCGTCCGTCCCCCACCTCCGGCGCCTGCGCGGCCAGCGACAGCGCGAGGTCGACCTCCCCGCCGGCCAGCAGCTCGTACGCCTCCCCGGCCTCCGCCTCGCGCACCCGCACGCTCACCCCCGGGTGCGTCGCCCGCAGGGCCCGTACGGCGGGCACCACCAGCGCGGGCACGGCGGTGGAGAAGGCGCCGACCCGCACCTCGCCGACCTCGCCGTACACGTACGCCGACAGTTCGGCGTCCGCCCGCTCCAGCTGCTCGAACACCGCCTCGGCGTGCCGCAGCACCATTCGCGCCGCGTCCGTGAGCCGCACCCGCCGCCCCTGCGCCTCCAGCAACGGCACGCCCAACTGCCTGGCGAGGTTGGTCAGCTGCTGCGACACCGCGGACGGCGTCATCCGCAGCGCCTCGGCCGTCGCGGTCACGGTGCCCTGCTCCCGCAGCGTCCGCAGGATCTGCAGTTTCCGGATGTCCCACTCGAGCATGGCGGCCAACCTATCCGGCGGCACCCAGCAGCACCCCGCCGAGGATCAGCGCCATGCACAGCGCCTGCGCGGCGGAGACCGTCTCGCCGAGCAGGGCCCAGGACAGCAGGGCCACGCAGAGCGGCTGGAGGTAGTACACGGCTCCGGCCCGGGACGGACCGGCGAGGGCGATGGCCCGGTTCCAGGCGAAGAAGGCGACGGCCGAGGAGAAGACGCCGACGTACAGCAAGGGCGGCACCGTGCCGGCCGTCGGCTCGAACCCGCCCTGGACGGCGAGGCTCACCCCTTGCGCGGGCAGCAGCAGGACGGTGCCGAACAGGAAGGTCGTGAACAGGAAGGCCGTACCGCCGAGTTCCGCGGGCTTTCGGCGCAGCAGCGCGCTGTACGACCCGAAGCAGCAGGCCGCGGCGATCATCCACAGGTCACCCGCGGCAAACCCCGCCCCGCCCCCGACGAGCAGCACGACGCCCCCGCACGCGACCAGCAGCCCACCGAGCCGGCGCGCGCCCGGCCGTACGCCGCCCATGCGTTCGAGCACTGCCATCAGCACCGGTGAAGCGGCCATGATCATGCCCATGTTGGCGGCCGAAGTGGTCGAACCGGCCTGGTTGACCAGAGTGTTGTAGACGGTCACCCCGAGCAGCGAGGCGAGCGCCACGAAACCGAGGTGCCGCCTGATCTCCTTCCGCTGCCGCCACGCCCGTCGGGCCCCGAAGGGGGCGACCGCGACGAGCGCGACGATCCAGCGCCAGAAGGCCTGCTGGACGGGCGGCACGCTGTCGTGCAGCGCACGGGAGGTGACGAAGCTGCCGGACCAGACGACGGTCGCGACGGCGGCGAGCAGAACCCCGAGGGCGGCTGCCCTCGGGGCGCGGGTCGTACGTGCGGTCCTTTCGAGGACGGCGGTCACATGGGTCCTTCCACTGGGCGGTGATCTCGGTGGATCTACCGTCGCAGCGCCACATCTGTCACGTCCATCGAATCTTTACGACCATTCCTTTCAGGAAAACTGAACGATTGACCAGCGGTGCGCACCGGTCGCTGCCCCAGCTGCCCCGCCACCGTCGCCCCGAACGCCACCGCCATCCCCGCCAGCTGAAGCGGCGTCAGCGCCTGTCCGAGCGCCGCCCAGCCGACGATCGCGGCGGTCAGCGGGGAGAGCGGTCCGAGGAGGGTGACCTGGGTGGCGCTGAGCCGGCCGATGCCGCGGAACCAGAGCCAGTAGGAGACCGCCGTGTTCGCCAGCGCCAGATAGAGGTAGCCGCCCACCGCCCGTCCGTCCAGCGCGGGCGGGGCGCCCTCGACCAGCAGCGCGAGCGGCGCGATGAGCAGCCCGCCCGCGGTCAGCTGCCATCCGGTGAGCGCGAGCGGACCCACTCCGTCGGGCCGCCCCCACCGCTTGGTCAGCACGGTCCCCGCGGACATCGAGGCGGCCGAGGCGAAGGCCGCCAGCACACCCACCAGGTCGAGCGCCCCGGCCGCCTTCAGTACGACGAGACTGACCCCGAACGCCGCGACGACCCCGGTGACCACGCTCCGCGCGGTCGGCCGCTCCCCCAGCAGCAGCGCCGACAGCCCCACGACGAGCAGCGGCCCCACCGACCCGACGACCGCGGCCATACCGCCGGGCAGCCGGTACGCCGACAGGAACAGCAGCGGGAAGAACGCACCGATGTTCAGCGCCCCGAGCACCGTCGCCTTCCACCACCAGGCCCCCTTAGGCAGCACCCGCGCCACCCCGAGCAGCGCCAGCCCGGCGGGCAGGGCGCGCACCAGTCCGGTGAACAGCGGACGGTCGGCCGGGAGGAACTCGGTGGTGACGGCGTAGGTGGTGCCCCAGGAGACGGGGGCGAGGGCGGTGAGGAGGATGGTCGCGGACCGGGTCATGGCGGGTTCCCTTCGGGGTGGCGGGGCGGGGGCTGCGGGGGGAGAGCCTCTGGGGCGGCGGCCCTCCTCGTCAGCGGCCCCCTTCGGCGAGGCCGGCGGCACGGGGGCAAGCCGGGGCGGCGACCTCGGCCGGAACCTCGCGGGGAGAGACGGCCGCCGGGTCGCCGAGCCCCGCGGAGGCCGTCCGTCCGGCGCCCTCCCCGGTGACCGTCCGTCCCGCGGCCTCCGCCTCGGCCGTCCGCCCGGTGACCCCCGCCGGGGCCGTACGGACGACGGTCTCCGCGACGGGTCGTACCGCGTCCGCCGGCAGGTGGCGTTCCACGCGGAGCAGCAGCGCGGCGGCCACGGCGGAGGTGAGGACGAGGACCGCCCAGGGCACGCGGCCGTCCACCGCGAGCAGCGCCGTGAACAGCGAGGGCGCCACCGCCTTCGCCAGCGACCAGGACATCTGGTAGGCCGCCAGATACCGGCCGCGCACGGCCGCGGGCGCCGCCGACACGGCGAGGACCTCGGCGGCGGGGCTGTGGATCAGCTCGCCGAGGGTGTAGACGACGACCACGGCGACCAGGGCCCCGCCCAGCAGCGGGCCGGAGTCCGGCCGCAGGGTGCCCAGCACGATCTGGGCGAGGAACGCCACCGCGAACAGTCCCGCGCCCAGCGCCGCCGCCCGGGTGCGCCGGGCACCGGCCCTGCGGACCCGCCCGCCGACGAACACCCCGGCGGCCGCGCACAGCACGGTGTTGATGGTGAACGCGGCGCCGGTGAGCACGGCGGGCCCGTGCAGCCACTCCACGATGAACAGCGGGAAGAGCACGGACAGGGCCGAATAGCTGAGCGCGTTCAGGAAGTTGGCGCCGGTGACGACCAGGAAGGGCCGGTCGGCCAGCACGAGCCGGTAACCGGCCCCGCGTGCCGTGGCCCCGGCCGTTCCGTCCCGGCCGCGCACCGGCCGCAGGGGCAGCAGCAGCGGTGCGGCGAGGGCGAAGGACAGGGCGTTGCCCCAGGCCGCGTAGGTGTAGCCGGTGTTGCCGGCGAAGGCGATGACCAGCGTGGCCAGCAGGGCGCCCGCGCCGTTGCCGGCGTTCTGCAGCGCACGCGTGGCCGCCTGGAGCCGGTCGCGCCCGGCGCCGCGCGCCACCTCGCCGATGAGCGAGGACTGCACGGCGGGGAAGGCGCGGTCGGCGGCGGCCGTGACCAGGGCGACCGCGGCGAAGGCGGCGAGGGAGTGGGCGAAGGGGTAGAGCGCGAAGCCGACGACCCGCACGCCGTACAGGGCGAGTTGGACGCGCTTCGCGCCGTACCGGTCGACGGCCGTGCCGGCCAGCGGGAGGGCGGCGATGCCCACGAGTCCGGTCACGGTGAGCACCAGGCCCACGACGGTGAAGGAGAGGCCGGTGACGTAGTGGAAGAACACCAGGGTGAAGGGGACGTACATGCCGGTGCCGACGCCGTTGACGGCGGCGGCGACGGGCAGGGCCCACTCCCCCGGTATGCGCTCGGTCCGCGCCGCTTTCCCCATGACGTCCCCCAAGAGAAGTGACGTGCGGTGGCACGCCAGAAAGTAACTTGCTTGAAAGCAGCTTAGCGCTAAGCAACTTTCCTGCAAGCCACTTTCCCGCAAGCTACTTTCTTGCGGCCGACCGGTTCGCGGCGGATACTCGACCCATGAACGCCATGCCGCAGCAGCCCCCCAGTGATCTCGTCGACGCGATCATCGAGCAGTGGGGCACCGTGCGGCCCGACCTCGACACCCGGGCGATGGAGGTCTTCGGGCGGATCTTCCGGCTGTCACGGGCCATGGGCGACCGGATGGAGAAGGCGTACGCCCCCTACGGGATCTCCCGCGGCGAGTTCGACGTCCTGGCCACCCTGCGCCGCGCCGGCGAGCCCTACGCCCTCTCGCCCCGTCAGCTCTCCGCGACGCTGATGCTCACGACGGGTGGCATGACCGGCCGGCTCGACAAGCTGGAACGCGCGGGCCTGCTCCGCCGCTCCCCCGACCCGCACGACCGCAGGGGCCTCCAAGTCACGCTCACCGAGAAGGGGTTGACCGTCCTCGACGAGGCGGTCGGCGCCGGCCTCGCCACCGAGACACAGGCGCTGTCCGCCCTCGACGACGAACAGGCCGGCCAACTGGCCGACCTGCTCCGCCAGTTGCTGGCAGGAACCCAGACGCCTCCGCACTGAGCACTCCGCCGGCGGCACGGCGCCGAACCCACGGACAGCCTGCTCGGGCGCGCCCGCGTGACCGAGCAGCCGCACACCGACACACCCGGCGACCCTTCACCAGGCGGGGCGGCACCGGACTCCGCCCGGGCCGCCCCGTCCCCCTTCACCCGACGGCGGCGGCGACCGCCTCCTCGATCGCCGTGGCGTCCGGTGCGTCCGCCGCCCAGGCCACGTATCCGTCGGGGCGCACCAGGACGGTCGTACGACGGTCGCTCGCCCAGCGCTCCACGGTCAGCCGGTCCTTGCGGGTGCCCGGGTCCTCGTACACCTGGGGGTCCGGGGCGATCAGGACGAACCGGCCGCCGCGCAGGGCCTCGTGCAGGCGGCCGCCCGCCAGGGCGACGTCGGGGACGCGGGTGCCGGTGAGGCGGTGGGCGCCGCGGGGGGCGGGGTACTTGTAGCCGATGCCGGAGATCTGGCCCAGGGCCTTGCGCCGGGCGGGACCGACCGCGTTGCCGACGGTGGAGACGAGGGCGCGGACGGCGCGCAGTGCCGGGCTCTGCGCGCGGGCCAGCCGGACGAGTCCGCCGCTGCTGCGCAGCACCGCCTTGCCGACCGGGTGCCGCTCGGCCTCGTACGTGTCGAGGAGCCCGTCCGGCGCCCACCCCTGCACGGCCGCGGCGAGCTTCCAGCTCAGGTTGGCCGCGTCCTGGAGGCCGGTGTTCATACCCTGGCCGCCGGCCGGGGAGTGGATGTGCGCGGCGTCGCCGGCGAGGAAGACCCGGCCGACCCGGTACCGCGGCGCCTGGCGTTCGTCGCTGTGGAAGCGGGAGAGCCAGCGGGCGTCGTGCATGCCGTAGTCGGCGCCCAGGGCGCGGCGGGCGACGTCCTTGACCTCGTCGAGGTCGATCGGGACGTCGTCGGCGACCTCGTGGTGGCGGTCCCAGCCCATGACCCGGTACCAGCCGTCGCCGAAGGAGGCGATCATCGCGAAGCAGTCGCCCGCGCCGTTGACGGTGAGCACGTCCGCGGGCCGCTCGGCGAGCCGTACGTCCGCGAGGAACAGCGACTTGATGACGGAGACCCCTGGGAAGTCCAGGCCCACCTCGCGGCGTACGACGCTGTGGTGTCCGTCGGCGCCGACGACATAGGCCGCGCGACGGACGGCGACCGCCCCGTCCGCGCCCCGCACCTCCAGCTCCACCCCGTCGGCGTCCTGGCGCAGCCCCACGACCTCGCTCTCGTACGCGAACTCGACCCCGGCCTCCCTCGCCCGTCGCTCCAGCAGCCGCTCGACCTCGTACTGCGGGGTGATGAGCATGAACGGGAAGCGGGACTCCAGCGTGGTCAGGTCGAGCGTGAGGCGGTCGAAGGCGCGCAGGCCGGTGATGGTGTCGCCGGTGGCCAGCAGCTGGTCGGCGAGTCCCCGGGCGTCGAGCTGCTCCAGGGTGCGGGCGTGCACGCCGAAGGCGCGGGAGAGGTTGCTGATGTCGTGGGAGCGCTTTTCGAGGAGGGTGACGGGGACACCGGCGGTGGCGAGGTCACCGGCGAGGAGCAGGCCCGTGGGGCCGGAGCCGACGACGATCACGGTGCGATGGATGGCGGTGCCGTTCATGGTGGCCTCCTGTTGCCAACGCCTGTTTGCCTACGCTTGTTGACGAAGCTAGCGAGAAGCTCAAGGCGAGTCAACAGATGTAGGCAAACACTTGTTGGCAAACGTACGTTGGCCTACGCTCGTAGACATGAACGGCAGCAACAGCGACACCACGACCACGCCACCCGGCCCAGGCACCGGGCCCGCCTCAGGCGCCCCCCGCCGCTCCGACGCCACCCGCGGCGCGATCCTCACCGCCGCCCGCGAACGCTTCGCCGCCGACGGCTACGAGCGGGCCACCATCCGCGCGATCGCCAAGGACGCGGGCATCGATCCGTCCATGGTGATGCGCTACTACGGCAACAAGGAGGGCCTCTTCGCGGCGGCGGTCGCCATCGACCTGCGCCTGCCGGACGTGGGCGCGCTGCCCCGCGAGGGCGTCGGCCGGGCTCTCGTCACGCACTTCCTGGCCACCTGGGAGGAGAACGAGGTACTGACGGCCCTGCTGCGGGTCGGCGCGACGAACGCGGCCGGGGCCGAGCGGATGCAGGGCATCTTCCGGGACCAGCTGCTGCCGATCGCCGAGCGGGCGTGCCCGGACCCCCAGCAGGTCCCGGCGCGGGCCGCGCTCGTGTCGTCGCAGCTGCTGGGCCTCGCGCTGACCCGCTATGTGCTGCGGATCCCGTCCGCGGTGGCGCTGGCGCCCGAGGAGGTCGTGGCGTGGCTGGCGCCGACGGTGCAGCGGTATCTGACCGCGCCGAACCCCTGAGCGGGCCGCGCGGGAGAACACACCGAGGGCGCCGGCCTCGCCCACGTACGGCTTGCTGCGCGTACGTGCGGCGGGGTCGGCGCCCTCGGGGAACGTGCGGTGAGCGGTCGGGCCGTGGTGGCGGCGACCGGCTCGGTCAGGCCCCGGCCTTCGCCTTCACGGGAACCTTGGTCTTCACCTTCGGCTCACGGTCCGTGGACTTGTCCAGGACCATCACCAGACCGGTGATGACCGCGAAGATCGCGAGCGGGGCCACGACGTAGAGACCCAGCGTCTCCATGACGCTCAGGCCCGGACCGGGGTCGTCGCCGTCGTCGCGGGTGACTGCGAGCGCGGGAGACGTCATGAGCAGCATCATCAGCGTCGTACCGGCAGTCAGGGCACCGGCGCGCAGGGCGTTCTTCTTGTCCACGATCCCAAAAGTATCGAATGCCTTGTGGCCCCGCGCGCCCGGGGTGCCATACGTGGGCGCCGAAAGGGGACGGGACGGATCCGCCCGTCCCCCGCGTCAGCCCGGCCCGGCCGTGCGAGGCCCGCGCAGCACCTCCACCAGACCGTGCAGGCGCGGCGAGCCCGCCAGCCCCTCCAGCGTCACCGGCCTTCCCTCCGCGTCCGCGATCGGCAGGCGCCAGTTCGGGTACTGGTCCCACGTGCCCGGCAGGTTCTGGGGCCGCCGGTCGCCCACCGCGTCGGGCAGCCACACCCCGACCAGCCTCGCCGGCGTACGCAGCAGGAACCGGTGCACGGCCTGGATCTCGGCCTCCTCCGTCAAGGTGCTGTGGCCGCCGCCGGTGCCGTGCAGCAGGCCCAGTCGCGCCAGTACCTCCAGCCACTCCCCGGTGTCCGCCGCCGCCTCCGTCCGTTCCTCCGCCAGCTCCCGGGTCAGCAGGCCCAGCCGGTAGCGGAGTTCGACGTGCTCGCCCGTCAGCCGGGCCGCGGTCGAGGGCAGGTCGTGGGTGGTCGCGGTGGCGAGGCAGTCGGCGCGCCAGCGTTCCGGCGGCAGGGGCCGGCCGTCGCCCTCCCAGTCCCGCTCGAACCAGAGCACCGAGGTACCGAGGACCCCGCGCTCGCGCAGCGTCTCGCGCACCCCGGGCTCCACCGTGCCCAGGTCCTCGCCGATCACCATCGCCCCGGCGCGCGAGGCCTCCAGGACCAGGACCGCGAGCATGGCCTCGGCGTCGTAACGGATGTAGGTGCCCTCGGTCGGCGGGTGTCCCTGCGGGACCCACCAGAGGCGGAACAGGCCCATCACATGGTCGATGCGCAGGGCTCCGGCGTAGCGGAAGAGGGCTTTCAGCAGGCGCCGGTAGGGGGCGTAGCCCGATGCGGCCAGGCGGTCCGGGCGCCACGGCGGCAGTCCCCAGTCCTGTCCGCGCGCGTTGAAGGCGTCCGGCGGTGCGCCGACCGACATCCCGGCGGCGAGGTAGTCCTGCTGCGCCCAGGCGTCGGCGCCCCCGGGGTGCACGCCCACCGCCAGATCGTGGATGACCCCGACCGGCATCCCGGCCTCCCGCGCCGCCCGCTGCGAGGCGACGAGCTGGGCGTCGGTGAGCCAGGCGAGCCGGCAGTGGAAGTCGACGCGGTCCATCAACTCGGCCCGGGCGCGGGCCGTTTCGGGCGAACGGGGGTCCTGAAGTCCGGCCGGCCACCGGCTCCAGTCGGAGCCGTGCACCTCCGCCAGCGCACACCACGTCGCGTGGTCCTCCAGGGCCTCGCCCTCCTCGGCGAGGAAGTCGGCGTACGCGGCCCGCCGGCCGGGGCCGAGCGGCACCTCGCGCACCAGCTCCAGCGCCTCCCGCTTGAGCTCCCACACGGCGTCCCGGTCGATCAACGCGCCCTTGTCCAGCACCGCTTCACGCAGCCGCCCGGCCCGTTCGGCGAGCGAGCGCACCGCCTCGCGGTCGGTGACATGGGCGTACTCCGGCACGTCCTCGACCCGCAGATGCACCGGGTCCGGGAAGCGCCGCGAGGAGGGCCGGTACGGCGAGGGGTCCGTGGGGGCGCCGGGCACCGCCGCGTGCAACGGGTTGACCTGCACGAACCCGGCGCCGAGCGCCCGCCCGGCCCAGGCGGTCAGCTCGGTGAGGTCGCCGAGGTCGCCCATGCCCCAGGAGCGCCGGGAGAGCAGGGAGTAGAGCTGGACGAGCAGTCCGTACGAGCGTCCGGTGGTCGTGGGGAGCCGGGCGGGGGCGACGACCAGGTGGGACTCGGCCACCCGGCCGTCGGGCGCCGTGGCGGTCAACCGGTGGATGCCGGGCGGGAGTTGGTCGGCGGCGGCGCGGGTCTCGCCCTGCTCGGTCTCGATCCGCAGCCGAGTGCCCCTGGGCAGGTTCCCGAGGGACGCGGGCGGGCTGCCGCTCCAGCAGACCACGGTCGGTGGCAGCAGCCGGTCGCGCAGCTCACTCTCGCGGGCGGCCAGCGCGGCCGCGGGGCGGCCGGTGTCGACGCCGAGGGCGGCCAGGGCGAGGGTGACGGCGGTGGCCGAGGCGGCGACCGTACGGCCCGGGGACGGGCTGTAGGAGGTGGCGACGCCATGCAGCTCGGCGAGGCGGGACAGGTCCTCGGAAGGCGGCTCGGCCGACCCCTGCTCCACCATCTACGGCCTCGCGAGGTCCGGCTCGAAGACCGCGGACTCGCTGGTCAGGTGTGCGGCTTCGGCGAGCGGCGGCTCGCTGGTGAGGGGCTCCGCGTCGGGCAGCGGTGCCTCACTGGTCAGCGGGATCTCGGCGCAGGCGCCCTCCGCGCTGAACACACAGAAGTGCGGCTCGGGTTCGGGGGACGGCGGCTGCGCCACGGGTTTGGAGCGCGGGTGTGCGGGAGCGACCACGAGGGGCCTCCTTGTCGAGTACGGCGACCTTGCGGGTTATCGCAGCCCTACCCCGTGGGCGCCGTGGCAGACGTACGAATGGCTACAACGTGCATCTCCTCACATTCTGTTGCGTCCGTCCCGATCCCGCTGCGGCCACGACACGACCGGGCCCGGCGAAGACGACCGCCGGGCCCGGATCCGTGCGGCTACACCGCCTCGGCCGGCGTCGGCTCGGGCTCCGGCTGCGGCCTGCTGTCCGCGCGTTTCTGCGCCCAGCGGCACAGGATCGGCGCCGCCAGACCGCAGCCGGCGAACAGGGCGGCCAGGACGACCCAGCCCGTGGTGCCGGTCGTGACGACCACGCTGACCAGGATCGGTGCCGCGATCTGCTGGACGGCCACGCCGAGCCAGAAGACCGACAGATAGACGCCCTCCTGCTGGGGCGCCGCCAGCAGATAGGAGCCGCCCCAGCCGCCGGCGGACTGGAACAGCTCACCGCCGGTCAGCGCGATCATGGCCAGCAGCAGCACGCCCACGGCCAGGACGACCGGCAGCTTCGGTGCCGCGACGAGCAGCACGCAGCACAGCGCGAGGGAGAGCCCCGCCCGGGTCAGGGCGCGTGCCACGCCGGTCATGGCGTCCGTGTCCCGGCTGGCCCGCACCTGGAGGGCGACCGCGAGGACGGTGTTGACGGCGACCAGCGGGGCGATCACCGCGGACGGTACGTCGGTGTGCCCGACGATCCACAGCGGGATGCCGATGCTCAGCAGGGTCATGTGCATGGTGAGCACGGCGTTGATCCCCGTGAACGACAGGAACGGCACATCGCGCAGCACACGCACCGAGAACCGGCGGCGCAGGCTCTTCGCCGGCGCGCTGAGGATCGGCAGCCGGGCGGCCAGCAGCGCGAGCACGGCGAACGAGGCGGCGTTGAGCAGCAGGATCGCCGCGTAGCCCGCCCGGTTGTCGATGAGCAGCCCGATGCCGCCGAGCAGGGCGCCGACGGTGAAGCCGACGTTGCGCAGCGACCGCAGGATAGCGACGGCCCTGACCCGGTCCTCGGGCTTGGTCACCTGGCCGACCAGGGCCTGTGACATGGGCGCGGACGCCTTGTCGACCAGGCCGAGCAGGCAGACCACGGTGAGGAACTGCCACAGGTTCTGGACGAACGGGTACGCCACGAACCAGGCGCAGCGCCACACGCTCAGCCAGACCAGGACCTTCTTCGGGCCGATCCGGTCGGCGAGGACTCCGATCGGGATCGCCGTGGCCAGGGCGATGGCGGCGGAGACGGTCAGGCCGAGTCCGAGCTGGCCCTCCGACAGGCCGACGGACCGGGTGATGAAGGGCACGGAGACGGCCAGGAAGGCGCCGGTGCCGATGGCGTCGATCGACGTCAGCACGGCCAGCCGGATGCCGGCCGTCCCTCCCGGGACGGACCCGCGCCAGCCGCGGACGCGCTGCCAGAGGTCGGACATGTGCTTCCTCAATCAGGGGTGATCCGGACTCAGCCGGTGGTGGCGATACGGACGGCCGCGTCCGCGTCCAGCACGCGTCGGCGTGTGGTGTCCGCGTCCGGCCCGGTGGCGATGACATGGCCCGCGCGGTCCCAGGAGGACGCCCACGGCCGGACCTCGTCGCCGGCCTCGACGCCCACTTCCACGACCTCGATGCCGGGCAGTTCCCGGGCCGTGTCCACGCCGGAGACCTCCGTGACGGTGCCCGGCTCGGCGGCCAGGAACCGGATCGCCGAGGTCTGCTCCGACACCTGGGGCAGTGTGACCGGACGTCCGGCCAGCAGGTCGATCAGGGTCAGCCTGATCGTCGTGCCGTAGGCCAGGTCGATGAGGTCGATCAGATGGTCGCCGGGGCAGCGGCCGGCGCATTCGACCAGCGTCGGACCGGACTCGGTGAGGATCCACTCGGCGTGCAGGATGCCGGTCCGGTAGCCGGTCGCGGCGACCAGCGCCCGCATGGCCGTGGTGAACGCGGCCTGCGTGTCCGCGTCGAGCGGAGCGGGCAGCAGATGGCCGAGCTCGACCGGGTAGGGCCCCGGGATCACGGTCTTGGCGGTGACGTTCTGGAAGATGATCTCGCCCTGCCGCACCAGCGCCTCGACGCTGAACTCGGGCCCCCGCAGGCGTTCCTCGGCCAGGTACCGCCACGCCAGCTCCCGGTCGGGCACCGACACCCGCTCGGTCGCGGAGGAGGTCCGCTCCCAGGCCTGCGCCGCGGTCTCGGCGTCGACCGAGTCCAGCAGTTGTACTCCGACGCTGGCCTGCCGGTTCGCCGGCTTGACCACGACCGGGCCGTCGCCCGCGAACTCGAGGATGTCCTCGGGCCCGAACACCTCGCGCCAGCGCGGGTTGCGGACACCGGCGGCGCCGGAGACCTCGCGCAGCCGGACCTTGTCCCGCAGCGCCTGCGCGGCCTGTTCGGTCGCGCCGGGCAGTCCGAGCTTCTCGGCCAGCGCGGCCGCCGCGGGCACCGCGTACTCCAGGCCCGGGACGACCGCGGCCACGGGGCGCACGGCCGTCAGTTCGGCCGCCAGGTCGAGGGCCTCGGTCGACTGGTGGTAGCTGGCCGCCACGACGCGGTCCACGCAGTCGAAGCGTGTCGCGGCGCCTGCCAGGTCCCGCTTGCGAAGGATGTCGGGTTCCTCGATCACCACGACGGATCCGCTCGGGACATGGCCCTCGATCGCGTGCAGGTAGGCCAGGTTGAAGCCGATGAACACCACCTGGGCGTCGCTGGCGGGGGCGGTCATGACGAGCTCCTGAGTGCGGTGACGGACTGCATGGGCACTGCCTTCCTGCGGGGTGGGGGGAGGGTCATACGGGCGTCCCGAGCGCTCCGGCCCGGCCGTCCGCGCGTACGGGCGTTCCGTCGATGACGAGTTCGATGGCGGCGAGCACCTCCGCGACCCGGTCCCGGGCCTGCTCGGCGGTGGCGCCGGCGACGATGACGTGGCCGTGCCGGCTCTTGGAGTCGCGGACCTCCGCCAGCGTGTCGCCGGGACTCGGCCTGAGGTTCAGCTCGTCGACGTATCCGAGTCCGGCGACCGTGTCGAGGCCGCGGATCTCGTCGACGTGGCCGGGCGGGAAGGCGAAGAACCGCACGACCGCCGTCGCGGTCGCCGCGGCTGGCCCGGCCGGGGTGCCGGCCAGACCGGCGAAGATCGCCTGCTCGATGTCGAGGCCGGTGGCCAGCTCGACGAGGCGGGGGATCCGGTCCCCTCCGAGCCGGGCCTGCGACTCGACGACGCGGGGGCCGGCCTCGGTCCAGATCACCTCGGTGTGCGCGGGTCCGAACCGGTACCCGCACGCGGTGAGCAGTTCGGTCGTCAGGTCCTCGACGGCCCGCCGGCGCTCCGGGGGCAGCGGCGCCGGGTGGACGTGGCCCACCTCCACGAAGAGCGGCGGCGCGCCGAGCACCTTCTCGGTGATCCCGACGATCCGGTGCTCGCCGTCCCGGCTCAGTGTCTCCACGCTGTACTCGGGACCGCGCAGATACTCCTCGACCAGGAACGGACCGTCGTAGCCGTACTGCTCGACGAGTGCCGTCCAGACCGCGAGATCCGCCTCCTCCTGCCACAGGAACACGCCCCGGCTGCCGGCCAGTGCGGTCGGCTTGACCACGGCCGGGCGGCCGATGCGCCGGACCGCGTCCGGTACCTCGCGCCGGGTCGCCACCGCCTCGAAGGACACCGGGGACAGTCCGCGTGCGGCGAGCAGGTCCCGCATGGCGTGCTTGTCGGTGAGGAGCCGGACCGCGTCGGCCGGGTTGACCTCGACGTGGAGTTCCTCGGCCACCTCGTAGGCGGCGGCCATCGTCTCCTCGCGGCCGATGTGGTAGATCACCGAGGCGCGGTGCTCCTTGGCCACGTCACGGATGGTGCGGCGCAGCAGCTCCTCGTCCCGGAAGTCGGCCGTGACGAACACGTCCGCCAGGGCGCGTACGTCGTCCAGGTACTCCGGCGACTCCAGCCGCGGGTCCCAGATCGCGCCGACCCAGAACCCCTCGGCCTGTGCCTTGCGGACGAACTGGCGGTACGGCATCACCATCAGCAGGCGGGGCCGGTCGTCCACGGGCGGCGTCACCGGGTCCCCCCGGCCGCCCGCTCCTCGGCGACGCGGCTGAGCAGGCTCAGGTAGCGCTCACCGGTGTCGGGGAGCAGGGTCACGATGCGCTTGCCCCGGTTCTCGGGACGGGCGGCCACGACACCGCAGGCGTGGACGACCGCGCCGGAGGAGACCCCGACGGTGAGGCCGGCGTGCACGGCGAGCCGCCGGGTGGTGTCGAGGGCGTCGGCGTCGGCGACCGCGATCACCTCGTCGATGAGGTCGCGTTCGGTGGTCGGTGCGATGAAGCCGCCGTTGAAGCCGGGGATGGTGTGCGTGCCGGGCTCGCCGCCGGACAGCAGCGGCGATCCGGCCGGTTCGACGGCCACGATCCGGACGTCGGGGTTGCGCTCCAGGAGGTGGCGTCCCGCGCCGCTGAGGGTGCCGCCGGTGCCCACCCCGCAGACGAAGACGTCGATACGGCCCTCGGCGTCGGCCCAGATCTCCGGGCCGGTCGACTCGTAGTGCGCCCGGGTGTTGTCGGGGTTGTCGTGCTGGCAGCAGAACCAGGAGCCGGGGGTCCGGTGGTGGAGTTCCGCGGCCTTGTCGACCGCCGCCTGGTAGCCGCCGGTGTGCGGGGTGCGCACCACCTCGGCGCCGAGCGACTGGAGCATGGACACCCGCTCCTGGGTGGCGTTGTCGGGCAGCACGATGACGCAGCGGTAGCCGCGGGCGGCGGCGAGGGCGGCCAGCGAGATGCCGGTGTTGCCGGAGGTCGCCTCGATCACGGTGCCGTTGCCGGGGGTGAGCAGTCCGCGTTCCTCGGCGCCGCGCAGCATCGACAGCGCGGCCCGGTCCTTGCTGCTGGACCAGGGGTTGAACAGCTCCAGTTTCGCCAGGACCTCGGTCTCGGCCGGGACGCCGTCCAGGACGCGGTCCACGGGGAGCCGCAGCAGCGGGGTGCGGCCGATCAGGTCGACGAGGGAGTCGGCGACCGGGCGGGCGGTGACCGGCTCGGTCCGGATGTCGATCTCCTCGACGGCGGCCTCGGCGGTCCGTGCCGCGAGCTGGGCGGTCTCGGCGATCACGAGGACATGGCCGGCGCGGTCGCCGTTGCGGCGCGGCTCGCGCAG
The DNA here is from genome assembly GCF_044742595.1 of Streptomyces sp. NPDC087859. NCBI lineage: Bacteria > Bacillati > Actinomycetota > Actinomycetes > Kitasatosporales > Streptomycetaceae > Streptomyces > Streptomyces sp. NPDC087859. The sequence continues at coordinate 461,896 of NZ_JBIUUU010000009.1, read as the reverse complement.
CACGGCGCCGGGCTTGGGCTTGACGACGACCTCCTCCACGCCGGGCAGCGCGGCGGCGCGTTCCTGGCCGGAGACCGACACCACGCGGCCGGGCCGGGCGATGAGGTAGCGGATGGCGGCACCGGCGACCGGCTTGTCGGGCACCACCTGGGCGGGCAGCTTCTCGCCAAGGTACTGACGGGCCACCAGCTCCAGGGACTTGATGCCGAGGGCGCGGTCGGCCAGGTAGGTGATCTTGCCGCCGGCGGGCCGGGGGTTGATCTCGATGAGCTTGGGGCCGGAGGCGGTGACCTTGATCTCGACGTGGGCCATGCCGAGGTCGAACCCGCAGGCGCGCAGCGCCTCCACGGCCAGGTCGCCGATGGCGCCGACCGTCTTCTCGGGCAGGCCGGAGGGGAAGGTGTGGGCCAGTTCGACGAAGTAGCCCTGGCCGATGACCGACTTGTCGGTGACGCCGAGGACCTCGTACCGGTCGCCGTCGGCGAGGACCTCGACGCTGACCTCGGGGCCGCTCAGGTACTCCTCGACCATCAGCTCGTGGTAGCGGCTCTGACCGCGGGTGTTCTCCACCCGGGACTGGATCAGCTCGACGTGCTCGGCGGCCTGTTCCGCGGTCTCCACCAGCCGGACGTCGGCGCTGCTGGTCTCGTCGGCCGGCTTGACCACGCAGGGCAGCCCGATCTCGGCCGCGGCGGCCGCCGCCTCGGCGGGAGTCTGCACGGTACGGAACGCCGGTATCGCGACGCCGAGTTCGGCGCAGCGCCGGCGCATCAGCGCCTTGTTGCGGGCGGTGGCGACGCCGTCGACGCTGACGGTGGGGAGTCCGAGGTGGACGGCGACCTCGGCGGCCACGACCACGTCGTACTCGGCCAGGGTCAGGAACGCGTCGAAGGGGTGCTCGGCACCGGCCCGGTGCACCTGCGGCAGGAGTTCCTCGAGGATGTTCGTCTCGCAGTGGACGATCTCGTCGACGTACTTCTCGAAGTAGGCCGGACCGCCCGGCACTTCGAGGTACCGGTCCAGGTCGCGGGTGAAGAAGGTGACCCGGCAGTCGAGTTCCTTGATGATCTGCAGGCCCTCGAAGCCGGAACCGGAGAGGTTGCTCTCCAGTACGCCGACGTGAATCATCTGTGCCTCCGATGGCGTGCCGACACGTGGTCGGGTCGATATGCGGTGAACGTTGCGGGGTACTGCGACGAATGGGGTGGGGCCGGTGACCTGGGCTTCACCAGCACCCGGAGGTGGCCAGGGCGCGCAGCAGCCGGTCCGCGTCCTCGCGGTCCGCGGCCGAGGGCCGGGACACGATCTCGGCGGCGGGGGCCATCACGCGGGCCTTCGGGGGCACATCGCCCAGGACGAGCGCCCCGGCGCCGATCAGCGCGTCGTGGCCGACGGTGACCGGGCCGAGCACGATCGCGTTGGTGCCGAGGACCACGCGGTCGCCGACGACGGGGTGGCGGCGGGCGCCGGGTTCGCGCCGTCCGTCCTTCCACCAGCCGACGGCGCCGAGCGTGACCTGGTGGAAGATCGTGACGTCGTCGCCGACCTCGGCGGTCTCCCCGATGACCACGGCGGCCCCGTGGTCGATGAAGACACGCCGGCCGAGCCGCGCGCCCGGGTGGATCTCGATGCCACCGGTGAAGGCGCGCGCCAGGTAGGCGAGGAGCCGGGCGCTCTGGCGGTGCCCGCGGGTGAACAGGACGTGGGCCACCCGGTGGGTCCACAGCGCCGGCAGCGCGGGGTGCAGCAGGGCCTCCGCGCGCGTGCGGATCGACGGGTCTCGCGCGACGATCACGGAGAGGTCCTCCCTCATCCTGGTGATCACTGTGCGCATCGCGGTCCTCCGTGGTTCATGTCCTGGTGGGGGTGGGCACCGGCGGATTCGGGCGCCGGGCTCAGTAGTTGGGGGCCTTGACCAGGTTTCCGGCGCCGTTCTCGATCTCCGGGACGTACACCCGCTCGTTCCAGACGTCCTGGGCCACCGGTTCGAGGGCGATCGAGACCGCGCCCTCGTCGACCGCGAAGGCGGTCCGCACGGCGCTGGTGATCGCGTCGACCAGGGCGGTGACCTGTTCGGCCTCGAGGTTGTTGGGGAAATGCTTGATGCTGACGTGCGGCACTCCGGTGACCTTTCTGGTGAGTCGTGCGGACTTTATGGCGGTGACGAGTTCGTCTATTCCGTTCGCGCGCAGCAACTCGTAGTGGTCGGCCTCGAGTTGATGGAGCACGGGGGGTGTGGTGGTAAGCGCTTCACCGGAGTCGATGAACGATTCCTGGTCGCCGGTGGCCCGGAATACGGTGACCGGTGCGGCGACGGTGCGCTCGGCGAGTTCTCGGGGGTCGTACTCGAAGAGGAACGTTCGCCGCACCACGCCGACGATCCTGCGCACCCATTCACGGTCCAGGTGCTCGAACCGGTCGCTGACGAAGGCGATGAAGGATTCCTCGTCGTGTGTCGCGGCGAGGCATTCCTCGACCGCCGACTTCTCCAGGTTTCCGGCGAACACCGAATACAGGATGGAGACGAAGGTGGAGTCGTCGAAGCCGGTCGAGGTCCGGCCGGCCGCGTCGCCGAGGAATTCCACGGGCGGTTTGCCGGGCGCGATGAGAATCACCTCGTCGACCTGCTCGCCGGCCAGCTCCAGCCGGTGGGCGGCCTCGAAGGCGAGCCGGGCCCCGAAGGAGTAGCCCCACAGGGTGTAGGGGCCGGTCGGCTGGACCTGCCGGAGCAGTTCGAGGTCCTTGGCGACCATCTCGGCGAACGTCTCGTACGGGGTCTCGTCCGCGTTGATGCCGTAGGACTGGACGCCGAGGAACGGCCGGTCCAGGTCGAGGCGTCCGGCCAGCAGCCGCAGGCTCATCGGGTAGCCGCCGAGACCGGGCCAGCAGAAGACCGGCCGGCCGCCGTCCGCGGCGCGCAGCCGCACCAGCCGGGAGGCCGCGGTGGCGGGCTCGCGGTCGACGCGCCGGGCCAGTTCGGCGATGGTCGGCGCGTCGAACAGCACCTGGAGCGGCAGGGCGGCGCCCAGCTCCCGGTTGATCCGGTTGACCAGGGAGACCGCGGTCAGCGAATGGCCGCCGGAGGCGAAGAAGTTGTCGCGGATGGAGACCCGCTCCTGCTTCAGCACCTTCGCCCACAGTGCGGCGACGGCCTCCTCGGTGGGGGTGCGCGGCGGGACGACCGGTGCCTCGGTGTCGTCGACGGCGGCCTTGTCCAGCTCGCGCAGGGCCTGGTGGTCGACCTTGCCGTTGGGGGTGAGCGGGAAGGCGTCGAGGACGGTGACGCGGTTGGGCACCATGTACGGCGGCAGGGCGGCGGCGAGGTTGTCCTTGATGATCTCGGCGGGACCCCGCATGTGCACGGAGTCCTCTTTCATGCCCTCGCTGAGCCGCTGCTGGGCGCTGATGCGGCCGCCGACGGCGAAGTAGGACGCGGTGTCCGGGCCGAGGCCGACGAGGTCCGCGATGCGCCGGGCCGAGGGCAGCGGGTTGCCGGTCTCGGAGCTGTACCCGGAGGACATCAGCCCCAGGTCGAGACCGTTCATCTGGAGGCGCTGGAGTTCCCGGCCGAGGTCGACGTAGCGCTGCCACGGTTCGGGCGCGTCGCCGACCATGCTGACCCCGAAGCTCGAACGCGCGTAGACCTCCTGGTTGATGGCGATGACGTCCTGTTTGCGGACCAACTCGTCGGACACCCGCACCAGTTCGCCGGCGTCGTAGCGGTACTGGCCGTCGGCGAGATCGGCGATGCGGCCGGGGTGGGCCTGCACATACAGCTCGACCGCGGCGGGCTCGGCCTCGGCGGCGGCCGTGCGGATCTCGTACGAGGCCAGGTAGTAGTCCTCGTCCGGGCAGCGCAGGACGTCCTTGACCGCCGGCTCCGCCGGGCGCGCGGAGATCCGCAGTCCGTAGGCGGGCAGGACGTGGTCGAAGAGGCCGACCATGTGACCGGTTTCGAACTGGAGGACTTCCTGGATGTTGTTGCGGTAGACGGGCTCGATGGCCGAGCGGCGCCCGATGAAGTGGGCCCGCAGCCGCGGCTCTCCGGCGGGGGCCGGGCCGATCAGCGTGAGCCGGTGTTCGACCGGGTGGTAGTAGTAGTGGCCCGCCTCCAGGCCCGCGATGCCGGACAGCTCCAGGTAGAGCTGGGTGGCGTAGAGGGATCCGGGTGAGGCGTAGCCGTACTTGGACAGCAGCCGCTCACCGCTGGTGAACTGGCCGAACCAGCGCAGCAGCGTGCCGAGTTCGGTCAGGGTCAGGGTGTCCGGGTCCCGGGGTGCGGCCACCTGGTCCGGCGCGGGGGCGAGCAGGCGCAGGAGGTCCTGCCGGGTGACGTCGCCGCCCTCGTAGAAGCGGTACGTCTTGCGGGCGAACACCGTGCGCCGCTGCTCGGCCGTCGCGGTGCGCCCGGGCAGCTCGACGAACGGGAGGCCGTGCTCCTGACGGACGCCCAGATCGGCGAGCTGGGCCTTGAGCTGGAGCTTGCTCTGCTTGGACTGGTGGTGGGCGCCGTGGTTGCCCTGGTCCATGACCGCGGCCCGGTGCGGGTCGAGTTCGACGAAGGCGATGAGGTTGGCGCCGACCCGCGTGTCGTCGCGGACCACGACCGCGGCCCGCTTGACCCAGTCGTGCTTCTCGATGGACACCTTGATCTCGTCCAGCTCGACCCGGAAGCCGCGCAGTTTGACCTGGCTGTCGGTGCGGCCGAGGAACTGCACGGTGCCGTCGTCGTTCCAGCGGGTCAGGTCGCCGGTGCGGTAGAGGCGGTCGGAGTCCGGGTCGGTGGTGAACGGGTTGGGGAGGAACCGTTCGGCCGTCATGTCGGGGTTGTTGAGGTAGCCGCGGGCCAGCTGCCGCCCGGCTATGTGGAGTTCACCCGACTCGCCGGGCGCGACGGGCCGCCGGGTGGCGGGGTCGAGGATGTGGAAACTCATGCCGTGCACGGGCCGGCCGATGGAGAGGTGGTCGGGTCCGTGCTGGACGGTCTCGCGGTCCACGGTGAGGGACGAGGCGTTGATCGTGGTCTCGCTCGGGCCGTAGAGGTTGACCAGTTCGGCGTCCGGCAGCGCGTCGAGCAGCTCGATCGCCAGGCTCTTGGTGAGCGCCTCGCCGCCGCTGAAGAGCTGGGTGAGCGAGGTGCACTGCGTCAGCCGGCCGGAGTCGACGAGCGCCTGGAGGAGAGTCGGCACGCCCTGGAGCGTGGTCACCCGGTGTGTCTGGATCAGGTCGAGGAGCCGGCCGGGGTCGGCGTAGACGCCTCGTTCGCTCATCACCACGCTGCTGCCGCAGGCCGGGGCGAGGATCTCCCACTGGGCGGCGTCGAAGCTCAGCGGGGTCTTCTGCAGCACCGTCCGGCGTTCGTCCAGGCCCTGTTCACCGGCGAGCCAGCGCATCTGGCTGACGATGCTGCGGTGTTCGATGCCGATGCCCTTCGGGTTGCCCGTGCTCCCGGAGGTGTAGATGACATACGCGAGGGTGTCGCCGTGCGGCGTCCTCGGCGGACCGGCGACGGCCTCCCGGGCGGCCTGCGCCCCGGCGACGGTGACGATCCGCGTGTGCGCGGGAGTGAGCGCTGCCAGCCGGGAGACCAGGGACTCGTCCGTGAGGATGAGCTTGGTCCGGGAGTCCGCGATCATGTAGCGGACGCGCTCGTCCGGGTACTCCGGCGACAGCGGCAGGTAGGGAGCGCCCGAGTACAGGACGCCCCAGACGCTCGCCATGAGGTCGACGGACGGATCCATGAAGATCCCGACGGGTTCGTCCGTCGTCGCACCGAGCCGGCACAGATGGTCGGCCAGGGCCTCGGCGCGGTCACCGAGCTGCTGGAAGGTCAGGCGCTGCGTCCCGCACGAGACGGCGGTCCGGTCCGGTCGGGTGAGCGCGACCGCGCGCAGCATGTCTGGCAGGGACAATTCCTCGGACCCCATGGTTTTCGCCATCATCCTCGAACCTGGAATTAGTCACTTTGTAAGTGCGTGGGAAAAAGGCAAAGAAATGGCATGGCCATGCCAAGGGTGAGGCAAAGCCATGTCATGTGTCGGCAGCCGGAGCCCACCGTCGTTCAGCGCGCGGGAAAATCCCCTGTCTCAGAACGAGCAGGGCGCGGCAGAAAGACGGTTCTCTGGCTTTACGTCAGACAGAAAGCGCTTGAGCTGGGATGAACGGTCGCCGACGGTCGAGGAAACTCTCTGCGACCACGGGGCGCCACTTAGGCGCTCAGACCGTCCCAGCACATCGCGAACAGAAGCTCAGTGCTATACCACTGGGTTTCGCGAACATACCTTTCAATACCCCCCGATTGATGGGTCGACTGGCTGACGTCGACCGTGATCATCATGCGATCGGTGCTTACTTTAAATCGAGTCGACCCTCGTTGTAAAACCCTGATTACGTCACACAGCAAGGCCGTTGGCTGAATCCCGGTGCCCGACCGGGCGTCATATGGGGGCACTTCGGGGGCAGTTCGGACGGCTCGCCGCCGGGGGTGGTGGCTGGTTCCGGCCACCGCTGACCGGTCGTCCGTGACCGATAACCGACCACTATTCACTCAGTACATGTAGCGAGTGCATAATGATCGCCATGAGCACCCGCCACATCCTGCTGGGGCTGCTCGCCACGGGGCCGAGCCATGGCTACGACCTCAAGCGACGCCACGACGAACGCTTCCCGCAGGCCCGCCCACTGGCCTACGGGCAGGTCTACACAACCCTTCAACGACTCGTCCGCGACGGACTGGCCGAGATCGAGGGCACCGACTCGGACGGCGGACCGGAGCGCACGATGTACCGCTCCACCGCCGACGGGCAGCGCGAACTCGCCGAGTGGGCCGGGGAGATCACCCCGCCCGCGCCCTTCGTGACCAACGAGATCTTCGCCAAGGTCGTCGTCGCGATCCTCGCCGGCGGCGACCCGGAGGCCTATCTCAGCGCCCAACGCACCGCCCATATGGCGCGGATGCGTGAACTCACCCAGCTCAAGACGGCCAAGGGCGCGGATCTCGCGACCGTGCTCTCGGCGGACTACGCCCTCAACCACCTCGACGCGGACCTCCGTTGGATGACCACCACGGCGGGCCGGCTGACCACCCTGACCGCGGAGGTCGACACAGCATGAGCAACGAAGTGCCGCTTCTGGCGGCCCGTGACCTCGTCAAGGCGCACGGCAGGACCGAGGCCCTGCGCGGCGCCTCGGTCGAGCTGCGGGCCGGCGAGATCCTCGCCGTCACCGGCGCCAGCGGCAGCGGGAAGTCGACGCTGCTGCACTGCCTGGCGGGCATCGTCCGCCCGGACGGCGGCTCGGTCTCCTACGCCGGTGAGCGGCTCGACACCCTGCCCGAGAAGCGGTTGAGCGAGCTGCGCCGGACCGAGTTCGGGGTGGTCTTCCAGTTCGGCCAGCTGATCCCCGAGCTGACCGCGCTCGACAATGTCGCCCTGCCGCTGATGCTGGCGGGCGCCTCACGCGGGGACGCCCACGAGACGGCCGGTGAGTGGCTGGAGCGGTTCGGGGTGCGCGGGCAGGAAGGGCTGCGGCCCGGCGAGATGAGCGGCGGACAGGCCCAGCGGACCTCGCTGGCCCGGGCCCTGGTCACCCAGCCGAAGGTGGTCTTCGCCGACGAGCCCACCGGCGCGCTGGACTCGCTGGCCGGCGAGCAGGTCATGACAGCCCTGGTGCACACGGCCCGCGAGCAGGGCACCGCGGTCCTCCTCATCACCCACGACGCGCAGGTGGCGGCGTACGCGGACCGCGAGGCACGCCTGAGCGACGGCCTCGTGGCACCAGCAGGGGTGACGGTGTGACAACCGGCCCGCACACCGGCAGCGACGGCGCGAGCTCCACGGACACCGATCCGGGCACCGGGCCCGTCGAACCTCCCGAGAACGGCAGGCCCCGACCCCTGCGGACCACGCGGCCCGCCCCGGACGCCCAACCCGACGGCAGCCCCGAGAACACCAGGACCCACCCTCCACAGGCCGCCCCCACCACGCGGCTCACCCGCACCGGACCCGGCGGCCCCACCGGCAACACCGACACCCGACCCGCACGGACCGAGCCGGGCGGCCCGCCCGGCGACACGCGACCCGGCCGGCACGTCGGCCCGACCAGAGACGGCACCATGCGATCCCCGCACACCGACCCCACCACCCCGCTCGGCGGCACGAGTCCCCAAGGCACCCAGGCGGGCCGACGCCCCGGCGGCAACGGCTCCCTGGGCGCCGACCTCCGCCTCGCCTGGCTGCTCACCCGCGGTTCCGACCGGCACGAGTGGTGGCGGGTCGGACTCACGGCGCTGGGCGCGGGGCTCGCGACCGGGTTCGCGCTGGCCGCGGTGAGCCTCGCCGCGCTCCAGGGCCGCTACGACGTGTCCGTGGGCGCGGGTCTCCTCGACGACCCCGGCACCCGCTCCGGCGTCATCGTGGTCCTGCTGCTCCTGCTGATCCCCGTCCTCGGCTTCCTCGGCCAGTGCGCCCGCATCGGGGCCGTGCACCGCGACCGGCGACTGGCCGGGCTGCGGCTGGCAGGAGCCTCGGCCGGACAGGTGCGGCGGATCGCGGCACTGGAGACGGGACTGGCCTGTCTGCTCGGCTCGCTGCTCGCCACCGTCGCCTCGGTCGCGGCCCTGCTGCGCCAGTGGCAGCACCCGACCTGGCTCGCCTGGGCCGGGATCACGCTGGTCACCCTCGGTGTGCCGGTGCTCGGCGCTGCGGCGGGTGTGCTGGCGCTGCGCCGGGTGGTGGCCTCGCCGCTCGGCTGGGTCCGCCGGGTGCGGACGGGGTCCGGGCGCGAGTTCTGGGCGCTGTTCACCGGCGGGGTGCTGGTCGTGGCGGCGGTGGCGCTGGCCGCGACACGCAGCACGGCCTCCGGTATGCCCGGCGGGGGCGGCTCGTACGCGAACGGACCGCTGATCGTGGCGGGGGCACTTCTCCTGGTCGGCGTGGCCGCGGTGGGGATCGCCGGGGCGGTGGCCACGCTGACCGGCCGGTGGCTGGCCCGCCGGGCCCGGACCGCGGCAACGCTGATCGCGGCGGAGAGGCTGCGCGACGACCCTTGGGCCGCGGCCCGCACCCATGCGGCGGTGCTGCTGGTGACGGTCGTCGGGACGGGTTTCGTGGGCGTGCGCCAGGTGCTGCTCGCCGAGCTGGACTCCAGGAAGCCCGACGAGCTCGCCGCGAGCATGTCGTACTACACCACGGGCGTGAACCTGGTCGCCGCCGCGATCGCCGCCACTCTCGTGATCACCCTCTCCGGCCTCGCCGTCGGCACCGCCGAGTCGCTGGCCACCCGCCGCCGGGGCCTGGCCGCGCAGACCGCCGCCGGGGTGCCGCGGCAGGTGCTCGGCCGGGCGCTGCTCCTGGAGACGGCGCTGCCGCTGGCGCCCGCACTGCTGCTGGGCGGCGGCGGGGGCATGGCGATCGGGGTCGGGTACTCCCGGCTGGTCGGGGACGGGCCCGCCGTCACGCCGTACGCCGCGCTCCTGGTCCCCTTCGCGGTGTACGCCTGCTGTCTGCTCGCCGCCGCCACGTCGCTCCCGCTGCTGCGCCGCTCCCTCAATCCCGCGGAGCTGCGCTACGCGTGAGCGGTGAACGACCGGTCCCGGGGGCACGGGGGACCCCCGGGACCGGTGCGCAACCGTCCGCGGCAACACGAAGGCCCGGATCGTCGTCAGGCAGAGATGCCGTCGATCCGGGCCATGGCGTCCTCCGCGCCGTACGGTTGCAAGTACGGCAGCCAGCGCGGGTCCCTGTGTCCGGTCCCGATGATGCGCCAGGCCAGACCGGTGGGCGGGGCGGGTTTGTGGCGCAGCCGCCATCCGATCTCGAACAGGTGTCGGTCGGCCTTCACGTGGTTGCAGCGGCGGCAGGACGCCACCACGTTGTCCCAGACGTGCTTGCCCCCGCGGCTGCGCGGGATGACGTGGTCGACGCTGGTTGCGACGCCACCGCAGTACATGCACCGGCCCCCGTCGCGCGCGAAGAGCGCCCTGCGGGTCAGAGGAACGGGCCCCCGATAGGGAACCCGGACGAATCGCTTGAGCCGGACCACGCTTGGTGCGGGGACTGTGACGGTTGCACTGTGCATGAAGGCGCCGGATTCCTCGAGGGAGACCGCTTTGTTCTCCAGGACGAGGACGAGCGCGCGACGGAGCGGTACGACGCCCAGTGGCTCGTACGACGCGTTGAGGACCAGGACATGCGGCACGGATGCCTCCTTGGGCGTCGGCGGCGCGTGGCTCGCGCCGGGACGATCTGTAGTCAGTGTCCCCTCATGCCTGGTGGAAACGCCACCATCTCCCGGTAACGGGCTGAGAGTGTTTTCGACCACACCTTTCTTCATCCCCAGGTGAGGACGGTCTCTCCCCCGAACATTGCAACGATCCACACACGATGCACCGTTAGTGTGGTGGGTCTGCCGCCCGGTGACCTTTCCGTGACCTTCACGATCTTTGACCGCCGTACCGGGAGGCAGGCGCTGCACCTGGAGGTACCTGCCGTGTCGTTGTCCGCCGCCCTATCGGCCGCGGTGTCGCCGTCCCCGTCCCCTTCGGACACGTCGACGCCCGCCGTCCCCTCACTTCAGGACGCCCAGGAGAGCGCGACGAACGCCGCCAGCTGGGTCGAGCAGAACTGGTCGACCTGGCTGGCGATCGGTCTGCGCGTTCTGCTGATCCTGGTGATCGCGGCGGTGCTGAGAGTGGTGGTGCGGCGGGCGATCACCAAGCTCATAGATCGCATGAACCGCACGGTCCAGGCGGTCGACGGCACGGCCCTCGGCGGCCTCCTGGTCAACGTCGAGCGGCGCCGTCAGCGCTCCCAGGCGATCGGCTCGGTGCTCCGCTCGGTGGCGAGCTTCATCATCATGGGCACCGCGGCCCTGATGATCCTCGGCACCTTCGAGATCAACCTGGCCCCGCTCCTCGCCTCCGCGGGTGTGGCGGGCGTGGCGATCGGTTTCGGCGCCCGCAACCTGGTCACCGACTTCCTCTCCGGTGTCTTCATGATCCTGGAGGACCAGTACGGCGTCGGGGACACCGTCGACGCGGGCGTGGCCTCCGGCGAGGTCATCGAGGTCGGCCTGCGCGTGACGAAGCTCCGGGGTGACAACGGCGAGATCTGGTACGTCCGCAACGGCGAGGTCAAGCGCATCGGCAACCTCTCCCAGGGCTGGGCGACGGCCGCCGTGGACGTCACGGTCCGGTCGGACGAGGACCTGGACAAGGTGAAGGGGACCCTCGACGACGTCGCCGAGCGGATGAGCAAGGACGAGCCCTGGAACGAGCTCCTCTGGGGCCCGATCGAGGTCCTGGGCCTCGACAACGTCCTGCTGGACTCGATGGTCGTCCGCGTCTCGGCGAAGACCATGCCGGGCAAGGCCCTGACGGTCGAGCGCGAACTCCGCTGGCGCATCAAGCGGGCGTTCGACGCGGCCGAGATCCCCATCGTGGGCGGCCCGGCCGTCCTCACGGACGCCACCGCGGACACCGACCCGACGGCGGGCATGGCGGCCCCGTCGGCCTACGCGAACACCTCCTCCCCGCAGGCCCAGGCGGCCACTCCGATAGCGCCGCCGAGCGTGACGAAGTAAGACGCCACACCTCACCTACGGAAAAGCCTGATCGCGATGACGGCGTGACGGCTCCCGAAATAATCTTGTTCACAGCTTCTCCGCATTCCCAACAGCGCCCTCCGCCGCTTAGGTTCAGGCCATCAGCGGGTCCTTGTTCTGAGCGCAACGCCCAGGGGCCCGCCCTGAATGTGGGGAAAAGCATGAGAAAGCTCGCCATAGGCGCCGTCGTCTCCGGTGCCCTGGCTCTGTCCGCGCTGGCCGTGCCCGCCGCCCAGGCCGCCACGCCGGACCTCGTCTTCGCGGACGTCGTCGTGAACAACGGCAAGACGATCGTCGTGGGCACCACCAACGCGGTGACGGTCCCGGTGACGTACACCCTGACCCGCCCCGCCGACCTGACGATCGACTACGAGAACAACGCGGCGGGCGTCCTGCTCTACCGCGGCTCGCTCGCGACCTTCGAGAACGAGCTCGAGAGCGACGCCTCGCCGGCCTGCACCACCACGGCGACGACGGACACCACGGTGACGGAGTCCTGCTCCGACACCCTCGTCATCGACCCGTCGTACGGCGACCTCTTCGAGGCCGCGGACGCCACCACCTGGAAGGTCGGCGGCTTCTACGGCCAGGCCGCCTCCGACCTGGACGACTCGGACGACAAGGTCAGCTTCGAGTACGGCTTCGCGGCCTGGGGCAACAAGGGCACCGCCAAGATCCAGCGTGCCGCCAAGGTCACCGCCAACGCCTCGCCGGAGCTGGTGAAGAAGGGCAGGACCATCACGGTCACCGGCAAGCTGACCCGCGCCAACTGGGAGACCGGCAGCTACAGCGGCTATGTCTCCCAGAAGGCCACCCTGCAGTTCCGCGCCAAGGGCTCGGAGACCTACAGCACCGTCAAGACGGTGACCTCCTCGACCGGCGGCTACCTCAAGTCGACCGTGACGGCGTCGAAGGACGGCTACTACCGCTACGTCTTCGCGGGCACCGCCACGACCGCCGCCGCGAAGGCCACCGGCGACTACATCGACGTCCAGTAGTCACCCCCGCACCACCCCTGACCGCCCCCGCAGGTAACGACTCCGTTTCCTGCGGGGGCGGTTTGTTCTACCCCCCTTGACTCCCCCACGACCGGGACCTATGTTCCCTGCATCCGATAGGAAACCTTCCTAACAGTTACCTTCCGTAAAGTCTGCTGCGGAACCGTCCCGGGAGAGGGGTACACATGGCCGGCACCCCGAGCACGCTGCGCGCCATGAACGACCGCGCCGCGCTGGACCTCCTCCTGGAGCACGGCCCGCTGTCCCGCACCCGGATCGGCAAGCTCACCGGCCTCTCCAAGCCGACCGCCTCCCAGCTCCTGGCCCGCCTCGAAGCCGCGGGACTGGTCCTCGCCACCGGCACCACCGAGGGACGACCCGGCCCCAACGCCCAGCTGTACGAGGTCAATCCGGCCGCCGGACACGCCGCCGGACTCGACGTCACCCCCGAACGAATCCTCGCCGCCGTCGCCGACATCACCGGCCGCACGGTGGGGTCGTACGAACTGCCCACCCCCGGCAGACGCCCCGCGCAACCCGTCGTCCAGCAGGTCACCGATGCCCTCGACGGCGCCGTGAAGGCGGCCGGGCTCGCCCGCGCCGACGTCCACCGCCTCGTCATCGGCACCCCCGGCGCCTTCGACCCCAACACCGGCCGGCTGCGCTACGCCTCCCACCTCCCGGGCTGGCACACCCCGACCCTGCTCGACGAACTCGCCGCCGCGCTGCCGATGCCGGTGGAGTACGAGAACGACGTCAACCTCGTCGCCGTGGCCGAGCAGCGGCTCGGTGCCGCGCGCGGCCATGAGGACTTCGTGCTGCTGTGGAACGAGGGCGGCCTCGGTGCGGCCCTCGTCCTCGGCGGCCGGCTGCACCGCGGCTGGACCGGCGGCGCCGGCGAGGTCGGCTTCCTGCCCGTGCCCGGCGCACCCCTGGTCCGGCAGGTCACCAAGGCCAACAGCGGCGGCTACCAGGAACTCGCCGGCTCGCAGGCCATCCCGAAGCTCGCCCGCGAGCTGGGCATCGACGACATCCCCGCCGGCCCCTACGCCGAGGTCGCCGCCGCCCTCGTACAGCGGGCGGCGGAGTCCGAAGACCCGCGCCACCAGCGCCTGTTGGAGACCTACGCGACCCACCTCGCCACCGGTCTCGCCTCCCTCGTCTCCGTTCTCGACCCCGAACTCGTGGTCCTGAGCGGCGCCTCGCTCGCCTCCGGCGGCGAAGTGCTGCGTTCCCTCGTCCAGTCCGAGCTGGAGGAGCTGGCCGCGGCCAGGCCCAAGCTCGTCCTCGGCGACGTACCCGAACACCCTGTGCTGCGCGGCGCGCTGGAGAGCGCGCTGGCGGCCACCCGCGACGAGGTCTTCGACACCTCGCGCTGAGCCCTCACCCCCGGTAAGCCCCCCTCTCGTCCCAGCCCTCTCATCCGTTCCCCGCCCCAGGGAGACCTCGCCATGCCCAAGCGCGCCCGAATAACGGCTTTTGCCCTGATCGCCTCCGCGGCTCTTCTCACCACCTCCGCCTGTACCGGCCAGTCGAGCTCCGGCGCCGACGACGACGCCTCGAAGGAGACGACCCTCAACTTCTGGCACGCCTGGAGCGCGCCCGCCGAGGTGAAGGCGGTCAAGTCCCTGATCGCCGGCTTCGAGAAGGCGCACCCCAACATCCACGTCAACGTCGTCGGCAACATGACGGACGACAAGATCAACCAGGCGCTGCGCGCGGGCGGTTCCAAGGCGCCCGACGTGATGTCCTCCTTCACCACCAACGCCGTCGGCAAGTTCTGCTCCTCCGGCGCCCTGGTCGACCTCAACCCGTTCTTCGAGAAGTCCGGCATCGACCCGTCCAAGACGTTCCCGACGGCGATGAACGAGTACACCCAGTTCGAGGGCAACCGCTGCACGGCTCCCCTGCTCGGTGACGCGTACGGCCTCTACTACAACAAGACCGCGTTCGAGAAGGCGGGCATCAGCGGTCCGCCCAAGACCTGGTCCGAGTTCGCGGCCGACGCCAAGAAGCTGACGATCACTCAGGGAGACAGCTACAAGCAGCTCGGCTTCATGCCGAACTACCACGGCTGGGAGACCACGACCGAGCACTACATGGGCCAGTTCTCCCCGACGTACTTCGACAAGAGCGGCAAGTCGACGGTCGCCACGGATCCGGCGGTGTCCTCGGCCTTCACCCTCCAGAAGAAGCTGGTCGACGAGCTCGGCGGCTACCAGAAGCTGGAGAAGTACCGCACCAAGCTCGGTGACGAATGGGGCCCCAAGCACCCCTTCCACACCGGCCAGGTGGCGATGCAGCTCGACGGCGAATGGCGCCTCGGCATGGCCCTGGAGGCCAAGCCCGACTTCGAGATCGGCGTCGCCCCGCTGCCCGTCCCCGACGACCAGGCGGACCAGTACGGCAAGGGCTACATCACCGGCACGATCACCGGCATCGCCGCGACCAGCAAGAAGCAGAACGCGGCCTGGGAGCTGGTCAAGTACATCACCACGGACACGGACGCGGTGGTGGGCTTCTCCAACGCCATCCACAACGTGCCCTCCACGCTGGCCGCCCTGAAGTCCCCGAAGCTGAAGTACGACCCGCGCTTCAAGACGTTCCTGGACATCGCGGCGAACCCGGACTCCACGACGAGCCCCGCCTCCCTCAACGGCGGCGTGTACCTCACCACGATCCAGAACTTCGGCTACGAGTACGAAAGCGGCAAGACCAAGGACCTCAAGGCAGGTCTGGCCGCCACGGCCAAGCAGATCGACACGGACATCGCGCAGGCGAAGTAGCGATGAGCACCAACACGTTGAGGTCGAAGCGCCGCCGTTCGGCGCTTCGCACCGCCGCCTTCATGTCGCCCTGGCTGATCGGTTTCACGGTCTTCTTCGCGTACCCGATGATCTCGACCCTCTACTTCTCCTTCATGCACTACGACGGCTTCAAGCCGCCGACCTGGAGCGGAACGAAGAACTGGACCTACGTCTTCGAGAACTACCCCTACTTCTGGCCCGCCCTGCGCAACACCCTGTGGCTGGTGGTGATCACGGTGACCCTGCGGGTCCTCTTCGGACTCGGCATCGGTCTCCTGATCACGAAGATCAGGACCGGCACAGGTGTCTTCCGCACCCTCTTCTACCTGCCCTACCTGGCCCCGCCGGTCGCGGCCACGATGGCCTTCGCCTTCCTCCTCAACCCCGGTACGGGCCCGGTCAACTCGATCCTGGAGAAGATCGGCATCCCGGCCCCCGGCTGGTTCAACGACCCGAGCTGGTCCAAGCCGGCCCTCACTCTGCTGTTCCTGTGGGGGGTGGGCGACCTGATGGTCATCTTCATGGCCGCGCTGCTCGACGTACCGAAGGAGCAGTACGAGGCGGCGGAGCTGGACGGGGCCTCGGCGTGGCAGCGGTTCCGGTTCGTCACCATCCCCAATATCTCGCCGATCATCATGTTCGCGGTGGTCACCGGGGTGATCGCGGCGATGCAGTGCTACACCCAGCCGCTGGTCGCCGGAAAGGTCGCCTCGGGGGTGATCCAGGGCGCGGGCACCATGTTCGAGCCCGGCTACCCGGACAAGTCGACCCTGACGCTCCCCCAACTCGTCTACAACCTGGGCTTCCAGCGCTTCGACTACGGCGCGGCCTGTGTCGTGGCCCTCGTCCTCTTCGCCCTCTCCATGGCCTTCACCGCGATCCTGATGCGGCGCCGCGGCGGTCTCATCCAGGCAGGTGACTGACTCATGACCCAAGTACTGGACCGGCCGGTGGAGTTGAAGACCCCGGCCTCCCCCGCCGAACGCACGGCCCGCCGCAAGGCGCTCCTGGAATGGATCGCGATCCACTCCCTCGGGATCGCCGCGGCCCTGTTCTTCACGCTTCCCTTCGTGTTCGTCTTCCTGACCTCGCTCATGAGCGACGACCAGGCCCTGAGCCGGGACCTGATCCCGCACACCTGGGAGTGGGCCAACTACCGCAAGGTCTTCGACACCCCGGGCTTTCTGACCTGGTGGAAGAACACGCTCCTGTACGCCGGGCTCGGCACCGTCCTCGTGGTCGTGTCGTCGGTCCCGGTGGCGTACGCGCTCGCCAAGTTCCGCTTCCGGGGCCGCAGTCTCTCCCTGATGCTGGTGATCTCGATGATGATGCTGCCGCCGCAGGTGGTCGTCATCCCGATGTACCTGTTCTGGGCGAAGCAGCTGGACCTCTCCGGCACCCTGTGGCCGATGATCATCCCGCTGGCCTTCGGGGACGCCTTCTCGATCTTCCTGCTGCGCCAGTTCCTGATGACGATCCCCAACGAGTACCTGGACGCGGCGAAGGTGGACGGCTGCGGGGACCTGCGCACCCTGCTGAAGGTCGTCCTGCCCATGGCGAAGCCGGGCATCGCCGCGGTGGCCCTCTTCCAGTTCTTCAACGCCTGGAACGACTACTTCGGCCCCCAGATCTACGCCTCGGAGAACCCGGGCGCCTGGACGCTGAGTTACGGCCTGGAGTCCTTCAAGGGCGCCCACCACACCGACTGGAACCTGACCATGGCCGCGACCGTACTGGTCATGGCCCCCGTGATCCTCGTGTTCTTCTTCGCCCAGAAGGCGTTCGTGGAGGGTGTCACGCTCACCGGAGTAAAGGGCTGAACGCATGAAACTCACCGTGGTCGGCGGAGGCTCGACCTACACACCCGAACTCATCGACGGCTTCGCCCGGTTGCGGGACACCCTCCCGATCGGGGAACTGGTCCTGGTCGACCCTTCGGCGGACCGTCTGGAGCTGGTCGGCGCCCTGGCCCGCCGCATCTTCGCCCGGCAGGGCCACCCGGGCCGGATCGTGACGACCTCCGACCTCGACGCGGGCGTGGACGGCGCCGACGCGGTGCTCCTCCAGCTCCGCGTCGGCGGCCAGGCGGCCCGCGAACAGGACGAGACCTGGCCGCTGGAGTGCGGCTGCGTGGGCCAGGAGACCACCGGCGCGGGCGGCCTCGCCAAGGCGCTGCGCACGGTCCCGATCGTCCTGGACATCGCGGAACGGGTCCGCCGTACGAACCCGAACGCCTGGATCATCGACTTCACCAACCCGGTGGGCATCGTCACCAGGGCCCTTCTCCAGGCCGGCCACAAGGCGGTGGGTCTGTGCAACGTGGCCATCGGCTTCCAGCGCAAGTTCGCGGCCCTGCTCGACGTGGCACCGCGGGAGATCTTCCTCGACCACGTGGGCCTCAACCACCTCACCTGGGAGACGGGCGTACGCCTGGGCGGCCCCGAGGGCAAGGACGTACTGCCCGACCTGCTGACCGGGCACGGCGAGGCGATCGCGACCGATCTGCGTCTGCCCCGCGCTCTCCTGGACCGCCTGGGCGTGGTCCCGTCGTACTACCTGCGCTACTTCTACGCACACGACGAGGTCGTACGAGAACTGCGGACCAAGCCCTCCCGGGCGGCCGAAGTGGCCGCGATGGAGCAGGAGTTGCTCCGCCTGTACGCCGACCCGGCGCTGGACGAGAAGCCGGAGCTCCTCTCCCGGCGGGGCGGCGCCTTCTACTCGGAGGCGGCGGTGGACCTGGCGGCCGGTCTGCTCACCGGCACCGGAAGCCCGTACCAGGTGGTGAACACCTACAACCACGGCACGCTGCCCTTCCTCCCCGACGACGCGGTGATCGAGGTGCAGGCGGCGGTGGGCAGGACCGGCCCGACCCCGCTGCCGGTCCAGACCGTGGACCCCCTCTTCGCGGGCCTGACGGCGGCGGTGACGGCCTACGAGGACCTGGCCCTGGAGGCGGCCCTGCACGGCGGCCGCGACCGTGTCTTCCGCGCCCTGCTCTCCCACCCCCTGATCGGCCAGTACGCGTACGCGGAAGAACTCACCGACCGACTGATCGCACACAACCGGGAGCATCTCGCGTGGGCATGACCGCACGTGTCCTCGCCATAGACGCGGGCAACAGCAAGACCGACGTCGCGGTCGTGACGGCCGACGGAACCGTCCTGGCCACCGCGCGCGGCGGGGGCTTCCGGCCACCGGCGGTGGGCGTGCGGGCCGCGGTGGACGCACTCGCCGGACCAGTGGCCGAGGCCTTCACGGCGGCCGGGATCACCTCGGTGGACCATGTCTCGGCCTGTCTGGCGAACGCCGACTTCCCGGTCGAGGAGGAGCAGTTGGCCGCGGCCCTGCACACGCGCGCGTGGGGAACGACGGTGGAGGTCCGCAACGACACCTTCGCCATCCTGCGGGCGGGTGTCACCGAACCCCGCGGTGTGGCGGTCGTCTGCGGCGCCGGCATCAACTGCGTCGGCATGCGCCCCGACGGCCGCACCGCCCGGTTCCCGGCGCTGGGCCGTATCTCCGGCGACTGGGGCGGCGGCTGGGGACTCGCCGAGGAGGCCCTGTGGCACGCGGCGAGGGCGGAGGACGGCCGAGGGGAGCCGACGGCCCTCTCCCGCACCCTGCCGTCCCACTTCGGCCACGACACCATGCTCGCCCTCATCGAGGCCCTGCACCTGGAGCACATCGAACCGGCCCGCCGCCACGAACTGACCCCGGTCCTGTTCACCACGGCGGCGGACGGGGACCCGGTGGCCCGCGCCCTGGTGGAGCGCCTCGCGCAGGAGGTGGCGACGATGGCCACGGTGGCCCTGACCCGCCTGGACCTGCTGACGGAGGAGACCCCGGTCCTGCTGGGCGGCAGCATCCTGGCGGCACGCCATCCCCAACTGGACGACGGCATACGGGACCTGCTGGCCGCCCGCGCCCCCAAGGCCGTACCGCAGGTGGTGACGGCGAGCCCGGTGCTGGGAGCGGCCCTGCTCGGCCTGGACGGTCTGGGGGCGACGGCGGCGGCACAGACCCGGGTACGGAGGTACTACGACGCCTGACGCGCCCTGGCACCGCCCTCGAAACCCGAACCTGGAACCGAACAGATTCCCCCCGCGTGTGAATGGGCAGGGGGTGGTGCGGGGCGCCGAGCAATGCCGGAAACCCGCGCACCGCACTGCAATCCGATCAAGATCCAGTGAAGGCCGGTGCGGATGTCGGTCCCGGCGGCGATACTTGCCGCGACGGATGACCATGGGGGAGGTCAACAGTGACACACCCGCCGAAAAGCAGCGCGGCACCACCACCGGTACCAGGCGTGCCCACCATGCCGGCGGTACCACCACAACCGACGTATTCCAACGGCTCACCGGGCGGCTCCCCCACACCCGCCCCACCGCCGGAGCCCCGTCGTACCGCGTTCGCCGAGGGCGTCGACCGGCTGCGCGCCGCGGCCACCACCGAACCCGGCCGGCTGCGGATCATCGGCGCCTTCCTCGCCGCCCTCGTGGTGGCCTTCGGCGCGGTCACCGCCTGGCAGATGACGGACCGCGCGGCGGCCGCCGACGACGTCCTGAACAAGAGCCAGCCGCTCAGCAGCGCCGCCGCCGACATCTACCGCAGCCTCGCCGACGCCAACACCACCGCCTCCGCCAACTTCCTGGCGGGCGGCCAGGAGTCGGCCGAGTCCCGCGCCCGCTACGAGAAGGACATCGACCGGGCCGCGGCCGGCCTCGTCAAGGCCGCCGCGAACTCCGACCCCGGCTCCGCCGCCGCCGCGACCGTCTCCGAACTCAACCGTCTGCTGCCGCAGTACAAGGGCTATGTGGAGCGCGCGCGGACCAACAACCGCCAGGGGTTCCCCGTCGGCGGCGCCTGGCTGCGCTTCGCCAACGAGACGATGCAGAACGACATGCTCCCGGCGGCCGAGGATCTGTACAAGAAGGAGAACCAGCGGCTGCGCGCCGACTACGCCGACGCGACGCCCTACCCCTGGGCCGCGATCGGCCTCGGTGTCCTCGCCCTGGCCGCGCTCGCCTGGGCCCAGCACCGCAACTACCAGCGCACCAACCGCCTCATGAACCACGGTCTGGTGGCCGCGACGGCCACCGCGACGGTCGTCATGCTGTGGCTCGTCGTAGGCCACAGCGTCGCGCGCGCGGACCTCAACGACTCCTACGACCACGGTGTCCGCTCGCTCAACGTGCTGCACGACGCCCGCATCGCCTCTCTCAAGGCGCGCGGCAACGAGAACCTGACCCTGGTGGCCCGCGGCGCCGAGACGAAGACGGTCAAGGACGCCAACGGCGAAGAAGTGAGCGTGGACGCCTACGACTACGACTTCGACACCGACATGAAGACCCTCGGCAAGGGCCTGGCGGAGGCGGCGAAGCTCGCCGACGACGGCTCCGGCAAGAAGCCGGTCACGGCCGCCGAGGGCAACATGAAGGTGTGGCAGGAACGGCACGAAGGGGCCCGTGAGCAGGACGAGTTCGGCAACTACGAACAGGCCCTGGACCTGGTCATCGGCGCCAAGGGCGCGACGGGCGAGTGTTTCGACAGCGTCGACGACAACCTCGCCAAGGCGCTCGATCACGAGGAGGCCGAGTTCGAGCAGGCGGCCGGCGACGGCCGGGGCGCGATGACGGGGCTCCCGGTGGGCGCCGCCGTGCTCGCCGTCCTGGGCGCGGCCGGCGCGGTCCTCGGTATCGGCCGCAGGCTGTCGGAGTACCGGTGAGAGGGGGCAAGCCGATGCGAGCACCGTACGCACCGAAGGCACGGCGTACACGACGTGAGCGAGCGCTGCGGACCGGTCTGAAGGGCTGGGGCGGGGTCGCCGCGATGGCGGTCGTCTGCGCCCTCGCGGTCGCCTTCGTCCTGCTGCTGCCGCTGACCCAGTCGTCCGGCGAGGGCGAGAGCGCCGGCGGCCCGGGCGCGGCCCACGGCGTCCAGGCGAGGGCCGAGGACGACCCCTGCCTCGACCCGCAGATCAAGAAGGCCCCGGAGAAGCAGACGCTGTCCCCGTCGGCCGCGGACGGCGACACCATCAAGAAGATCAAGGCCCGCGAGGGCGAGAAGCGCAAGCTGATCGTCGGCGTCGACCAGAACAGCTACCGCTGGGGCTACCGCGACCCCAACAACGACGAGGGCGGCAACACGCTGGAGGGCTTCGACATCGACCTGGTGCACCGGATCGCCCAGGAGATCCTCGGTGACCCGAACGCCGTGCAGTTCAAGGCGATCCCCACCAACCAGCGCATCCCGGCGATCCAGTCGGGCCGGGTCGACATGGTGGTCCGCACGATGACCATCAACTGCACCCGGATGGCCGACGTGGCCTTCTCCGCCCCGTACTTCAAGACGGGCCAGCAGGTCCTCGCCCCCAAGTCCTCGCCGATCACCGGCCCCGACGACTCCCTCGCCGACAAGAAGGTCTGCACGGCGGCGAGTTCGACGGCCAACTCCGAGCTGACCGTGCGCCAGAAGGCCGGCAAGCTCCCCAAGACCACCGACATCACCTCCACCGTCGTCCCCAACCAACTCGACTGCCTGGTACGGATCCAGCTCGGTGAGGTCGACGCCGTGGTCACCGACGGCGCGCTCGCCGCGAGCCAGGCCGCGCAGGACCCCACGGTCGAGCTCAAGGGCGACGCCCCCTTCACCACCGAGTACTACGGCGTGGCGATGAAGCTCGACGCCGACGATCTGGTACGCCGGGTCAACCAGATCCTGGTGGACTACCGCAAGGACACCGCGAACGGCTGGCAGGCGTCGTACGACAAGTGGCTGTCGGCGACACTGGGAACGGACTCGGCGAAGTCCGAGCCGCCGGCTCCGGAGTACCTGCGCAAGAGCTGACACGGAGCGCCCCCCACACACAACACGAACCCAACCCCGACAACGCAGCAGCGAGAGGTGATCGATGGGCGTCACGGGACCCCCCGGGCCGGTGATGGACCGGGACGAGGTGGACCGTGCGCTGGCGCGGCTCGGCGCGGAGTACGAGGCGATCGAGACCTCACTCCTCGCCCTGCAGGACCACTCGGGCCGCAGACTGCTCGAGGGCGCCGCGCTCACGGGTGTCACCAAGGAGCGCTGGACGTCCGCGGAGGCGTCGATCACGCTGCTGTGGGCGTACTTCGACGCGTACACGGACGCGCTGCGCAGCGCCCGGGAGATCAGGTCCCGCCGCCGCTGGTCCAGCCAGGGCGATCTGGCGGAGCTGACGGAGCTGCTGCGCGGCGAGTCGGTCACGGTCGCCGGCAGCGCCACGGCGACGGCCAACGCGCCGACCCTGCACGGCAATTCGGGCAAGCTGAGCGAGCAGTTCAGCCTGGTCACCCTCGTCGACCGGATGAACGAGCTGTACGCGACGAGTCTCGACATGGTCGTCGCCTCCGACGCGGTGTGGTCGGCGCTGCCCGCGCGCATAGATTTACTGGCCGCGGAGCTCCAGCGCACCCGCAAGCTCGCGCACTCCGTCGGCGTCCGCCCGGGCGAGCACCCGGCCGGCGACGACCTGGAGCGCATCACGCGCACGCTGACGCGTCTGCGTGAGCAGGTGGTGTCGGACCCACTGGCGTACTGGCTGCCGGCACAGGGGAGTTCGGCGCCGGGCGGCGGCCGGCCCGACACCACGGTGTACGACCGGGAGGCACGCGCCCTGGAGGACGTGCGCCGGGAGATCGACGCGGTGCTGACGGTCCGCCAGGACGCCGAGCAGCGCCTGGTCAGGCTACGTGACGTGCTGTCCCGCGCGGACCGTACGCTCGCCGAGGCCCGCATCGCGCGCGGCGAGGTGCTGGCGAAGATCGCCGCCACGGAGGTACCGGTCGTCAGCGGACCGCCGACCGTGCTGCAGGAGCAGCTGGCGACGGCCGCCGAGTACCGCAGACAGGCCCAGTGGCACCGCCTCTCGCCGCTCCTGGAGTCCCTGGAGCAGAAGGCGGAGGACGAACTGCTGCGTGCCCGCGAGTCGTTGAGCGCGGTCACCCAGCCACTGGCGGTCCGCGCGGAGCTGCGCGGCCGCCTCGACGCGTACAAGGCGAAGGTCGCCCGGCACGGCCTCGCCGAGGATCCGTTCCTCATCGAGCGGTACGACGCGGCGCGCCGCATGCTGTGGAGCGCGCCCTGCGATCTGCGCGTCGCCGAACAGGCCGTCCTGCGCTACCAGCAGGCGGCCGCCGACCTGTTCCGCACCCCGCGGGTGCCGGAGCAGAGCGGGCCCGAGGACCGTAGGGGGGAGGCCCAGTCATGAGTGAGGCACAGCAGACCTGTCAGCGGCCCGGCTGCGGCGGATCGTACGAGGACGTGGGCGGCGGCGAACTGTACTGCGACACCTGCGGTCTCGCACCGGTGGTGTCGTCGAAGGGGATGGTGGGTTCCCCGCCGACCGGCATCACCGGTGGCGGCAAGGGCTCCCGTGGTTCGGGCAGCAGCAGTTCGCGCGCCAGCAGCCGTACCAGTTCCCGTACGTCGTCGCAGTCGTCGAAGTCCCGGCGCTCGGTGTCGGGACGCCTCTCGCGCGCCCTGTCGGGCCGTACGACGGGCCGCTCGGTGTCGGTGCGCAGCTCCGGATCCAGCACCAACACCAGCGCCCGCAGCCGGCTCGGGGTGGGCCTGGTCCAGGTCCCGGGCGTGCCGCGGCCCGACCCGCGCGTGATGGTCCTGGAGAACCCGGAGGTCCCCGAGCGCAAGAGGTTCTGCTCCCGTTCGGACTGCGGGGCGCAGGTGGGCCGCTCCCGCGGGGACCGCCCGGGCCGCACCGAGGGCTTCTGCACGAAGTGCGGGAACCCGTACTCCTTCGTCCCGAAGCTCAACGCCGGTGACATCGTGCACGGCCAGTACGAGGTCGTGGGCTGTCTGGCGCACGGCGGTCTGGGCTGGGTCTATCTCGCGGTGGACCGCGCGGTGTCCGACCGCTGGGTGGTGCTGAAGGGCCTGCTGGACACCGGGGACCAGGACGCGATGGCCGCCGCCATCTCCGAGCGTCGCTTCCTCGCGGAGATCGAGCACTCCAACATCGTGCGGATCTACAACTTCGTCGAGCACCTCGACCAGCGCACCGGCTCGCTCGACGGCTACATCGTCATGGAGTACGTCGGCGGCAAGTCACTCAAGGAGATCGCCAACGACCGCCGCACCCCCACCGGCAAGCGCGACCCGCTGCCGGTGGAGCAGGCCTGCGCGTACGGCATCGAGGCCCTGGAGGCCCTCGGCCATCTGCACAGCCGCAATCTGCTGTACTGCGACTTCAAGGTCGACAACGCCATCCAGACCGAGGACCAGCTCAAGCTCATCGACATGGGCGCGGTGCGCAGGATGGACGACGACGAGTCGGCCATCTACGGCACGGTGGGCTACCAGGCGCCGGAGGTGGCGGAGGTCGGCCCGTCGGTGGCCTCCGACCTGTACACGGTGGCGCGGACGCTGGCGGTCCTGGCCTTCGACTTCCAGGGCTACACGAACGTCTTCGTGGACTCGCTGCCGGACCCCGACAACATCGAGGTCTTCCGTCAGTACGAGTCGTTCTACCGGCTGCTGGTCCGCGCGACCGACCCGGACCCGGCCCGCCGGTTCGCCTCCGCGCAGGAGATGGCCGAGCAGCTGACGGGCGTACTGCGGGAGGTCGTGTCCCTTCAGACGGGGCGCGCCCGGCCCGCGCTGTCGACGCTGTTCGGTCCCGAACTGCGGGTGACGGACACGGAGTTGTTCCCGAAGCTGGACGGTGAGGTGTCCCGGTTGGGGGCGCGGGTGGTCGTCACCCGCCGTCGTTCGCCGTCTCCTCTTCCGCAGCTGTCGGCCGTCGGTGGGGTCGTCCCGACGCTCGGCGGCACCGAGACCCTCGTCAAGACGGTGGGGACACCGGCCGCGGCGCTGGCCCTGCCTGTTCCCCGGGTCGACCCCGCCGATCCCAACGCCGGGTTCCTCGCCGGGCTCATGGCCACCGCGGCCGCCGAGCTGCTGGGGGCGCTCGCCGCCGCGCCCGCGCCCTCCGTCGAGACACGGCTGCGGCAGATCCGGGCGTGGCTGGAGAACGGGGACGCCCACACCGCGCTGGAGGCCCTGCGGCGGCTGGAGGAGGAGCGGCCCGACGACTGGCGGGTGGTCTGGTACCGCGGAGTCGCCTCGCTCGTCACCGGCGATCACGAGGCCGCCGCGCTCGCCTTCGACGCGATCTACGACGCCTTCCCGGGCGAGCCCGCGCCGAAGCTGGCGCTCGGCCTGTGCGCGGAGGTGCTGGGACAGCTCGACAACGCGGCCGAGTACTACCGTCTCGTGTGGTCGACCGACCCCAGCTATGTCAGCGCCGCCTTCGGTCTGGCCCGCGTCCAGCTCGCGAGCGGGGACCGCACCGGCGCCGTACGGACGCTGGAGTCGGTCCCGGAGTCCTCCATCCATTACACGGGCGCCCGCGTGGCCGCCGTACGGGCGCGACTGCGCGGACGCACGGCGGCCGCCGGTGACGTACCGTTCCTGGACGACCTGACCGCGGCCGCGGGGCAGGTCGAGGCGCTGGACGCGTACGGGCTGGATCCGGCGCGCCGGGAGCAGTTGTCCGTGGAAGTCCTCGGCTCCGCGCTGGACTGGATACTCTCCGGTGGCCAGGGCGCCGCACCGTCCGCACGCCGGGTACTGCTCGGCAGCGAACTGGACGAGCGGGGACTCCGCTTCGGACTGGAGCGTTCGTACCGCACGCTGGCCCGGCTGGCCCGAGGCGGCGAGGAGAGGATCGACCTGGTGGAACGTGCCAATCGTTACCGCCCCCGGACGTGGGTGTAGTTGATGTCGCAGATGCCCCAGCCGATCGCCCTGTCGAGGTGCCCGATCTGCGAGGAACCCCTCGAGTCGGGTGACCGCTTCTGTGGTGCGTGCGGATACGACCTGTCCGCCGTGCCCGCCCCGCCGGACGACGAACCGACGCTCGTCGTCAACGGCTCGGGTCCGGCCGAGGGGGTCCCCTGGCCGGTCGCCCCCGAGCCGGCCGGTGCCGACACCCCGCCGGCCACCCATCTGCCGACGGACCTGGCGGGCACCGACTCCGGCGGCCGTGAGCTGCCGGCCGTGCCCGTGGCGGGCGCCCATGAGCCCCCGCCCACCGGGTCCCCGGTCTCCCCCGTCACCGGTGTGCGCTTCGACCGCCCGCCGGAGCCGGACGAGTACCCGCTCCAGGCGCCCGACCCGCGCGTCGCCCAGGAGACGCCGACCCCCGCGGAGGGCGTCAAGGTGTGTGTCGCTTGCCGTGCGGGGCGCGTCGACCACGACGGCTACTGCGAGAACTGCGGCCACGCCCAGCCACGCGAACGCGATCACATGGAGCAGGAGTCCGGCCCGATCGCGGCCGTCAGCGACCGGGGCCTGCGCCACCACCGCAACGAGGACGCGTTCGCCATCGGCAACGCGACCCTGCCCGACGGCCGGCCGGCCGCCATGGCGATCGTCTGCGACGGCGTGTCCTCGGCGACCCGGCCCGACGACGCCTCCCTGGCCGCGTCCCGCGCGGCGAGCGAGTCGCTGCTCGCCGCCCTGCCGCGCGGCACCCACCCGCAGCAGGCCATGCACGACGCGATCGTCGCCGCCTCGCGCGCGGTCAACTCGCTGGCCGCGGAACCGGCCACGGCCCGTGAGCACGCCCCGCACCAGAACGCCCCGGCCTGCACGATCGTCGGCGCGATCGTGACGTCCGGGCTGCTGGTCGTCGGCTGGGTCGGCGACAGCCGCGCCTACTGGGTCCCGGTCGACCGCAGCTCGCTGCCGGCCCGGCTCACCGAGGACGACTCGTGGGCCGCACAGATGGTCGCCGCGGGTCTGATGAACGAGGCGGAGGCCTACGCCGACGAGCGCGCCCACGCGATCACCGGCTGGCTCGGCGCGGACGCGTACGAACTGGAACCGCACACCGCTTCCTTCAAGCCGGACCGTGCGGGTGTAGTGGTGGTGTGCACCGACGGACTGTGGAACTACGCCGAGGCGGCGCAGGAGATGGCCGAGGCCGTACCGCTCGACGCGGCGGTGCGTCCGCTGCACAGCGCACAGGTGCTCGTCGGTCACGCCCTGGACGGCGGGGGCCACGACAACGTAACAGTGGCCGTCGTGCCGTTCCCCGCCCCGTCGCAGGGGGCAGGATCGGCCTGAGGCCGATTTCGGGGACGTCTCAGCGGACCGGAGGGGACCGGTCCGCACACAGTCATCACCTCACGACAACCGTGGGGTCTGCGAGGGGGATTCAGCAGGCATGGCCAATTTCTCGAAGTCCAACGTGCCGCAGTTCTCGATGGACGTGTACCAGAACGAGTACCTGCCGGAAGGCGCCCGCGAGGTCAACGGCATCGTCACGGTGACCGCGACCGGTGGCGGCACGATCGGCAGCGCCGTCGCGGCACCGCACCTGTTCACACCGGGACAGGGACCCGACGCGGCCGTGGCGATCATGGTCGACTGTTCGGGGTCGATGGACTATCCACCGACCAAGATGCGCAACGCCCGGGACGCCACCGCCGCCGCCATCGACACCCTGCGCGACGGGGTGCACTTCGCGGTGATCGACGGCACCCATGTGGCCAGGGAGGTGTACCCGGGCGGGGGCCGGCTCGCGGTCGCCGACGCCACCACCCGCGACCAGGCCAAACAGGCCCTGCGCAAGCTCAGCGCGGGCGGCGGCACCGCCATCGGCACCTGGCTGCGGCTCGCCGACCGGCTGCTGTCCTCGGCGGACGTCACCATCCGTCACGGCATCCTGCTCACCGACGGCCGCAACGAACACGAGTCGGCGCAGGATCTCAAGGCCTCCCTCGACGCCTGCGCCGGACGCTTCACCTGTGACGCCCGTGGCGTGGGCACCGACTGGGAAGTGAGTGAAGTCACAGGGATCGCCTCGGCCCTGCTCGGTACCGCGGACATCGTTGCCGACCCGGCCGGTCTCGCCGCCGACTTCACACAGATGATGGAGACGGCCATGGGCAAGGAGGTCGCGGACGTCTCCCTGCGGGTGTGGACACCGGTCGGCACCACCATCAGGTTCGTCAAGCAGGTCGCGCCCACGGTCGTGGAGCTGACCGACCGGCGCACCGAGGCCGGCCCGCGCGCCGGGGACTATCCCACCGGTTCCTGGGGAGACGAGTCCCGTGACTACCACCTCTGCGTGGAGGTCCCGGCCGCCGCCCTCGGCCAGGAGATGCTGGCCGCCCGGGTCTCCCTGGTCGTCCCCCAACCCGACGGGTCCGCGCAGAACTTGGGCGCGCAGGGTCTGGTACGGGCCGTGTGGACCGACGACATGGTCGCCTCGACGTCGATCAACCCTCAGGTCGCCCACTACACCGGCCAGGCCGAACTGGCACAGGTCATCCAACAAGGCCTCGATCTTCGCAAAGCGGGCGATATGGATGGAGCAACGGCCAAACTGGGCCGGGCCGTTCAGCTCGCGAGCGCCTCGGGGAACGCCGATACTGCGAAACTGCTTGCGAAGGTGGTGGACGTGGTCGATGCCGCGACAGGTACTGTGCGGTTGAAGGCGAAGGTCGCGGAAGCGGACGAGATGACTCTCGAGACCCGGTCCACAAAGACTGTTCGTGTAAAGAAGTAACCAGAAGTGACCAGAAGTGACCTAGCAGGACCCTGGTAGGACAGAGAAGGAGAGGGGGACGCGCCGACATGCCGACCTGCCCGAACGGACACCAGTCGGGTTCCGACGACTGGTGCGAGGTCTGCGGTCACCGCATGGCTGGTGCCGTACCTCCGCCCCCTCCCCCGCCGCCGCCCGGTGGTGGTTACGGCTTCCCGCCGCCGGGTCAGCCCGGTGGGCGCCCGCCGCATCTGTCCGCCGTCCCGGACCACGAGCCGGAGCTCTGCCCGCAGTGCCGTACGCCCCGTGAGGGCGGTGCGCCGTTCTGCGAGGAGTGCCGGTGGAACTTCCTGACGAACACGGCCACCTCGTACACCCCGGCCGCCCCGCGCCCGCCGGCCCCCGGCCCGGGCGTCCGCTTCCAGGGACCGCCGCAGGGTTCGTCGTACGGCGCCGGTGACTCGTACGAGTACCAGGGCTCCCGCCCGTCCCAGATGAACCGTCCCGCCGAACCGATCCCGCCCTTCGGCAACGACCCCTCCGGCCCGTCCGGAGGCCCGCCCCCGCCGCCCGGCCCGAACGGCCCCGGAGGCTTCGGCGGACCCGGCGGCCCGGGCAACCAGGGCGGCCAGGGAGGCCCCGGCAACCAGGGCGGCTTCGGCGGTCCCGGTGGCCCGGGAGGCTTCGGCGGCCCGAACGGACCTGGTGGCCCCGGCAACCAGGGCGGCTTCGACGGCCCCGGTGGTCCCGGCAGCACCAACGCTCCTGGCGCACCCGGCGGTTATCCCGGTGGACCCGGTCGGCCCGGCGGTTATGACGGTCCCGGCGGCCCCGGTGGCCAGGGAGGCTTCGACGGCCCCAACTCTCCCGGCGGCCCTGGCGGCTTCGGTGGACCCGGTGGTCCCGGTGGTCCCGGCGCTCCTGGCGGCCCCGGCCGTCCGGGCGGTTACGACGGTCCCGGTCGACCCGGCGGACCCGGCGGCTACGACGGTCCTGGTGGACCCGGCGGCCCCGGTCGGCCCGGCGGCCCCGGCGGGCAAGGTGCCCCCTCCGCCTTCGGCGGCGACCCCTCGCGCCCGGTGCCTCCGCCTCCCGGACCGACGCCGCCCGCCGGCCCCGGTGCGACCGGTGGCGCCCCCTCGGCCTTCCAGCCGTCCGGCCCCGGTGGCTTCGGCGGCGGTGACGACGACTGGGTGATCTCCCCGCCGTCCTCCACCGCGCCCAACGGTCCCGGCGGCGGGTACGGCTACCCGCAGCCCGGCTCCACCCAGCCCCCGCCCGGACCCGGTCCCGGCTACCCGCAGCAGCCCGCGACCTGGTCGGCGACGATCGGTCCGGACCGCGAGTACTTCATGGCGATGATGCAGCGCTCCGGCCCCGAGGCCGCGGGGCTCAACCTGCCCGCGTACTCGCCCGAGCAGCAGCGCACCCTCACCGGCAACCAGATCACCATCGGCCGCCGCCGGCACTCCACCGGTGACACCCCCGACATCGATCTGTCGGTGCCGCCGGAGGACCCGGGCGTCTCGCACCAGCACGCCGTGCTGGTCCAGCAGCCCGACGGCACCTGGGCGGTCGTCGACCAGAACTCGACGAACGGCACGACGGTCAACGGCGCGGAGGAGCCCATCCAGCCCTTCGTCCCGGTCCCGCTCCAGGACGGCGACCGCGTGCACGTGGGCGCGTGGACGACGATCACGGTCCGCCGCGGATAGTCACGACGTCCAGGGGGCCCGGCGCACCACGCGCCGGGCCCCCTGCCCATGTCGGCCACGAGCACGCACATCCGCCGCCGCACCGGACCGCCGCTTCCGCCCACCCCCACCGCGCCGGCTTCCCCCGCCGTGCCAGCCCCCGAGCGGCCACACATACAGCCCCTCCCGATCACCCGGCCACACACACGCACGTCCCACGCCCGCACCGCACCGCCGCTCCCACCCCGCCGGCGCCACCCCCACCGCGTCGGCTTCCTCGCCATGTCAGCGCCCAAGCGGCCACACATACGGTCCCTCCGGGTCGTCCAGCCACGCCCACTCGTGTCCGTCGCTCACCGTGATCCCGTACCGCTCCCGCGGCGGCCACCCCTCGCGCTCCCACAACTGGTAGGACTCCTGCGGATCGAGGCTGCCCCGGCTCAGTTCCAGCAGGAAGCGGAACAGCTCGTTCTCCCGGACCCGGGACGGCACCCCGCCGAGCCGGGCGGGCTCCGGCTCCGGGCGTCCCTCGCCCCGCAGCGGCACGAAGTAGGCGGGCGTGTGCAGGAAGCGGCCCTCGGCGTGCCCCGCGTCGCGGACGGTCAGCGCGATCAGGCCGGTGGCGAGGGGGGCGAGGATCCGGGCACCGGGGGCGCACTGGGCGAGCCAGGCCCGCGGGACCGAGGCCAGGGTGCAGGTCGCGATGATCCGGTCGAAGGGGGCCCGCTCGGGCACCCCGCGCGCACCGTCGCCGGTGACGACGAGCGGGCGGTACCCGGCGGCGGCCAGGTGCTGCCGCGCGGCCTCGGTGATCTCCGGCTCCAGGTCGATGGTCGTGACGAGGCCGTCGTCGCCGAGCCGGTGTGCGAGCAGGGCCGCGTTGTACCCCGTACCCGCACCGATCTCCAGGACCCTGGCGCCGTCCTCGACCTCCAGTGCCGCCAGCATCATCGCCATCAGCGAGGGCTGGCTGCTGGAGGAGACCAGCTCGCCGTCGCGCATCCGCGTGGCCAGCGGGGAGTCGGCGTAGGCGCCGCGCACCCAGCGCTCGCGCGTACGCGGGTCGGAGCTCTCGCCCCACCGGCGCTCGTAGCCGCCCATGACGCCGACGTAGTAGTACGGCACGAACACATGCCGCGGTACCGCCGCGAAGGCCCCCCTCCACACCGGGTCGTCCGCCCACGCCCCGCTCGCGTCGATCCGGTCCACCAGCGCGGCCCGCGCCTCGGCGGCGACGACGTCCAGGTCCTTGCGGAGAGCATGCGCACCCATATGTCCACTGTCCTGCGGGACCGCGGCCGAAGCGAGCACCACGGCCCACCGATCCGGAATCACCCCCTCCCGGCAAGAGGACCTAAGCCCCAAGTCCTGGTTCCCCCGTCTGAGACCATGGACCGGTGAAAGAGATTCCGCGCGGCACGCTTCAGGAGCAGACCTTCTACGAGCAGGTCGGCGGGGAGGAGACCTTCCGCCGCCTCGTCCACCGTTTCTACGAGGGTGTGGCCGAGGACCCGATCCTGAAGCCCATGTACCCCGAGGAGGACCTGGGCCCGGCCGAGGAGCGCCTGGCGCTGTTCCTCATGCAGTACTGGGGCGGTCCGACGACGTACAGCGAGAACCGCGGCCACCCCCGGCTGCGGATGCGGCACGCCCCGTTCCAGGTGGACCGCGCGGCGCACGACGCCTGGCTGAAGCACATGCGGGTCGCCGTCGACGAGCTCGGTCTGTCCGAGGAGCACGAGCACACGCTGTGGAACTACCTGACGTACGCCGCGGCCTCGATGGTGAACACCGCCAGCTGACCGGCTGAGTCCCGGATTCCGGTCGTTCGACGCCGGATTCCGATCACGATCCGGTCAAGCCCGGTCCACAACCGCTTACCCGCCCCCACCCTCCTCTGACAACATCGCCGGGAGGTCTGGACAACACGGCGGGGGGCCGGGTCGGAGTGACGGGGTTCGGGGGATTCGCGCGGTTCGTCCTCCTGCGCGCGCGGGCACACCGTCCGCTGCTCGCCGCCGCACTGCTGGCGGTCCTGCTGACCACGGCGGTCCTGGCGACCCTCACCGCCTACTCGGGCGCGATCGGCGACGCGGCCCTGCGCCACTCCCTGACCGACCCGCGCAACGCCGCCGACACCGCGCTCGTCGTCAAGGCCGACGTCCCCGCCGAGGAGCGCACGGCCGCCGACACCGCCGTACGCGAAGGGGCGCGGAAGACCTTCGACGGGCTGCCGGTGACCGTGCACAAGCTCATGCGGTCGGGCCCGTACGCACTGCCCCGCTCGCTCAGGCCCGCCGCCGAGCGGTCCGAGGACCCGGATCTGACGCACTTCGCGGCACTGGACGGATCGCAGGTACGGATCACCGAGGGCCGGACGCCCTCCGCCGTGGACGAAGTGGCCTTCCCGGAGAGCGCCGCCCGGCTGCTGAAGCTGAAGCCCGGCACCCGTCTCACCCTCGTCGACCGCCTGGACGGCCCGGACGTACGGATCACGGTCGTCGGCCTGTACCGGCCGGCCCGCACGGACGCCCCGTACTGGCAGCTCCTCGACGACCTGCACGGCCGCGGCGTCAACAAGCTCGACTTCACGACGTACGGCCCCCTGCTCGCCGCCCCCGCCGCGCTGACCGACGGCCGGGTGAGCGCCGGGGCGTCGGCGTGGCTGGCGACGGCCGACTTCTCGACGCTGACGACCGGGCGGATCGACGCGCTGCGCGAGGCGGCCCTCGGCGGCAGCGCGGCGATGCGCGGGAAGGCCGCGCTGAGCGGCACGACGGCCGCGAACACCCAGCTGCCCGCCGTCCTCGACCGCGTGGACCGCTCCCTGCTCGTCTCGCGCTCCACCCTGCTGATCGTCGCGCTCCAGCTGGGGCTCCTCGCGGGCTGTGCGCTGCTCCTGGTGGCCCGGCTGCTCAGCTCCCAACGCACGGGCGAGACCCGGCTGCTCAGGGCCCGCGGTGCCTCCCGGCCCCGGGTCGCGGGCCTGGCCGCCACCGAGGCGCTGCTGCTCGCGGTGCCCGCGGTGACGCTCGCGCCCCTGCTGGCCGGACCGCTGACCCGGCTGCTCGCCGGGCAGGGCGCGCTGGCCCGGATCGGGCTGCGTCTCGACGTGCCGGCCGGCGGACGGATCGGGGTGTGGCTGGTGGCGGCCGGTGTGGCGCTGGGCTGCGCCCTGGCGGTGACCCTGCCCGCGCTGACGTCCTCCTTCGCGACCGGCCGGGCCCGCGCGCTGCCGGGCGCGCTGCGCTCGGGCGCGGACATCGGGCTGCTGGTGATCGCCGGGGTCGCGTACTGGCAGCTCAGCGGACAGACCACCGGTGCCGTCACGGGCGACAGCTCGGGTGCCCTCGGCGTGGACCCGCTGCTGGTCGCCGCCCCCGCCCTGGCACTCCTCGCCGGTACGGTCCTCACCCTGCGTCTGCTGCCGCCGCTGGCCCGTCTCGCCGAACGCCGGGCGGCCGCCGGGCGGGGCCTGGCCACGGCCCTCGCGGGCTGGCAGATCGGCCGCCGCCCGGGGCGCGGCGCGGGTCCGGTGCTGCTGCTGGTCCTCGCCGTCGCGCTCGGCATGCTGGCGATCGCCCAGGGCGCCTCCTGGGACCGTTCGCAGGACGACCAGGCCGACTTCCGGGCGGGGGTGCCGGTGCGGGTCCTCGCCAACGGGCAGGACGACCTCGGCCGCACCGACGAGTACGCGGCCGTCGACCACGTACGACAGGCGGCTCCCGCCGTCCGCACGGAACTGCCGCTGTCCGGCAACCGCACGGCGGCGGTGCTGGCCCTGGACACCGCGCACACCGCGGACACCGTGCTGATGCGCCAGGACCTGGCCTCCGAGCCGGTACGCCCGCTGCTCACCGGACTCGGCTCGAAGGGCGCGACGGCGGGCGCGCGGATACCGGCGGGCACGTCCCGGCTGCGGCTGACGGCGACCCTGCGCGGCGCCACCGCGGACACGACCGCCGATGTGACGGTGACCCTGGAGGACCGCTACGGCACCCCCTACCGGGTTCCCGCGGGCACCCTCGCCGGCGACGGCCGTCCGCACACCCTCGAACTGGCGGTCCCCTCAGGCCCGTTGACGCTGACGGACGTACAGCTGGTCCAGCCCCTGCCCATCGGCCGCGCGCAGCAACAGCGTCTCGTTCTGGGCGAGTTGTCGGCCGTACGGTCCGACAGGTCCGTACGGCGGGTTCAGTTGCCCGCCGACTGGACGGTGCGCTCCCTCGCCGACGGGATCATCGAGAACGCGGACGGCAGCAACCTCCCCACCAAAGCGCGCGTGACCGGGTCGAAGCCGCCGACGGCCGCGTACGGCACGGGTTACATTCCGGCCGACAACCCTTATGTCATCGCCTCGTTGACCGTCCGCCTGCGGGTCGCCCAGCCCGCGCAGCCGCAGATCACGGCCGTCGCCACCGACCGCTACCTCGCCTCGGCGGGCGCCGCGACGGGGCAGCGCGTCGATGTGACGTTCGGCGGGCGGACCCTGCCCGTGCGGATCGTGGCGTCCGTGGCGGCGCTGCCGACGACGGTGAACGACGGCGGAGCCCTGCTGGTCGATCTGCGGTCCGTGAACCGGGTGTTGGAGGCACGGTACGGCGAGAGCGTCACCCCGACGGAGTGGTGGCTCCAAACCGACCGGCCCGCGGAGGTGGCGTCCGCGTTGCGGGCCCGTACGGACATGGACCCCGCTCAGGTCGTCGTACGGGACGAGATCGCTGAGGAGTTGCGCGACGACCCGTTCGGGGCGGGCCCCGAGGCGGCGTTCACCGCGGCGGCCGGGGTGGCGGCGGCGCTGGCCGCGCTCGGGTTCGCGGTGAGCGCGGCGGGCTCCCTGCGGGAGCGGGACCCGGAGTTCGCGGTGCTGCGCGCGCTGGGCGCCCCGCGGCGCAGGCTGGCCCGCACGATCGCCCTGGAGCAGGGCGTCCTGGTGACACTCGCCCTGTCGGTGGGGGCGGTGCTGGGGACGGTACTGGCGCGGGCGGTGATCCCTCTGGTCGTCCTGACCACCGAGGCGACGCGGCCGGTGCCGGAGGTGCTGGTCGAGCTGCCGGTCCCGCAGGTCGTGGTGCTGCTGGGGGCGGTGGCGGTGATGCCGCTGGTGGTGACGGGGGTGTTGGCGTTGCGGCGGGCGAATCCGGTGGTGGCACTGAGGGAACAGGGTGGTGAGTGAGGTGAGGTCCAGGTCTGTCGTGGCCCCGTGGATCCGCACCCGGCTGCGCGCCGCCCCGGGTGCGGCACTCGCCCTCGCCGTGATGGTGGCGCTCACCGCGTGTCTGGCCGCGGCCTTCCCGCGCGCGGTCGACCGGTACGAGGACGCGGGCCTGCACCGCGCCGTCGAGCGGGCGGGCCCCGACCGGACGGCCGTGCAGCTGTACGCGCAGCCCGAGTACGGCATCATCTCGGAGCACGACGTCCTCCCGGCGACGCTGGCCGACCAGTACGCGAAGATCCTCGCCGCGGTCCAACGGCCCGTGGTCGCCGACCGCGGCCAGTCGACGTACGGCGTGCGCACCGCCAACAGCATGGAGGTGCCGGACCCCTGGATCCCGCAGCCCACCGGTACGCCCGCGCAGGTCACCCTGGTCGCCCAGCACGGCCTCGCCGACCACGTCCGCTCGGTCACCGGTCGGCTGCCGCGCGCGTCGGACCCGGTGACCGCGTCGACGCCCGAGGTGGAGGGGGCGGTCAGCGCGGCGACGGCCAGGAGCCTGCACATCGAGGTGGGTGCACGGATCCACGTGCCCGGCGAGGGCCGCGACCCGCTGGTCGTCCGCATCACCGGCATCGTCACCCCGAGCGACCCCGCGGGCGGCTACTGGTCGACCCACCCCGTCCTGCACCGCCCCTCCCTGGTCCCCGTCCCCGGGGCGAACGCGGAGAAGTACTGGCTCGGCGCCCTGCTGCTCGCCCCGGAGGCGGCCCCCGTGCTGCTGGGCACGCCCGGAACGCCTTGGCGGTACTGGCAGTTGGCGCCCGCCACGGACGCCCTGCACGCCCGTGACACCGAGCGTCTGAAGGCCGCGGTGGCGTCCCTGGAGGCCGGTCCGGCACTCCAGAAGATCCGTGCGGCGACCGGCCCGCTCACGGACGCGGACACCGACCTCGACGAGATCCTGACCGCCTACGACCGGCTGCGGGAGGGCGTCACCCCGCTGGTCGCCGTCGCCGCGGTCGGCGCGGGCACGGTGGCCGCCGTAGTCCTGCTGATGGCGGGCGGCCTGGCGGCCGACCGCCGCCGCACCGAACTGGCCCTGCTGCGCGCCCGTGGCGCGTCCCTGCGCGGCCTGGCGGGCCGGCTGTTCGCGGAGACGGCGACGGTGGCCGTCCCGGCCGGTGCCCTGGGCCTGACAGCGGCCCTGCTGCTGCTCCCCGGGGGCCGCCGGACGTACGCGCTGGCGGCGGCCGCCGCGGTCACGGCCGCCGCCTGTGCCGCGCTGCCGCTGCGCGCGGTGGTCGCCCATCGGGTCGTACGGATCCACACCGGCCGCGAGGACGTGGCGACGGCCCGGCCGTCCCGCCGCCGCACGGTCGCCGAACTGACCCTGCTCGTGCTGGCCCTGGCCGCGGTGGAGACCCTGCGCCGACGCGGCTCCGAGGGCGATGAACTGTCGTACGTCGCCCCGGTGTTGACGGGCGTGATCGCGGCCCTGGCCCTGGTCCGCCTCTATCCGCTCCCGCTGCGCCGTCTGGCCCGCCCCGCCGGCCGCCTGCGCGGGGTGGTGGCCCATCTGTCCCTGGCCCGCGCGGGCCGTACCTCCGCCTCCGCGGTCCTGCCCCTGCTCGCCCTGCTCACCGCCCTGACGACGGCGGCCTTCGGCGGCTCGGTCCTGAGCGGCGTGAACGAGGCCCGCGACCACGCGGCGCTCCTCGCCATCGGCGCGGACGCCCGCGTGGACGCGAACGAACCCCTGCCCGCCGCCCTGCCCGACCGGATCCGCCGTACGCCGGGCGTGCGGGACGTGACGGCGGTGAGCATCGCCTACGACGCCCAGCTCGCGGGCGGCCGGCAGTCGGCGCCGCTGGTGGGCGTGGACCCGGCCGGATACGCGGCACTGACCGCCCGGACGGGCCTGGGCCCCTTCAAGAAGGGCGAGTTGACGAAGGCGCGGGAGCCACGGGAGGCGCTGACCGCGGTGGCCTCCCCCACGGTGGCCGCCACGTACGGCACCCGCCCCATCCCCGTGCGGCTCCAGGACGGCACCACCTTCACCGTCCGCATCACGACGGTCCGGGACCGCACTCCGGCGGTGTCCGGCACGGAGTTCCTGATCGTGAACCGGGCGGAACTGCCCGCGTCGGCGGCCCGCCCGACGGCACTGCTGCTGACCGGCGCGCAGGTGGACGCGACGGCCCTGCGCAAGGCGACGGGCACGGTGGGCCATGTGCAGCTGAGGTCGGAGGAACGAGCCCGCTACGTCGGCTCCCCCCTTCAATCGGGTGCCGAGGACATCTACACGGTCGCGGTCGCGGCGGGCGCGGGCTACGCGGTCCTGGCCCTGCTGCTCTCCCTCCTCCGCGCGGCCCCCGAACGCACCGCGCTCCTGGCCCGCCTCCGCACGATGGGCCTCACCCGCGCCCAGGGCCGCCGCCTTTTGATCCTGGAGTCCCTGCCCCAGGCGGTACTGGCCGCGGTGGGCGGCGCGTTGACGGGCTGGGCGACGGTGGCCCTGCTCTCCCCGGGCATCGACCTGACGACGATCGCCCTGGCTTCCTCACCGTCGTCGGCGGACCGGGCCGAGTTGAGCACGTCCGCCCTGTCCCTGGCGATCCCGGCGGCCTCGGTGGTGCTGGTGACGGTCGGGGTGGCGGGGATACAGGCGTGGTGGTCGGGGCGACGGGGGTCGGTGGGGGAGCTGAGGGCGGGGGACGCGAGATGAACCGCCGGAGAAACCCGCCCCGCCACACCCCGGCCGACGACCCGAGGAGCCCTCAGTGACCACCAACCCCACCCTCGCGGATCTGACCACCCGCGCCGCCACGGCCCGCAACGCCCCCACCTACGGTCACGACGCCCTCATCACCTGCGACCGCCTGGTCCGCATCTTCACCACGGACGGCATAGAGGTCCAGGCCTTGCAGGGCCTGGACCTCCTCGTCCGCGACGGCGAACTCATGGCCCTGGTGGGCGCGTCCGGCAGCGGCAAGTCCACCCTGATGAACATCCTCGCCGGCCTCGACACCCCCACCGCCGGCGCGGCCCGCGTGGCCGACCACGACCTCCTGGCGATGACCCCGAAGGACCGCCTCGCCTACCGCCGCAGGACCGTCGGCTTCGTCTGGCAGCAGACCGCCCGCAACCTTCTCCCCTATCTGACCGCCGCCCAGAACATCACCCTCCCGATGCAACTGGCCACCGGCGCCACCCGCAAAGCCCGCAAGGCACAGACCGAACGCGCCCTGGAACTGCTGGAGTTGCTGGACATCGCCGACTGCCGGGACCGCCACCCGAACCAGATGTCCGGCGGCCAGCAGCAACGCGTGGCGATCGCCGTGGCCCTCGCCAACTCCCCCGCCGTCCTGCTCGCCGACGAACCCACCGGCGAACTCGACTCCCACACCGCGGAACAGATCTTCGCCGCGTTCCGCACCGCCAACGAACACCTCGGCACCACGATCGTCATCGTCACCCACGACCAGGCCGTGGCGAGCGAGGTCCGCCGCACGGTGGCCATCCGCGACGGCCGCACCTCCACGGAGGTCCTGCGCCGCAGCGAGGTGGACGCGGCGACGGGCCACGAGACGGTCGTGGCACGCGAGTACGCCATGCTCGACCGGGCCGGCCGCCTCCAGCTCCCCGCCGAGTACACGGAGACCCTGGGCATGCGCGACCGAGTGGCACTGGAACTGGAACCGGACCACATCGGCGTATGGCCGGACGACAGCGACCGCGCCTGAGGGGCGAGGTGCCGAGGTGTCGAGGTGTCGAGGTGTCGAGGATCAGGACATCGAGGGTTACAACGCTCAGCGCACGCTGACGTCCAGCGCCCCGAGTCCCGCCCGCCGTACGGCGATGGACCCATAGGGCGTACGAAGCCGCAGCCACGCACCGGAGGAGAGCAGCGCCAACTCCCCGGCGGCGCGCAGGAACCCGAGGGACTGCGCCGCGTGCACGGCCCGCACCGGAAGATGCGTGTCCCCGACGGTCCGGGACCAGATCTCCCGCCCGATCCGGTCGAGTTCGGCGCGCGTACGCCGCTCGTCCGCCAACTCCCCCGTACGGGACCGGAATTCGGCGACCCCCGCACCGACCATCGCCCGCAGCGCCTCGGACGCGGGCAACCCCGGCACCGGCCGCCATCCGCCCCGGGGCGGCAGCACCCCGGCCCACGGCGGTCCGGTGACCTCCTTCGGGACGACGGCCGTCGCGCCCGTCTCATCGACGGACTCGAGCAACTCCCCGGCGGACACGGTCACATCGAGCGTGGCGTCCAGCCCGTTCTCGTACGGCTTCGCCAGCCGCACCGCGCGGATCGCCAGTACGTCGAAGGACGGCGGCCGCCCGAAGACGGCGAGCGCGGTACCGGCCGCCTGGAGACGCACCGCGGCCCCACGGTCGTAGTGGAGCAGTCTGGAGAGGAAGGCCGCGAGATCCGCCGCCTCCCCCTCGTCGGCGAGGTGGAGAACCGTCATGCGGCGACGGCCTCCTCCTCGTCGTCATCCCGGTACTCCTCCAGGAACTCCCGCTCCTCGGAGGTGATCCGACGCGGCCGCTGCGTCTCGAAGTCGAACGGCACGATGACCGTCGAGGCGCGTACGTAGATCTCGGCGCCGTCCTTCACCTCGTAGGAGATGGTGAAGGACGCCGCCCTGATCTCCGTGACCCACAGCTCGACGTCCACGGGCGTGTGCCGGTGGACGAGCTGCCGCTTGTAGTCGATCTCATGGCGCGCCACCACGGACCCCTGCTTGAAGTCCTTCTCCGGGCGGAACAGGAAGTCGATACGGGCTTCCTCCAGGTAGCGGAGGAAGACCACGTTGTTGACGTGGCCGTACGCGTCCATGTCCGCCCAGCGCAGCGGGCAGTGGTAGATGTGCCGCAAGATCGATCAGCCCCGGGTCAGCTTCTTGTAGGTGGCGCGGTGCGGACGCGCGGCTTCGGCGCCCAGCCGCTCGATCTTGTTCTTCTCGTACGACTCGAAGTTGCCCTCGAACCAGTACCACTTGGACTCACCCTCGTACGCGAGGATGTGGGTCGCGACCCGGTCCAGGAACCAGCGGTCGTGGGAGATGACCACGGCCGCGCCCGGGAACTCCAGCAGAGCGTTCTCGAGCGAGGACAGGGTCTCGACGTCGAGGTCGTTGGTGGGCTCGTCGAGGAGCAGCAGGTTGCCGCCCTCCTTGAGCGTGAGCGCCAGGTTCAGACGGTTGCGCTCACCACCGGACAGGACGCCGGCCGGCTTCTGCTGGTCCGGACCCTTGAAGCCGAAGGCGGAGACGTAGGCCCGCGACGGCATCTCGACCTGGCCCACGTTGATGTAGTCCAGCTCGTCCGACACCACGGCCCACAGGGTCTTCTTGGGGTCGATGTTGGCACGGCTCTGGTCGACGTAGCTGATCTTGACCGTGTCGCCGATCTTGACCGTGCCCGAGTCCGCGGGCTCGAGGCCCTGGATCATCTTGAACAGCGTGGTCTTGCCCGCGCCGTTCGGGCCGATGATGCCGACGATGCCGTTGCGCGGCAGCGTGAACGAGAGGTCGTCGACCAGGACCTTGTCGCCGAACGCCTTCGAGAGGTTGTTGACCTCGACGACGATGGAGCCCAGACGCGGGCCCGGCGGGATCTGGATCTCCTCGAAGTCCAGCTTCCGCATCTTCTCGGCCTCGGCCGCCATTTCCTCGTAGCGGGCGAGGCGGGCCTTGGACTTGGTCTGGCGGCCCTTGGCGTTGGAGCGGACCCACTCCAGCTCTTCCTTGAGGCGCTTGGCGCGCTTCTCGTCCTTGCGGCCCTCGACCTTGAGACGAGTGGCCTTCTTCTCCAGGTACGTGGAGTAGTTGCCCTCGTAGGGGATCGCGCGGCCGCGGTCGAGCTCGAGGATCCACTCGGCGACGTTGTTCAGGAAGTACCGGTCGTGAGTGACGGCGACGACAGCGCCCGCGTACTTCGAGAGGTGCTGCTCCAGCCAGTTCACCGACTCGGCGTCGAGGTGGTTGGTGGGCTCGTCGAGGAGGAGCAGGTCCGGGGCCTCGATCAGCAGCTTGCAGAGCGCGACACGGCGCTTCTCGCCACCGGAGAGGTTGGTGACGGGCCAGTCGCCGGGCGGGCAGCCCAGCGCCTCCATGGCCTGCTCCAGCTGCGCGTCCAGGTCCCAGGCGTTGGCGTGGTCCAGGTCCTCCTGGAGCTTGCCCATCTCGTCCATGAGCGCGTCCGAGTAGTCGGTCGCCATGAGCTCGGCGACCTCGTTGAAGCGCGTGAGCTTGCCCATGATCTCGGCGGCGCCGTCCTGGACGTTCTCCAGGACCGTCTTGGACTCGTCGAGCTTCGGCTCCTGCATGAGGATGCCGACGCTGAAGCCCGGCGACAGGAACGCGTCACCGTTGGAAGGCTGCTCGAGCCCCGCCATGATCTTCAGAACGGTGGACTTACCGGCACCGTTCGGCCCGACCACACCGATCTTCGCGCCGGGCAGGAAGCTCAGCGTCACGTCGTCAAGGATGACCTTGTCGCCGTGCGCTTTGCGCGTCTTGCGCATGGTGTAGATGTACTCAGCCAAGAGAAACCGTCCGGCAGCTTGAAATCTGGCAGTGGGCAGATACACCCCATCTTGCCTGACGTCCACCCTCGGGTGGTAACCCGTTTGGCTGGACCGCTGTGACCTGCGGGTTCGCCGTCGGCGGCGGTAGAGCGACCGTCACTGTCGGTTGTCGTCACTCAGACGGACCGGGCCTTGCCCAGCGAGTCCCCCAGGGTGCCGACCACCCGGCCCGGCCACAGCGCGAGGCCAAGCGCTTCCCGAAAGGTGTCATTCCGGATGCCCCATACAGAATGGGACGACAGGCGGATGCGCAAGCTTTTGCGCGAATTGGACGAGGATGAGGAGTTATACAGGCAGCATTTCGGCGATTATGATCCAGGACTGTATGCGGACGTACTCGAACCGCAGCCTTCACATCTGCCGGACGGCGATGCTGTCCGCGGGCTGATAGAACTTGCGAATGTGGACCTCGCACTGCAGCGCCGCAGGAAGTTGCGATCGGAGATCCACAAGCGGCGCGGGATGGAAGTGCGCCTCCAGCTTGAGCGCGAGTTCGACAGAATTCAGGCACATGAGACCAAGCAGGCGGGTCTCAGCTGGCCCGAGCTGCTTATCGGCGTCTCGCTCTCCCCCTTCTTGCAGTCGATCGCGAGCGCCTACGGCACCCGGGCAGCCGGCAGCTTCGGACCTTGGGCCCGCCGCCGGGTCAGACGCCTCATCCGGCGTGAGATCGGATCCGCGACGCGGAGTTCGCGAGAGTCGGGCCGACGGCGTGAGGCCTTGAGACCGGTACTCCAGCTCGAACACGAGAATGGCGTGAAGGTCGTGCTCGATGACAGCACGCCGGTCGAGGCCGTTACGCAACTCCTGCGGATCGACTTCCTGTCATTGGGTCCCAGCTACGACCGCCCCCCGCATCTCATCTGGCTGAGCGATTGGCAACTTTGGTGCGCCCAAGGAACCAGGGGCGAGGAAGCCTTCTATTCCACATGGGATCCTGATCAAGGGAATTGGAGGCATGGCTCCCTTCCGGGCCCGGAGAATGACACGACCACGCCCTGATATGGAGCTGATCTCACGGTGAACCCGCGTGTCGTCACCCCGACACCGCGGCTCAGTCCTGCGTCGGCGTCTTCCTCTGGCGGACGAACACCAGCGCCGCCCCGCCGATCACCACCAGAGCGATGGCCA
Organism: Streptomyces sp. NPDC087859; assembly: GCF_044742595.1. NCBI lineage: Bacteria > Bacillati > Actinomycetota > Actinomycetes > Kitasatosporales > Streptomycetaceae > Streptomyces > Streptomyces sp. NPDC087859. Next base: position 418,354 of record NZ_JBIUUU010000009.1, on the reverse strand, counting down.
CCCCCGCGATCACCGGCGTCGCGCTGGAGCTGCCCGTCTCGGCCAGGTTCGTGCCGGCGGCACCGCCCACCGTCGCCGGGCTCGGCTCGCTGAGGGTCTGGACCGCGTCCCCGGTCTCGGCGCCCTGCGTCTGGCAGTCGAGGACGCCGGTGAAGCGCTTGTCGAGGCCGCCGGGACCCGTGATGGTGAAGTCGTACGCCTGGTCCTCCTGGAGCGGGATCGTCGCCGTCTGCGACTCGCCCGCCGGAATGCTGTGCTCGACGCCCAGCAGCTCGAAGGTGAAGGCCGCGTCGCCCGCGTTGGTCGCGGTGATGTCCACGCCGCCCACCGCGCAGTTCTTCGCCGCGGACAGCGCGGTTATCGCGCCCTGATCCGCCCACGTCGCACTCGCCGTCGCCGAGACCGTCGACTCGCTGGAGCCGGCCAGGATCTGCGTCTGGCTCCGGCTCTCGGAGGCGAAGGCACGGCCCACCGGCACGGTGGTGGAGGCCTGCACGGTCAGCTCGGCCGAGCCGGCCGCCGCGTCCTCGGGCACGTCGAAGAAGAGCTCGGCGCCACTCTTCGCCGACGTCAGCGGCTTGCCGTCCTTGCCCACGATCCGCACACCGCTCGTCTGGGCGTCGGCCGGCGGCGTCACCGTCACGCTGGCCGCGTCGGTACGAACCGTCACCGGACCGAGCAGACCGCCGGGGCGGCCGGAGACGGCGGCGGGGTCGAGGGTCAGTGACGCCCTGGGCTCCGCCAGATCGCGGGCGCTCTTCTGGAGATAGTCCGCGAGCTTCTCGGCCTGCGGGTCGACGGCGTCGACGTCCGCGTCGTCCGAGTAGCGCCAGATGGCGACCTGTGTACCGGCCGCCGCGTCCTGCTCGGTGAGACCGCTGCCGACACCCGCCTTGGCGGCGAGCGCCGCGAGGTCGTTCACCTGCGGGTAGGAGTTCTGCAGGATCCAGCGGATCCTGCCCGCCTCCTTGTTGACGCCCAGCGAGGTCCCGCTCCAGGGCGTCTCGTGGTACTTGGCGTCCTGCTGCGTGGGGTTGTGGAGGTCGACGCAGTAGGTCTGCAGGGTGCCGCCGCCGTCGACGGACATCTCGAACAGGCCCGCCGACACCTCCAGGTCCCCGGAGTCGTCGTGTATGACGGCCGCGCCGTACGTCTTCAGACCACCCATGGTGGCGGTCGCCCCACCCTGGTTCTGCGCCGTCGCGTCAGCGGCGGCGGCCGTGCCGGCACCGGCCGTCAGCGCGCCGGCCGCGACAAGTCCGGACACCAGCGTCGCGGCGGCGCCGCGGACCGCCCTTCGCCTGCACGCGGACAACAACGCAGAAAACACAGAATTCCCCTTCGAGCAGGACCCGTTGATGTGGGGGAACGGTCCCACCAGCAGAATCAGCAGCCCCGAGAGCTATGCCCGGCATCCTAGGTACGTGCTCGCACCACGGTTCCCGGTGATGCACTCGGGCGGCCGATCCGACTCGGAATCGTTATCGCCAAGATCGCCTGCGAGCAGGGCTTATCGACAAATCCACCGGATCGTTCGGTACGCACTCGCCGATAAGCCGCAGTTCGGTCGCTGACGTCAGGTCACCGCGGCGATCTCCGGCTCGCGTTGAGCCTCGCCGTCCTCGACGGGCGTCTCCCAGTTCGGCTCGGGCCGGGACGGCACCCCGGTCGTCTCCGGTTTCGGCTCGCGCCGGAACATGGACGTGCCCCGCGCCATGTCGTGCCCGATCGCCACGGCGTCGATGTCCGCCGAGGTCCAGTTCTTCCCGTCGTGCGCATCCGTGCGGATCTTCAGACGGCCGTGCACGATGACGGGCTCCCCCACCGACAGACAGGCCGCCACGTTCGCGGCGAGCTGCCGATTGGCCCACACCGTGAAGAAGTTGGTGTGCCCGTCCTTCCACTCGTTCTTCTCACGGTCCAGATAGCGTGCGGTCACCGCCATCCGGAACCGTGCCGACGAACCGTTCTCCGTCTCCCGGAACACCGGCTGTGTCGCCACGTTCCCCACCACACCGACGATCGTCTCGTTCATCTCGAACCCCTCCCGGATACGCCGAACGGGCCCGTCCCGTACGGCTGCGTCTGCCGCGCCGACCGCATCCGTCGCGATCGCCGCGAAGCCAGACTGCCTCCGCCGGCACGAGCCCGCCGAGCACTGTGGACCACCGGCCCACCTGTGGAGAACTCCGCCACCCGAACGAGCGACACCCCCTCGGGTAGGCCCTCGAGTAGGCCCCAAGAAGGCCCTCGAGGGGCACGTCACCGCACCCCGGCCTCCACCCCCAACACCCTCCCGTACTGCTCCCGGACCTCCCGGTACCGCAACAGCTCCGCCGCCACCGGATCCAGCACCCTGGCCCGCCCGCACCCGGCCGCCGCCTCCCTGAGCCGCCGCTCCGCCTCCGTCCCGTACCGCCGTGCGGGCCCCCGCGCCGCCATCCGGCAGCTCCACTCCACGAGCGGCCCACCGATGATCCCGACCACCATCAGCAGCACCGGCACACCGAGGTTCGGCGCCATGAACCCGGCGATCTGACCCACCAGCCACAGCCCGCCGACGACTTGGAGAAGCGTCATGGACGCCTGCGCGAACACGGCCGCCGGCCACCAGCCCGGCCGCGGCGGCCGCCCCGGCGGCAGCCCCGCGCGCGCGGCCAGCTCGTCCAGCGCCTCGGGCAGCCCCTGCGAGCCCCGTGCGGCCGCCTCCCGCACCGCCTGTGCCCACGGCGGCGCGAGCCCGGCCGAGGCCCGGTCGGCCACCGTCCGCACCGCCTGCTCGACACGCTGCCGGGCGGTGACCTCCTCGTCGGCCGGAGCGCGCAACGGGAGGCGCCCGGTGGGCGGTTCGAGCCGGTCCTGGTGCCACCGCCACAGCCGTAGCCACGGCGTCCCGCACGCACGGTTGGCGTTGCGCAGCCACGCCCGCTCGGCCGCCTCGCCGGCCGCCGTCGCACCGACCGCGTCCGCGAGCTGCACGGCGAACTCGTCCCGCGCCTCCTCGCTCAGCCCGGTCCGCCGCCCGGTGGCGTACACGGACCGCAGTCGCCACGCGGCGGCGTCCACGTCGGCCGAGATCCGGCGCCCCGGCGCCCCCCGCTCGGTCACGAACTGGCCGAGCGTCTCGCGCAGTTCTCCCACGCCGTCGCCGGTGAGCGCGGACAGTGCGAGCACGGTCGCGCCCGGTTCGCCGTACTCGCCCAGCGCGATCCCGTCCTCGTCGAGCAGCCGCCGCAGGTCGTCGAGGACCTGCTCGGTGGCCTCCCCGGGCAGCCGGTCGATCTGGTTGAGGACGACGAACATGACCTCCGCGTGTCCCGCCATGGGCCGCAGATACCGCTCGTGCAGCACGGCGTCGGCGTACTTCTCGGGGTCGACGACCCAGATGACCGCGTCGACGAGGTCGAGGACGCGGTCCACGTGCTCGCGGTGCTGTACGGCCGCGGAGTCGTGGTCGGGCAGGTCCACGAGCACGAGCCCGCGCAACTGCGCCTCCATCTCGGCGTTCTGCACCGGGCGGCGCCTGAGCCGGGGCGGGATGCCGAGCCGCTCGATGAGGCTCGCCGCGCCGTCGCTCCAACTGCACGCGATGGGCGCGGCGGTGGTCGGACGCCGCACACCCGTCTCCGAGATGGTCACCCCGGCCAGCGCGTTGAACAGCTGCGACTTGCCGCTGCCCGTGGCGCCCGCGATGGCGACGACGGTGTGCTGCCCGGACAGCCTGCGCCGCGCCGCCGCCTCGTCGAGCACCCGGCCCGCCTCGGCGAGCGTCCGGCTGTCGAGCCGGGTCCGGGAGAGCCCCACCAGTTCGCGCAGCGCGTCGAGCCGCGACCTGAGAGGTCCGTCGTACGCGAGCGGCGCGGCGATCTGCGCGCCGGAACCGCGCGTCTCGACCACGGCGACGGGCTCCGCGGCTGCGGCGTCGGTGACCCGCCGCGCGATCAGCCCGTCGTCCCACGCGTCCGAGGAGTCCGCAGAGTCCGTACGGTCCTCCTCGCGCGCGTGCTCGTCGTCCGGCTCCTCGGGCTCGTCCTCCGCGAGGTCCACGGCGTCCCCGGTCTTCACTGCCTCGTCCTCCGCCGGCCTGCCGTCCTCGTCCTCGGAGACGGCGTCCTGCGTGTGATCGGTCTGGTCCTCGTCAGTGACGGCGGTCACCGGTCACCTCTCCTTCTGCAGTACGGACAGCGCGGCGATGAGTTCGGCCTGGGGTTCGGGGTGTACGTCGAGGGCGTCGAGCGGCGCGAGCCGGCGCTCGCGTTCCGTCCGGACCACCCGGTCCAGGTGCTCGGTGAGCAGCCGTCCGCCCCGGTCGCGGAGTCTGAGCGCGCCGTGCGCCCCGATCCGCTCGGCAAGTCCCTCGCCCGCGGAGCGCGCCCGGCGGCCGCCCAGCAGCGCGGTGGCGACGAGCGCGGCGATCACCTCGGGGTCGGGCGCGACGCTGCGGTCGAGGTCGCGCACCTCCTCCTCGGCGAACTCCTCGAGCTCGCGCCGCCACCGTCGTACGGCCATCCCGATCCGGTGTTCGGCGCTCTCCGGCGCCGGGTCCCGGCCGGCCAGCTCGGGGGCGCCCGCCGCAGGTTCGCGCCGCCAGGCCTCGTCGACGCGCTCGTCGGCGGCGCTGACGGCGCACAACAGGAGCGCGGCGAGGCTCTCCGTGAGCGCGTCGAGAAGCTCTGCGGCGGAGCAGTCGAGCGGGAACGCGCGCCACCGCTTGAGCGCGTCCCCGGCGAGTACGGCGCCCGCCTGAAGGCGTCCCCGCACGCGCGCGTGCTCGCTGTCGTACGCCCCGTCGACGGCGGCGGTGAGCCGCAGCGCGGCGGCGTACTGGGCGGCGGCGGCGCTGGCCAGCTCGGGCATGCGGGCCTTGAGCGAGTCGAGGACGCCGTGGGCGGTGCGGCCCAGGGTGTGCTGCCGGGCGGCCGGGTCCTGGGTCTGGTGGACGAGCCAGGCCCTGAGCGGTGCGACGGCGGTGGCCGGCAGCAGTCCGCCGCCCCATGCCGACTCGGGGAGCTCGGGCACGGTGAAGCGCGGTACCTCGCCGAGTCCGGCCTTGGTGAGCAGTGCCCCGTACTGGCGGGAGACCTCGGAGACGACCTGGTGCGGCACCCGGTCGAGGACGGTCACGAGGGCGGCGTTGTACTCCTTGGCGGTACGCAGGAGATGCCAGGGGACGGCGTCGGCGTACCGGGCCGCCGTGGTGACCATGACCCAGATGTCGGCCGCGCAGATGAGTTCGGCGGCCAGGGTGCGGTTGTCGGCGACGAGGGAGTCGACGTCGGGTGCGTCGAGGAGGGCGAGGCCGGGCGGGAGGCTGTCGGCGGTCTCGACGCGCAGCACGCGCGCGGGATCCTCGCCGGGCAGCAGGAGTTCGTCGCTCACGTCCCGGTGCGGCACCCACACGCGCGTGAGGTCGGGCAGCACGCGCATTCCGCTGAACCAGTGATGGTCCTCCGGATGGCACACCAGCACGGGTGTCCGCGTGGTCGGCCGCAGTACGCCCGCCTCGCTGACCCGTCTGCCCACAAGGGAGTTGACGAGGGTCGACTTGCCGGCGCCCGTCGAGCCCCCCACGACGGCCAGCAGGGGCGCTTCGGGTTCCCTCAACCGGGGCACCAGATAGTCGTCGAGCTGGGCGAGCAGTTCGTCGCGGTTGGCACGCGCGCGTGGAGCCCCCGCGAGGGGCAGCGGGAAGCGTGCGGCGGCGACACGGTCGCGCAGGGCGGAGAGTGCGTCGAGCAGCTGAGGCCGTACGTCCAAGGTCACCACATGTGAAGAATGCCCAATTTTAGGTGATTTCTGAAGCATATGACCATGTCTGCGCGCCGATAGAACACAAGGGGACGGAAGGGACGACTGGGACAACGGCACAGTCCAGGCATAACGAGTGCACAACACCCGGGGCGTGAGACGCCAAAAGCGATGCACGATTCGTACCTGCCTGCGATTATCAGGACCGCTTCACCGAACCTCCACATTGAGCCACGGAGGCGAAGCAGCAGGGACAAGGATCCGGGAGCCCTATCCTTGTCCCCGGCAACGTCACGGATCAGCCCACACCCGGGCACCAGGTACGAGGCCACCACACCGGCCCCCGTAGCTCAGTGGATAGAGCAGGCGCCTTCTAAGCGCTTGGCCGCAGGTTCGAGTCCTGCCGGGGGCGCCCTTTTCCCAGCTCTCCTCCGGGAGGGCTTTTTTGCTGCCCAGGGCCCGGAAGTTGCCCGAAAATCACCGCGCACGGGCCCCCGAGCCACGGGACCGCGGCCCGCTCGGGTCGAATCCCCTTGCCGTGTGCGGCGTACAGTCGATCTTCTGAGCCATGAAGGACGGAGAGAGGACCGACGTGCGGCTGCGTTGCGCTGTGCTCGACGACTTCCAGCGGGTGGCGACCGAGATCGCCGACTGGTCACCGGTCACGGACGACGTCGAGGTCGTCGGCTTCGACACCCACATCGCGGACGAGGACGCGCTCGCGGAGGCGCTCGCCGGGTTCGACATCGTGGTGACGCTGCGCGAGCGGGTGCCCTTCCCCGGGTCCCTGATCAGCCGTCTGCCCCGGCTGAAGCTGCTCGTCGCCTCCGGGATGCGCAACAGCGTCATCGACTACGCCGCCGCCGAGGCACACGGCGTCACCGTGTGCGGTACGGCCAGCTCCTCCACCCCGCCCGTCGAACTCACCTGGGCGCTGCTGCTCGGCCTGGCCCGCGGGATCGTCGAGGAGAGCAACACCCTGCGCGCGGGCGGCCCCTGGCAGTCCACGGTCGGCGCCGACCTGCACGGCCGCCGGCTCGGCCTCCTCGGACTCGGCAAGATCGGCAGCCGGGTGGCCCACATCGGCCTCGCGTTCGGCATGCACGTCAGCGCGTGGAGCCAGAACCTCACCAAGGAGTACGCCGACGAGGTGGGCGTCGCACTCGCCCCCTCCAAGGAGGACCTCCTGCGCGACAGCGACTTCGTCTCCGTCCACCTCGCCCTGGGCGACCGCACCCGCGGACTGCTCGGCCCCGCCGAACTCGCCCTCCTCAAGCCGACGGCGTACCTCGTCAACACCTCCCGCGCGGCGATCGTCGACCAGGACGCCCTCCTCGCCACCCTGCACGCGGGCCGTATCGCCGGAGCCGGCGTCGACGTCTTCGACCTCGAGCCGCTGCCCGCCGACCACCCGATGCGCACGGCCCCGCGTCTGCTCGCCACACCCCATCTGGGCTATGTGTCGCGGGCCAACTACCGGACGTACTACGGCCAGGCCGTCGAGAACATCCAGGCGTACCTCGCGGGTTCACCCGTACGGCTGCTGCCCTGAGGGCTCAGGCCGCCCGCCGGTAGATCCCCTCGCTCCGGTCCAGGTGGTGCAGGTCCACCAGATGGCGCCGGAGCGTCACATGGTCGACGTCGCCGTCCTCGCACCAGCCCTGGAGCTTCTCGTTGACGGCCCGTTCGGGATATTCGACGCCAGGCTCGAAGGTCTGTTCGGCGATGTACCGCAGCACAAGCTTCTTACGGGTCCACTGCGCGGGCAGCCGGACCAGCCGCCCCTCCCGGACAAAGGTCTGCAGGGTGCGCTCGTCCCGGGACCCGACGTTCTCCGATGCCGTCTCCGTGCGCTCCACACGCGCGGCCTCCTGGAAGGCCTCGTAGGCGACGCGCAGTTCAGCGCCGTCCCCGGCCGTCACCACGCCCTGCTCCCGCAGCTTCAGCAGCGCCAGGGCCGCGTCCTTGGCGGACAGTCCGGCCGCCCGAGCGACCTCCTCCGAGGTCTCCGCGCCCAGGGCCACCGCCGCGAAGGCGCGTACCCGGGTCTCGTCGGTGAACAGACGCATGAGTCGGTCGGTAGCCATGCCGGGAGGCTAGTTGAGGACCCTCGCGGGAGCTAAGGATTTTCCCGTCCCCCCGATGCCGGGCGGCGCGCCCGCTCTTCAAAAAGGGTGATCCGCACATGATCGCCGTTACCAGCCGTCAGCGGCGGCGTTGAACGGGAAGTGCGGCGGCGAGTCCAGCTGCCGCGCTCATCGATTCACTAAGGAGAACGTGATGTCTCGCATCGCGAAGGCTGCCGGTGTCGCCCTCGGCGCCGGGGCCGTGGCGCTCGGCAGCGCCGGTATGGCCATGGCGGACGCGGGCGCCCAGGGTGAGGCCGCCCACTCGCCCGGCGTCGGCTCCGGCAATGTCGTCCAGGTTCCGGTCCACATCCCGGTCAACGTGTGCGGCAACACCGTCAACGTGATCGCCCTGCTGAACCCGGCCTTCGGCAACACGTGCGCCAACGTCAGCGACGGCCACGACGACCGTGGTGGCTACGGCGGCTGACGCCTCGTCGACTTGGAAGGGCCCCGGCACTCCGAGCGCCGGGGCCCTTCCGCGTACCCGCCTCGTCGGCGACGCCGCGTCAGGCGTACCGATAGATCGCGCTGACGTCCTCCAGTGAATCCGGCGTCACATTCCACGGCGGCATCTTCTCGTGCCGCGCGACGATCCGCCGGTACTGGGCGCTCCCGGCGGCCGGCGGCTTCGCCGGCAGATAGCGGGCGCCCCGGTGCCGCAGCTGCCAGCGGTACCACTGCAGGTCGACGAAGGCATGGTGCATCCAGAAGACCGGGTCGTTGACGGACGCGCCGCCGACCATGGCGCCGCCGACCCAGCGGTGCACACGGTTGTGGTTGCGCCAGGCGGCCTGGCCGCGCCCGCTCCCCCAGCCCTCCAGCCGGTTGCGGAACCCCTTCGTGGACGTCGAGTCCCAGGGCGAGACGTCGTAGACCGGGTCATCCAGGGCCGACTCCAGATCGCCCTTGGTGGGCAGCGCGATCGGGTCGCGGACGCGTCCGAGGTCCCGGGTGAGGTATTCCTCGTCGGTCACGCCCTCCCTGATGGTCCAGTTGCCGCCCGCGTAGGCGAACGGACCGGTCATCACCTGCCGGTCCGACGACCGCCCGGTGCCGCCCAGCAGGTCCTTGGTCCAGGGCGCCGACCCCGTCCCGCGGTCCTTGGTCCAGTCCCAGTACGGCACGGTCACCGACGAGTCCACCCGGCGCAGCGCCCGCTCCAGGTCCAGCAGGAAGCGCCGGTGCCAGGGCAGGAAGGACGGCGTCATGTGGGCCGTCCGCAGTCCGCCCTCGCCGTCGCTGACATAGAAGTCGATGTGCATCCGTACGAACTCGTCGTACTCGCCCCGCCGTTTGACCTCCAGCATCGCCTTCACGAACCGCCGCTTCTCGGCGCTGGTGAGCGTGCTCGCGTCCTTACGGATGTACGCCATGGTGTCCCCCCGTGTGTGTCTCGCTCTCGCGCAGTTGCTGCCCCGGCCCCAGCTCGTCGACGGCGGCGCGGGTCGCGGCGAGGGGGGTGGCGTACGACCGGTAGTGGTCGACCATGCTCAGCCACGTGCCGTCGGCCCGGCGCATCAGATGCAGGGACCGGCCGTCGACGGTGACATGCCACTCGGCGGCGCCGGGGGTGCGGCCCGCGGAGGTCTTGACACCGCGGATACGACGGCCCCGATACGTCTCCTCGAAGCCGAGCTCTCCGGGGTCGTCCCCCTTCTGCGGCGGCCGGGAGGCCGCGACGACCGGGGCGAGCGCGAGGGCGCCGACCGCGGCGAGCAGGCCTCGCAGCACGTCCCGCCGACCGCTCCGCGCCGAGCCCGGTCTGGCCTGGCTTTTCGCTGCGGGCTCCGCCCCTACCGCCACTCCGCCGACACTGACGACCATCGTGTGCTCCTCGTCCGGTTCGGTTGATCCGTAGCGGTAACCGCGAAGGAGCCCGCTCGGTCACCGTCCGATGGTCCGAGCGGGCTCCTGGGAGCGAGCGGCCCCTACAGTCCGGGGCCCATCACCAGGTTCGCGGCCGGCACGGTCTGCAGGACCGGCGTGAGGACGCCCACCTGCGGCAGCTTCGGCTCCGGCAGGCCGAAGTTGTCGGCGTTCGGCGCGGTCAGCGGGGCGTCCAGGGACAGGCCCGGGGCCAGCGTGCGCAGGTCGGAGGCCTGGGTGCCGACGCCGAGGTGGTCGAAGTCGTCGCCGAGGAGGTGCGGCAGGGGCGCGCGCAGACCCGCGCCGGGCAGTCCGGCGCTGACCGGCAGCTGCGGGATCACCCGCTCGGGAAGGAGCCGCCCCTCGACGTACTGCGGGCCCTCGGGCGCGCCCGGCATCGGCAGCGGGATCTCGCCGCCGACCTTGGGCAGCTCCACGTTGAGGGACTTCTCGATCCCGTCCAGCGGCACCGGGACGGGGACCGTGTCCACCGCCGCGGCGGGGGTCGCGGCGGCACCCATCGCGGCCGCGACGCCCGTGAGGACTGCGGCAATGGTTCCTCGGGTGGTCGACTTCATCTCAGGTACGGTCCCTTTCCGGATTCGGTGGCTCAACGTCCGTACCGCATAACGATCCTGGAACAGGCACCAGCGCAAGATTCGCCCGACTGCCGCAGTAGTACGACCGCTGAATTGTCAGCTCGTCCAGAAGTCCCACCAACGGGTCAGGATCAGCATTCCGACGATCCCGAGGTGCAACACCGCGACCACCCAGGTGAATTCGCCGAAGAAGGCCCTCAACCAGCCGGGCGCGGGCAGGAATCGGTTCCGTACGGCGAACGACGTCACGTACCAGAACAGGAGAATGGTCGCGACCCACGCCAGACAGCACCACAGGCACAGGGCGTTGATCCGGTAGAGCGACTCGAACTGCAGCCACGACACGAATCCGACGCCGAAGGCACAGCCCGCCTCGAAGGTGAGCCAGTACCAGCCGGGGAAGCGCGCACCGGCCAGCAGGCTCATGCCGACACCGATGACGATGCCGTAGGTGACCAGGCCCAGCATCGGGTTGGGGAACCCGAAGGCCGAGGCCTGGTCGCTCCGCATGACGCTGCCGCAGGACACCACGGGGTTCAGGCTGCAACCCGGGGTGAAGTCCGGGTCCTCGAGCAGCTTGAACTTGTCGAGGGTGATGACCCAGGAGGCCAGCAGTCCGGCGGCCCCCGTGATCACCAGCAGAACGGCGAACGCGCGACTGGCGCCCGCGGTTCGCGTCATCAGCCGCGCAGGCTGCGGGCGGGGAGGACGATGTGCGCGGCCGCGTTCAGGGTGTCGTCGGCGCCCGCGAAGTCGGCCAGCGCCTCCGGCTCGATGGGCCGGCCCGGCTTGGCCTCGGGCCACGGGCGGGTGGTGAACACGAAGTAGGCGAAGCCGCGCTCGGCCACCGCCTCCAGCCACTCCGCCGGCGGGGTGCACTGGGCGTTGAAGCCGGGCATGTTGACGACGGCCGTACCGGCCTCGACGAGCAGGCTGACCGGCAGGTTCGACCGGGCGTTGCCGTCGACGAGGTCGCCGCCGACGGGCAGGCCGTTGTTCTCCAGCAGCGCTTCGACGGCGGCCGTGGAGGCCTCCGGTCCGGCCGCGGCGTCCCCGAGGGTGTAGGCGAGGAGGTAGGGCATGTGGCCGTCGGGGGCATCGCCGCTCCAGGCCATGACGACGAGCGTGCCCAGGTCGGCGGCGTTGAAGGGGCGGGTTTCGCTTTGGGTTGAGGTCACCGCGCGACCATATCGACGGGCCGGAACCCCGCTGCGCCCGTTCTCACCCGACCGGGCGATGCCCCCCGCACGGTCCACACGAACGAGGGACGCGCCCTCGAACAGCGCGAAGGACCGATCCCCCACGCCACGGAACCGGCCCTTTCGGCGAGAGCGATACGTCAGCCACCCAGCGGAAGTCCGCCGAGCAGACCGCTGTTGTTCAGCGTGGCGGTCGCACCCTTCACGGTGTTGAGCACGGAGTCCTTGTTCTCGGTGTCGAGCGCGTTCGACTGGTGCTGCAGCGGCATCACGTCGGCGGGGGCCAGCTGACCACTGGTGAGCGAGTTCACGGCGCCGGTGAGGCTGGTGGGCGTGACGTCGGCGGGGCTGTAGGCGAACGCGGGCGCGGCAGCACCGGCGAGGGCCACGGTGCCGGCAACAACAGCGGCAGCCTTCAGGGACTTCATCATGTTCCTTTCTTCGGCAACTCACGTCACCAGAGAGAATTCCGACGCCGTGCCTAACGATCCCCGACCGGCCCGGAAACCCCGTACGCAGAAAACTTCTGCAACCACCCGTTGGGATCCCCGGGGGGTTATTAAAAAGCAATAGGAAAACAGAACAGCCGTTGTGCCGGTCAGGCCGACCGGCACAACGGCTGGGGTGACGACTGCTTCGCCTCAGGCGCCGCCCTGGTTCCAGGAGGGCACCGGCGGGGTCAGGAGGCGGGCAGCGGAAGCGGGACCGGCAGGGGCGGCACCGGTACCGGCAGGTCCGCCGGGAGGGGCAGCGGGAGTCCGCCGCCCAGCAGCAGCGCGAGGATGGCGTTGAGGAGGCTGCTCACCACCTTCGTGGCGGCCGGGACCACCTTGGTGGGGTCGCCGGAGGTGGCCGCGGCGAGCAGGTCGGCGACCGCCGTCTGCAGGGCGGCGAGCGCGTCGCCCACGGCGTCGGCGGAGGGCGCCTTGGAGTCCGCGGACGCGGCCTTGGAGTCGTCGCCGCTCTTGTCCGCGGGCAGCGGGAGCGCCGGCACGGGCAGGGGCAGCGCGTCGGTCGGCGTGGTGGTGGCCGGTGGGGTCGCCGGCGTGGTGGTGGCCGGCGGGTCGGCCGGCAGCGGCACCGGCGCGGGGGCCGCGGCGGTGACCTTGGCGATGGCGGCCTTGACCGCGTCCAGGAGCTGCGTCGCCTGTTCGGGGGAGACCTGTCCGTCGTCGGCCTTGAGGACGGCGTTCAGCACGTCGGTGACCGGGGCGAGGACGCTTCCGAGGTTGCCCAGGGTCTGGACCTGCGCGAGGAGCCCGTCCACGCCGGGGAGAGGCGCCTTCGCCGCCTCCTCGATGCGCTCGCGCTGCGACGCGTTGTCGACGGCAACCGCGGCTGGTGCGGTGATCCCGATCAGGAGGGTGGCGGTGACGGCGGCCGACGCGAGACGTCGTGCGGACTGAGCACGCATGGAGGAGCCCTTTCGATGCGGGGAGGATCTTGTGCCCACCGTGAAAGCGCTCACCGCGCTCTGCAACCGAACGGACCCGCACCGTAATCACCAGGCTCGGGCTTCGTCCCTGGTGAGACGGCATGTCAAGCCCCGCTCACCGTGTCGCGGCCCCCACCCCCCATTCGGGGCAACGCAAACCGGCCGCCCTCCCGAGGGGGAACCACGGGAGGGCGGCCGGCAGGGTGATGCGCGCGGACGTCAGTCGTTGACGCAGGTGTTGCCGAAGGCGGGGTTCAGCAGACCGATGACGTTCACGGTGTTGCCGCAGACGTTGACCGGAACGTGGACCGGGACCTGGACGACGTTGCCCGACAGCACGCCCGGGGAGTGGGCGGCCACGCCGTTCGCGCCACTGTCGGCGGCGGCGATGCCGGCACCGCCGGCGACGGCCGCGACGGCGGCGGAGGTAAGGACCAGGCCCTTCGCGATACGCGACATGGAGAGGTGCTCCTTGGGGGTTGACACAAAACACCCGGGCGGGGATGCCCGGCGCTGTGTCAACGCACGGGGCGCGCGCGGGTTGCGCCGCCAATGGGGTGATCTCGTGAGAGGCCCGACTTCACCAATCCGACACACTTGCCCGGTTTCAAGGCATTAATACGGATAGCGGCTAGAGTTGCGGACCTCTTGACGCACCCCTATAGCCAGCAAATCGCACTCATGACGCCCTGGCACCACGACCCGGGCGTGCCACCTCCCGACCCGCACCTTTTCCCGGAAGGTCCACCCGGTCATGCGCCATTCCCTGCGCACGTTGCTGCGCCCGGCGGCGGTAGGAGTCCTCGCCCTCGCCACGATCTGGGCCCCCGGTGGCGCCCTCGCGGCCGCCCCGCCCTCCCCCGAGGCCGGGCGGCTGCCGTTCGCCGAGCGGTTCCGGGCACTCCAGCACGGCGGGATGGTCCGCGCGGCCAACGCCTCCATCAGCTGCCGGGCGGGCACGGCCCAGCCCTCCTGCCCCGCCGTCCGGGACGGCGGGACGGCGGTCAACGGCGGCCTCGACATGTTCTACGTCGACGTCGACACCGACCCGAACACCTACAACTCCTCCCGCGCGGAGGTCCGGCTGCCCGAGGGCGCCCGGGCCACGTACGCGCGGCTGTACTGGGGCGGCAATCTCCGCGTCGGCGAGCAGAAGCCGCCGAAGGACAACGGCCGGGTGCTGATCGCCGAGCCCGGCGGCCAGTACAAGGAGGTCCTCGCGGACACCCTGGTCGGCCATCGGGTGGCCCAGGGCGCGGACGCCTTCCAGGCCTCGGCGGACGTCACGAAGCTGGTCCGTCAGAGCGGTTCGGGCCTCTACACCGTCGCCCAGGTCAATGTGGCGATGGGGAGGTCGGCGGCCGGTTCGTGGGGCGGCTGGACGCTGGTGGTGGCGTACGAGAAGGCGGCGGAGCCGCTGCGCCATCTGGCCCTGTGGGACGGCTTCGAGACGCTCGGGTCGGCCCAGGAGGTCCGGCTCCGGCAGCTGGGCTTCCCGAAGGGCGCCTCCGGACGGGCGGGACTGGTCGCCTACGACGGTGACCGCGGCCGTACGGGTGACTCGCTCACCGTTTCGACCAGCGCGACGGACCGCAGGGTGCCCGTGGCGCTGACCGACGCCGCCAACCCCCGTACAGATGTGCTGAATTCAACGATTTCCGAGCCCGGAACGACGCCGTCGCAGCGCGTCCCCTCGTATGCGAACACCCTCGGCTACGACTCCGATGTGTTCGATCTCGGCACGGCTCTGCGGCCCGGTGGTGACCAGCTGGCCTTCCGGCTCGTTTCCCAGCGGGACGCGGCGTGGACCGGCGCACTTTTCGTCGCCGTCGACGCGCAGTGAGGCGCGTTCCCGCCCGTCCCGAGTGCCATCCGTGAGCGAGGAAACCGCGCAATGCACCAGTCAGCAACCGACCCTCGGCCACGGGTCCTTCACCTCACACAACCCGTGGAGGGCGGGGTCGCCCGGGTCGTGACGGACCTGGTGCGAGCCCAGCTCGCGACCGGGATGCAGGTCGCGGTGGCCTGTCCGGACGGCGCCTTCGCCGACAGTCTGCGGGAGCTGGGGGCGGACGTACGGCGGTGGCGGGCGACACGTTCGCCGGGACCGTCGCTCGTCGGGGAGGTACGGCGTCTCGCTCAGGTGATCGAAGAGGTACGGCCCGAACTGGTGCACGCACACAGTGCGAAGGCCGGTCTGGCCGGGCGGCTCGCGGTACGGGGACGGGTGCCGACGGTGTTCCAGCCGCACGCCTGGTCCTTCGAGGCGGTCGGCGGGGTCACCGCGGCACTCGCACTGAAGTGGGAACGGTGGGGGGCGCGTTGGGCCTCCCGGGTGGTGTGCGTGAGCGGCGCGGAGCGCACGACCGGTGTGCGTGCCGGGATCGCCGGGCGGTGGAGCGTCATCCCCAACGGCATCGACCCCGCCCGCTTCCACCCCGCCTCCGTGGGCACCGTACGCGCGTCACTGCTGCCGGACGTCGATCCGCAGGCCCCGCTCGTCGTGTGCGTGGGACGGCTGTGCCGGCAGAAGGGGCAGGACGTCCTGCTCGACGCGTGGGACGCGGTACGGGAGCGGGCGCCGCGGGCACGGCTCGTGTTCGTCGGCGACGGACCCGACCGCGCCCGGCTCGCCGCGCGCGCACCGGAGTCGGTGCTGTTCGCCGGGGCCGCCACCGACACCGCCCCCTGGTACCAGGCCGCCGATCTGGTCGTCCTGCCCTCACGCTGGGAGGGCATGGCGCTCGCCCCGCTGGAGGCGATGGCCTGCGGGCGGCCGGTCGTGATGTCCGACGTGGACGGCGCCCGGGAGAGCCTGCCGCCGCATCTCGCACCCCGCTGCCTGGTACCGCCGGGGGATCCGGCGCCGCTCTCCACCGCCGTCGCCGAGCTGCTCCTCGATCCGCTGCTGTGCGAGTCGCTCGGCCATCAGGGGCGCCAACACGTCCTGTCCACGCACGACGTGCGGCACACGACCGAGGCGGTGGCGGGTCTGTACCGCGAACTGCTCGGCGCCGTGGGGCCCGTCGTGCCCACCGAGTACAGGGAGTCCATCCACTCGTGACCGCCGAAAGTACCGTCCCCTCGCCCGGCGGGCAGCCACGGGATCGCGGATTCTCGCCCGTCTCGGTCATCCCGTCGCGCGGTGTCGCCGGCGGCTTCCGCTTCCCGCACCGCCGTCCGCAGCCCCGGCCCGCCTCGCCGGTGCCGCTGCTCGCCGCGGACCTGACCGCCGCGCTGCTCGGCGCCCTCGCGCTCACCGGCACCACACACCACCCGCTGCTCGCGGCCCTGCTGGTGTCCGCGTCGATGCTGCTGCGCCCGCACCTGCCCCGCGCGGTGCCGGGTGTCCTGGACGAACTGCCCGCCGTCTGCGGCCGGATCGCGGTGTCCTGGCTGGCGCTCGGCGCGCTGGTCGCCGCGTACGCCCCGCAGCACGCGCTGCCCGCCGACACACTCACCCTCGGTTTCCTCCTCCAGTCGGCGGCGGCCTGCGCGGCCCGCGGCGCCGTGCACTGGCGGCGCCGCACGGTCCTGCTGAACCGCCCGCGCGCCGCCCTCGTCATCGGCCCCGCGACGACCGCGCAGCGCGTGGCCGCGGGCATCCTGCGCCACCCGCGCTGCGGAGTACGCCCGGTGGGCGTCGTCACCGAGACACCGGACGGCAGTGACGGCCTGCCCGTGCTGACGACCGGTCAGGAGGTCGAGCGGGCTCTCATCCAGAACGGCGTACGGGACGTGCTGGTCGTGCATCCGTCCGTACGGTCCCAACAGGGGCCTCTGCTCCGGGCGTTGGCCGAGTCGGGCTGCGCGGTGTGGGAGGTCGACGCGGACTCCCCGTCGTACGCCACCCGCGACCAGCTCGCCGGATTCGCCTGCCGGCGCCTCGACATGGGCGGACGGCGACGCGGCAGCTTCGGCAAGCGGATGCTGGACGTGCTGGTGGCCGGGACCCTGTTGCTGCTGGTCAGCCCGCTGCTGCTGGTGTGCGCGGTGGTGCTGCGGCTGACCGACGGACGCGGTGTGGTGTTCCGCCAGGAACGCATCGGCAAGGACGGCCGCCCCTTCACGCTGCTGAAGTTCCGCACCCACCGCCCGGTCGACGAGCACGAGTCGGCGACCCGCTGGAGCGTGGCGAACGAACGCCAGATGTCGTGGTTCTGCCGCTTCCTGCGCAGGACGTCCCTGGACGAGCTGCTGCAACTGTGGAACGTCTTCTGGGGCGACATGAGCCTGGTGGGGCCGAGGCCCGAACGCCCGTACTTCGTCGCGAACTTCAGCCAGACCTACCCCGGGTACGCGGCCCGCCACCGTATGCAGACCGGCATCACCGGTCTCGCCCAGATCCACGGCCTGCGCGGCGACACCTCCATCGAGGACCGGGCCCGCTTCGACAACGCGTACATCGACAACTGGTCGCTGTGGCAGGACATCTGCATCCTGGCCCGCACCGCCGCCGCCCTCGTGCGTCCGACGGGGAGTTGAGCATGGACCACGTGCGCAGATGCGCGCCGGTGCTCCCGGTGGTGGCGGTGATCGCCCTGCTGGGGCTGCCGATCGGGCCGGGCGGCGAGGGGGGCGCGGGGCCCGCCGACGCGGTCTCGGCGCTGGTGGTCCTCTACTGCGGGATCCTGCTGGTACGGGACCGGCGGCGCCCCTTGTCGCGTACGGCGGCCGTGGTGCTGGGCCTGCCGGTGCTCGGGCTGGCGATCGCCGCCGCGGGAGCCTCCTCACCGGGTGCCGGGATCACCGGCATGGGCCGCTATCTGCAGATCTTCGTCCTCGTCCCGGCCGCGGTGCTGCTGCTGATCCGGGGCCGGGGCGACTTCCGTGTCCTGGCCTGGTCCTTCGTGGGGCTCGCCCTGTGGCAGGGGGCGATCGGGGTGCACCAGTTCCTGACCGGGACCGGTGCCTCGTACCAGGGCCAGGAGATCCGTGCCGTCGGCACCTTCGGGGCGCAGGACGTGATGGGCATGGCGACGGTCGTGTGCTTCGGGCTGGTGTGCGCGGTGGGGCTGGCGCTGGGCCGGACGCCCGTACGGCACCGGGTGATCGCCGGCTGCTGCGCGCTGGCCCTGCTGGTGCCGCTCGCGCTGTCCTTCAGCCGCGGGGCGTGGATCGCCACGGCGGTGACGTGCACGGTGCAGCTGATGCTGGCCGGGATGCGGCGGGCGCTGCGGGTGGGGGCCGTGATGATGGCCCTGGGCGTGATCCTGGTGGGCGGTTTCGGGGTCGGTTCGGCGATGCTCCAGGAGCGGATCAGCAGCATCACGCAGGTCACCGACGCGCCCGACCAGTCCGTCACCGACCGGTACACCATGTGGGCGGCGGCGGTCGGCATGTGGCGTGAACAGCCTTTGACCGGCGTGGGGTTGAAGGGCTTCCCCGAACACCGGGACGCGCACGCCTCACTGGCGCTGTCCGCCGGCAGCGACACGGAAGGCGCGGGCGCGGCTTTCCGTAAGCAGCCGCTGCTCTCCCCGCACAACATGTACCTCCTGATCCTCTCCGAGCAGGGCCTCATCGGTCTCCTCGCCCTCGTCGGCGGCTGGCTGGCCCTGCTGGTGTGCGGGCTGCGGGGGCTGGCGCGGGTACGCCGGTCCGGTCCGGGGCTCGACTGCGGCCTGGTCGCCTGCGGCTTCCTGGTCTGGCAGCTCACCGACTTCGCGTACGCCGACATCGGCGGACCCTCGACGGTACTGACAGCCGTGTGCTTCGGCCTGGCGGCCTGGTGGGCCCTGCTCGGCAGCGCCCCGGAGCGGCCCGCACCGACCCCGACCCCGGCACCCGACCGCGCCGAGGAGGCGGCAACCCGATGACGGTGACGCCGCCCCGGACTCCCGGGGACGCGGCGGGCTTCCCGAGCGGAAGAAACACGGGGCCCACCGGCGCATCCGCGGTTCCGCCGAGCACCCCGGGCGGACGGGACACGAAGCCCGCCGAGACATCCGGACGACCCTTGGCCTCCCAGAGCCAGCGGACTTCCGACGTTTCGCCGGGCACGCCGAACGGACGGGGCGCAGGGCCTGACGAGGCTCCGGGGCGGACCTCGACCGCCCGGAGCACCTGGGCTTCCACGGTTTCGACGGACTCCCCGGGCGGACAGGACGCAAGAGCCGCCGAGACTTCAGGGTGGACCACGACCGCTCGGGACACCCGGACTTCCGCGGTTCCGCCGAGCACCCCGAGCGGACGGGACACGAAGCCCGCCGAGACATCCGGACGACCCTTGGCCTCCCAGAGCCAGCGGACTTCCGGGGTTTCGCCGGGCACGCCGAACGGACGGGGCGCGGAGCCGGCCGAGGCATCCGGGGGACCGCTGGAGTCCACTGTTTCCGGGAAGGGCGAGTGGCTCGTAGGGCCCGGGGTCTCCGAGGGGTTCCTCAGCGGTGGTGATTCCGGGGCCCGCGAGGCTCCGGCGGATCCCCGCGTCTCCAGCGCCTCGCCGGCTCACCCGTCATCCCGTACATCGGCCGCTCCCCCGGCCCCGGACGCTCCCGCGCACTCCCGCCACCCACGTGCCGTCCGCGCCCCCCGTCCCTCCCGGACTTCCCGCACCGCGGGACGCGCTCCCGCCCTCCCCTCGGCCCGCCCCGCGGGTCCTTCCACCTCGTCTCCCGCCCTTCCCGACCTCGCCCCCGTCTCCCGCGGCTTCCTGGCCAAAGCCACCCTCGTCACCGCGGTCCTCTCCGTCGCCGGGGCGCTTCTCGGGCTCGCGCGGGATCAGGCGCTGGCGCGGCTCTTCGGGGCCGGGAGCGAGACCGACGCCTTCCTGGTGGCGTGGACGATCCCGGAGTTCGCGTCGACGCTGCTCATCGAGGACGGGCTGGCCTTCGCGCTGGTCCCGGCGTTCAGTCTGGCGTTGGCGCGGCGGGCGCAGGGCGCTCCCGGGGATCCGGTGCGCGCCCTGGTCGTCGCCACGCTGCCCCGCCTCTGCCTGGCCTTCGTCGCCGTGTCCGCGCTGATCGCCGCCACCGCCCCCTATCTCGTCGAGGCGCTGGCACCGGGCCTGCCCGACCCCGCTCTCGCCGTCGACTGCACCCGGTTCGCCGCGGTCTGTGTGCTGGGCTTCGGGCTCGCCGGGTACTGCAGCGCCGCACTCCGCGCCCACCGCAGGTTCCTCGCGCCGGCCGCGATCTACGTGGCGTACAACACCGGCATCATCACGGCGATGTTCGTCCTGGGCGGGCAGTGGGGTGTGCGGTCGGCGGCGATCGGGGTCGCGATCGGCGGCGGGCTGATGGTCCTCGTTCAACTGCCTTCCTTCGTGAGGCAGTTGTGCCGCAAGCAAGTCGCTCAGCCGGAGTCGGGCGCGAGCGGCGACCGTGCCGTCACCGCCGCCCTCGTCGCGACCGTCCTCCTCTTCGCCCTGTGCAGGCAGTCCCAGACCCTCATCGAGCGCTACCTCGCCTCCACCCTCGACGCCGGCGCCATCTCGCACCTGAACTACGCGCAGAAGGTCGCCCAGATCCCGATGACCCTGTCGATGATGCTGTGCACGGTCACCTTCCCGGTGGTCGCGCGCGCCCTCGCCGACGGCGACATCGAACGGGCCCGCAGCCGCGTGGAACGGGACCTGGCGCTGGCCACCTGCATGGTGCTGCTCGGCGCCGCCACGGTGATCTCCTGCGCCCCGCAGATCATCGAACTCCTCTTCCAGCGAGGCGCGTTCACCGCCCAGGACACCACGGCCACCGCGGACGTCATGCGCGTGTACGCCCTCGGTCTGCTCGGCCAGACCCTGACCGGCGTGCTCGTACGGTCGTACTTCTCCGCCGCCCGCCCCAGCTGGTACCCGGTCGCCGCGATGGCTGCGGGCATCGTCGCCACCTCCTGGATCGGCGCCTGGACGGTCGGCCCCTGGGGCGTCTGCGGCATCGCCGCCGCCAACGCCGTCGGCATCACGGTGACCGCCGTACTGCTGCTGGCCGGCATGGGTCCCAGAAGCGTCCCGATCCGCAAGCGGGGCGCGCTGCGCGAGCTGAGCAGGCCCGTCCGTGCCGCGGTGGTCGCGACGATCGCCGGGACCTTCGTCGCCGGGCAGGTGCCGTCCGCCGTGCCGGGGCTCGCCGCGGGCGGGGCGACCGTCGCCGCCGTCTTCGTCCTGCTCGCCTGGGCGCTGGACGCCCAGGGCGTCGTACCCGCACTGAGATCCCTACGCTCCGTCACACGAAGGCTGACGCATGGCCGCTGCCGTTGAATCCGCCCCCGTCCCGTGGATCGCGATGTACCACTCGGTCGGCGACTGCTCCGAGGACCCGTACCGCATCACGGTCACACCCGAACGACTCGACCGCCAGCTGACCTGGCTCCGCCGCCGTGGTCTGCGGGGCGTGTCCATGGCCGCGCTGCTGGCCGCCCCCACCCGCAGGGACCTCGTCGGCCTCACCTTCGACGACGGGTACGCCGACTTCCTCGACCACGCCCTGCCCGTGCTGCGCGAGCACGACTTCGGGGCCACCCTCTTCGTCCTGCCCGGCCGTCTCGGCGGCGACAACGCCTGGGACCCGCTCGGCCCGCGCAAGCCGCTGCTCAGCGCCGACGGCCTGCGCCGGGCCTGCGAGGCGGGCGTGGAGATCGGCTCGCACGGTCTCACCCACGTCGACCTGACCAAGGCCGACGACCCGCGGCTCAAGTCCGAGGTCGTCGAGAGCCGGACCGCGCTGGAGGAGCTGACCGGCGCGCCCGTGAAGGGCTTCTGCTACCCGTACGGAACGCTCGACCAGCGCGCCGTCGACGCCGTACGAGAAGCCGGATACACGTACGCCTGCGCCATCGACCCCGGCCCGCTCACCGGCCCGTACGCCCTGCCCCGTCTGCACATCGGCCAGAACGACACCGCCGTACGCCTCTTCCTCAAGCACCGGCTGCACCGGCTGCGCCGCCGTCCCGTCGAGGGGATCTGAGATGAAGGCCCTCCACGTCATCACCGGCCTCGGGGTCGGCGGCGCCGAGCAGCAACTGCGGCTGCTGTTGCGGCATCTGCCCGTCGACTGCGACGTCGTGACGCTCACCAACCCGGGCGCGGTCGCCGACGGGCTGATCGCCGACGGGGTCCGCGTCACCCATCTCGGGATGGCCGGCAACCGCGACCTGGCCGCCCTGCCCCGCCTGGTCCGCCACATCCGGGCCGGCGGCTACGACCTCGTGCACACACACCTGTACCGCGCCTGTGTCTACGGCCGGCTCGCCGCGCGGCTCGCGGGCGTCCGCGCGGTCGTCGCCACCGAACACTCCCTCGGCGACTCGCAGATGGAGGGCCGCAGGCTCACCGCCGGGGTCCGCGGCCTCTACCTGGCCAGCGAACGCCTGGGCCGCGCGACGGTCGCCGTCTCCCCCACCGTCGCCGCCCGCCTCAAGCGCTGGGGCGTGCCCGCCCCCCGTATCGAGGTCGTCCCGAACGGCATCGACCTGCCCCGCTTCCGCTTCGACGCCCTCCAGCGTCTGCACACCCGCCGCCGCCTCGGCCTGCCCGAGGAGGCGTACGTCATCGGCGCCATCGGCCGGCTCACGGCGGGCAAACGCTTCGGCACCGTCATCCGGGCGCTGGCCCAGCTGCCGGACAACTGCTGGCTGCTGCTGGTCGGCGGCGGCCCGGACGAGCACCAGCTGCGCCAGGTCGCCCGTGCGGCCGGGGTCGCCGACCGGGTGCTGTTCACCGGCGAACGCCCCTGCGTCCCCGACGGCTCCCCCGGTCCCGATCTGCCGTCCCTCGCCTCCGCGATGGACCTGCTCGTCTCCCCGTCGCCCGAGGAGGCCTTCGGGCTGGCGGTCGTCGAGGCGCTGGCGTCCGGGCTGCCCGTGCTCTACAGCTCCTGCCCGGCCATCGAGGACCTGCCCTCGCAGGCGGCCCCCGGCAGCCGACAGGTCCTGGGCGGCCCCGACGAGTTCGCCCGCGCGATCGCGGCGGCCCGCGCCGAGGGCCCGCGCCCGCGCACCGCGCCGGACGCCGCCCACCACTACTGCATCACCCGCAGCGCCGCACAGCTGATGGATGTCTACGCGGCCGCGGCCTCGTCGCCCACGTCACCTCAGGGAGTCAGTTCCTCATGACCGAGAACCCCACCGGACCGCGCCGCCCCGCCACGGTCCTCACCCGCGCCAGGACGCTCCCGGCCTGGTCCCTGCTCGCGGCCGGTGCCGTCGCCGGGGGAATGCTGGGCGGGGCGTACAGCCTGGCCCAGACGCCGACGTACACGGCGACCAGCTATGTCGTCGCCGTCCCCACCGAGAAGTCCGACCCCGCCTCCGCACTCGGCTTCGCGCAGGCCTACGGCCGGGTCGCGACGCAGCTGGCGGTGCTCGGGGACGCGCAGGTGTGGGCGGGCGTCCCGGTCAGGACGCTGAAGTCGAGCGTGCAGACCGCGACCTCGCCGGACGCCCCGATGGTCGCGATCACGGCGACCTCCTCGCGCCCCGACCTCGCCGCCGACATGGCCAACGCGGTCGCCCGCGCCCTGACCCGGCACGCGGACACCGCCCAGAGCGCCACCAACGTGGAGCTCCAGCAGTTCGCCCGCGCCACCAAGCCCACCGAGCCGTCCTCGGCCCCGCCCGCGGTGACCGGGCTGGTCGGGGCGAGCGCGGGCGGCCTGCTCGGTGGCCTGGTGCTGCTGGTGCGGCCGCGACGGACCGCCGGCGAGCCGGGGCGCCCGGCCCAGGTGCCCGGCCCGGCCGTCGCCGCCGACGCCCACGGCCAGCTGTGACGTACACGACGGAACTCGTCACCGACGACACCGTCTTCGCCGCACTCGCCCCCGACTGGGCACGCCTGTACGGCCGTTCCCCCACCGCGACCCCGTTCCAGAGCCACGCCTGGCTGCACTCGTGGTGGCTGTCGTACGGCCATAGCGGGCGGCTCCGAGTCCTGGTGGTCCGGGACGGGGACGACCTGGTCGCCGCCGCGCCCCTGATGCGCGTACCGCGTCCCGTGCCCTCGCTCGTGCCGCTCGGCGGGGCGATCTCCGACTACGGGGACGTCCTCCTCGACGAGGAACGGGGCGAGGAGCCGGTCGCCGCGCTCACGGAGGCGCTGGCCGCGGCGGCCCGCACCGCGCTGGTCGACCTGCGTGAGGTGCGGCCGGGCGGCGCGGCGCAGCGGATCTACGACCACTGGCCCGGGCCGCGGCGCCGGGTCGGCGATTCGCTGTGCCTGGAGCTGCCCGCCGTGCCGATGGACGAGCTGGTGGCCCGGCTGCCGTCGGCCAAGGCCCAGCAGCGGGTGCGCGCCAAGCTGCGCAAGCTGTCCTCGCTCGGCGTCGAACGGCATGTCGTGGAGCCCGGCGAGGTCGACAAGGCGCTGCGGCGGCTGCTGGAGCTGCACCAGCTCCAGTGGCAGGGGCGGAAGGTGACGAGCGAGCATCTGCGGCCGCGGTTCCGCGACCACCTGGTGCGCTCGGTCGCTCCGATGGTGCGGTCCGGGGACGCGGTCGTCACCGAGTTCCGGCTGGACGACGACGTAGTGGCCGTCGATCTGACGCTGCTGTCGCGGCGGCTCGCGGGCGGCTATCTGTACGGCGCCCACCCGTGTCTGCGTGAGCGCAAGGCGGATGTGGCGGTGATGCTGCTCGACGCGGCCGGCGACCACGCGCGGGGCACGCTGAGTCTGCTGCGCGGCAACGAGCCGTACAAGCACCACTGGAAGCCCGAACCGGTCGTCAACCAGCGGCTGCTGCTGGCCCGGCGACGCACCGCCCCGCTGCTGGCGGCGGCGCTGTGCGACGTCGCCGCCCGCAGCCGGGGCAAGGAGCTGGTGCGCACGTGGAGGGAGCGCGGTGGCGGCGGGCCCTGACCGGCCCGCCGCCACCCGGTCCTCACCTGCTGCGCGACCACCAGTCGAAGCGCATGCACAGCTTCCCGCCGATCCAGTACTCCACCCACTCGCCCAGGTCCATCGGCGAACAGTTGGGCGGGTTCGTCGGAGTGGGCTCGGGCGTCGGGTCGGGCGTCGGCTCGGGCGTGGGGTCGGGCGTGGGCTCGGTCGGTGCCGGTGTCGGTTCGTCGGTGCGTCCGAAGAGCACGGACCGGTAGATCTCCGACGCCTTGGGGTTGTCGTCGCACTGCCAGACGCCGTGCGGACAGTAGTCCGTGAGCGTGTTGTACAGCGGCTTGTGCTCGTCCATCCACGCGAGCATGCGCCGCATGTACTCGGCGTTGTCTCCGTTGCGGAAGAGTCCCCATTCAGGATAGGAAATTGCCTTGCCGTGGGATTTGGCGAATTCCACGTGCTCCTGAAGTCCGTACGGCTCTTTCACCTGCTGGTCGAATGACATGCCTTCCGGCTGGTCGTACGAGTCCATGCCGATGATGTCGACGGTGTCGTCACCGGGATAGCACTTCGTCCAGCCGATGGCGTCCTGACCGCGGCTCGGCGTGAAATCGAAGCGGAATTTCTGGCCCGGCACCGAACGCATGGTGGTGACGATCCTGTTCCAGTACGTCTTCCAGGCCTCCGGGTCCGGCCCGCAGCGATGGGTGTACGTGATGCCGTTCATCTCCCAGCCGAGCACGATCACCGTGTCCGGCACCTTCAGCTCGACCAGCCGTTCGGCGAGGCGGAGGAAGTGGTGATCGAAGTCGCCCCGCGCGCCCTGCCGGAGCAGCCGCCGGACCTGGTAGTCGGGGACCCGGCCCTCGTTGCGCTCCTGCATGGGGACGTTGAGGACGAACATCCGGTCGTCGCGCTCGTTGCGCCAGTCGGCCCAGGAGTCGAGGAAGTCGGGGGCGCCCTCGATGTTGCTCCAGCGGTCGCCGGGCAGATAGGTGTGGCCGACGCGCAGTTCGGCGCCGCCCAGCCAGCGGCTGAGCTCGGAGATACGGTTCACTCCGCTCGGGCCGTAGTCGAGGTAGGCGCCGAAGGCGGGCAGCTCCGGTACGGGCTTCGGCTCGGGCACGATCACCGGGTCGACGGACGGGGTGGCCGCCGGCGGCTGAGCGGACGCGGACGGAACGGCCGGTACCGCGGGCACCGCCGGCGTGGGAGCGGGAGGATCGCCGGCCTGTACCACCCCCGCTGCGAATCCGGGCCCCGAGGCCAGGGCGGCGGACGCGGCGACCGATGCCGCAATGAACGCCAGCCGTCTGGTCCGGGTCCGTCGCTGCTGTGAGTCCATGCCTGCTCCTTTCTCACTCTCGCGCTAATCCGATAACTGACACTGAGTCATGCGAAGACGAACTCCGCCACCGTGCTTGCGGCTTTCGAGTGGCCCTGTCGCCCGCACGGGTGAAACGACCGAAGGAATTGAGTACGTGTCGCTGTTCGACACCCGCGTCCCCGCCGTACTGCTGCGGATCGACCGAAATCCCTTTCACCACGGAACGCTGGGCGCCGTGCGCTCGCTCGGCAGGGCCGGGGTGGAGGTGCATGTGATCGCGGATTCCGCCGGAAGTCCGGTGGCCCGGTCGCGTTTTGTACGCCGGATCCACCCCCCGCCGCCACCGCAGGCCTCCGCCCCCGACATCGCCGTGGCCCTGCGCCGTATCGCCGCCGGTGTCGCGCGCCCGGCGGTGCTGATCCCGATGGACGACGCGAGCGCGGTCGCCGTGGACCGGCTGCGCGAGGAGCTGGCGCCCTCCTATCTGCTGCCCGCGGCGACGGGCCCGCTGGCCGAACGCGTCGCCGACAAGGCGGAACTGGCCGCCCTGTGCGCCGCCGTGGACGTACCGCATCCGCTCACGCTGATCCCGCGGAGCGCGGCCGAGGCCGCGGGTGCCGCCTGGCGGCTGGGCCTGCCGGTGATCGCGAAGTGGAGCCGGCCCTGGCTGCTGCCGACGGAGAGCGGGCTGCGCAGCACGGTGGTGGTGCGGTCCCCGCAGGAGGCGCGGGAGCTGTATCTGCGCTCGGAGGAGGCGGGCAGCCGGCTGCTGCTCCAGGCGTGGCTGCCGCCCGGCCCCGACCGTGACTGGTTCTTCCACGGGTACGTCGACCGCTCGGGTGCCGTGCGCGGCGGAGGCGTCGGGGTCAAGCTGCGGGCCTGGCCGCGCGGGGCGGGCCTGACGGCGGTGGGCCGCTGGACACCGGATCCGCGGGTGCAGGCGCTGGCCGAGCGGATCATCGGCGAGCTGGGCTACCGCGGCATCTTCGACCTCGACTTCCGCTGCGACGCCGAGGGCCGCCACCACCTCCTCGACTTCAACCCGCGCCCCGGCGCCCAGTTCCGGCTCTTCAGCGACAGCGCGGACCTGGACGTCGTACGCGCGCTGCACCTGGACCTGACGCACCGCCCGCTGCCGGACGGGGTGCCGCGGGCCGGGCGGGCGTTCGTGGTGGAGAACTACGCCCCGCTGACCGCACTGCGGCCGACGCGCGCCGGGCGCGAACGGGCCTGGGGTGCCCGGGACGACCGGGCGCCCGGCTGGGCGATGTGGTGGCTGTGGAGCCGGCATGTGTCCCGCCGCCTGCTGGAGCGGTTGCGCAGGCTGTGCACCCCGGCCGGCGACGGGACCCGCGTGCGCCTGGTGCGCCAGGCGACCGCCTCTCCGCTGACGACCGGCCTGACCGACGACGAGAAGGCGAGCAGCCGCTGATGTACGACCTGCTGGTGGTGGGCGCGGGCCCGTACGGCCTGTCCATCACGTCCCACGCCGCGGCCGCCGGGCTGAACGTGCGCGTCTTCGGCCGGCCCATGGCGTCCTGGCGCGATCACATGCCGCGCGGGATGTTCCTCAAGTCGGAGCCGCGGGCCTCCAGCCTCTCCGACCCGGAGCGCCGCTGGCGCCTCGACGTCTACTGCGAGGGGCAGGGTGTGACGGCCCGTCATGGAGAGCCGGTCCCGGTGGAGATGTTCGCCGAGTACGGTCTGTGGTTCGCCCGCAACGCCGTGCCGAAGGTCGACGAGCGCACGGTGTCCCGGGTGGTGGCCCTGCGCCCCGGCGGCTTCGAGACGGTCACCGAGGACGGCGAGGTGCTGCCCTCCCGTACGGTCGCGCTGGCCGTGGGCGTGATGCCGTTCGTGGAGATCCCGTCGGCCTTCGACGGCCTCTCCCCCTCCCTCGTCTCGCACAGCAGCCACCACGGCGAACTCGACCGCTTCCGCGGCAAGGACGTCACGGTGATCGGCGGCGGCCAGGCGGCCCTGGAGACGGCGGCCCTCCTCGCGGAACAGGGCACCCGGGTCCGGGTCCTGGCGCGCGCCGGCGAGCTGCGCTGGAACGATGTGCCGCCGCCGTGGCAGCGCCCCTGGTGGCAGTCGGCCCGCTCCCCGCACAGCGGCCTGGGCTGCGGCTGGCGCAACTGGTTCTACGCCGAGCGCGCCGGTCTCTTCCGCCGGCTCCCGGAGCCGACGCGGACCCGGATCGCGGCGACGGCACTGGGTCCGGCGGGCGCCTGGTGGGTGCGCGACCGGGTGGAGCCGGCCGTGGAGGTGCTCCTCGCCCACGAGGTGGCGGCGGCCCGGGCGGTGCCGGGCGGGGTGCGGCTCGACGTGCTGGACCGGACGGACGGGGCAGGGGTCCTGCGCACCCTGGAGACCGAACATGTCATCGCGGCCACGGGGTTCAGGGCGGCCGGCGACCGTCTCGGCCTGCTCTCCGAGGACCTGCGCTCGGCCCTGGCCACGGGCGCGGACGGCGCCCCGGCGGCCGGCCGGGACTTCGAGTCACCGTCGCATCCCGGCCTGTTCCTGGCGGGCCTGGTGACGGCCTCCGCCTTCGGCCCGGCGATGCGCTTCGTGCACGGCGCGACCTACACGGCGGGCGCGCTGGTACGAGGGGTGCGGCGCCGTCTGCGCACCGGTCCGCGCGAGGGGGTCGTCCCGGCTCCGGGGCGGCACGGCGCGCCGGAGCGGGTCGGGCGTTGAGGGGCGCGGGTGCCGGACGGAGGTGTCCGGCACCCGGCGCGCCTACTGGTGGGCCCCGGCCTGCCTACGGCCGCGCCGGTACAGCACGGCACCGGCCGTGATCATCGCCGCACTGCCGACGGAAGCGGCCAGCATGGCCTCGTTGCTTCCGGTGTCGGGCAGTTGGGGCGGTGGACCGTGGGGGCCGGGGGGCGTGCTGTCCGTGTTGGTCGGCGGGGTGGGGGTGGGGGTTTCGTCACCGTGGCCGGGCGGCGTCGGCGTCGGGGTGGGCGTCTCGTCACCGTGACCGGGTGGCGACGGGGTCGGAGTGGGCGTCTCGTCACCGTGACCGGGCGGCGTCGGCGTCGGGGTGGGCGTCTCGTCACCGTGGCCCGGTGGCGTCGGCGTCGGCGTGTCGCCGTACCCCGGGGTGTCCCCGGGGCCGCCGGAGCCGCAGTCGTCGCCGTAAGCGGGGTTGAGTCCGCTGATGACGTCCGCCGTGTTCCCGCACGCGTTCACCGGCACCTCGACCGGCGCCTGCGTGTTGTTGCCGGACAGCACCCCGGGCGAGCCCTCGGTGCGGCCGTGCGTCGCGTGCCCGGAGGGGCCGTGGCTGCCCCCGCCGTAGCCGGACTCGCCGCCGTACGAGGCGCCGCCCCCGGGCGAACCGGGTTCGTTCGCACAGGAGTTGCCGAACGCCGGGTTCAACAGGGCGATGACATCGACGGAGTTGCCGCAGGCGTTGACCGGTACGTCGACCGGGGCCTGGAGGTCGTTGCCGGACAGGACGCCGGGCGAACCCTTGGCGGCGCCGTTCGCGTCCGAGTCGGCGAGGGCTGGGCTGCTGCCGCACAGGGACAGGATGCTCGTCGCGGCGGCGGCCGCGACCATTCCCCTACTCAGGGTCTGTCGCAATCTCGTTGTCTTCCTGCTTGAAGAAGTGGGAAAAGCCGGCCTTGGAAGGCAACAGAAGCTGTCTCCAAGGCCGGCTCACACAGCCGGAGTGGCTGGGGACGTTACGGCGTCAGTCGTTGACGCAGGTGTTGCCGAACGCCGGGTTCAGCAGGGCGATGACGTTGACGGTGTTGCCGCACACGTTGACCGGGATGTGGACGGGAACCTGGACCACGTTGCCGGAGAGGACGCCCGGCGAGTGGACAGCGGCAGCCTCGGCGCCCGCGTCGGCAAAAGCGGGGGCGGCCATGCCCAGGGCCATGATCGCGCCCGCGACGACAGCAGCGGTCTTCTTCATGAGCTTTCCCTTCTCTGCGGTCATGCCCCTATGACGTGACCTGCAGGCTGTAAACGAGGGATAGACAGACGAAGAAACTACGGAACGTGAGTCGCCGGGTAATTCACTCGAACGCCTTCACAGAATTGACACGAGAAGCCCAACCGAGGAGAAACGCTTCTCCTGAGTGGCACAAAACGCTCGGACGGCCCGCGCACATTTCGCGAGCCGCCCGAGCGGATTCACAGCCTGCGGATCAGCGGTTGCCCGCGCCGTTGCCCGCGAGGGCGGAGACGTCGCTGAGGATGTGCGACAGCGGCTCGTCACCCTTGGCCTGCGTCGAGTTCTCGGCGCACTGCTGGTTCTGCGGGGCCGACAGGACCGGGACGTCCTGGGCCACGCCGACGGCGGCGAGGATACCGACGATACCCTGGGCGTTGCCCTTCACCGGCAGGCCGATGCACAGCTTGTTGGCCGTGCTCTGCACCAGGGTCGCCTGCGGGCTCAAGTCGCCCTTGGTGATCGAGTTGCCGAACCCCGAGTGGGCACCATTGCCGCTGGCGGACTTGGTGCCGTCCTCGTTCCCGATGGCCATGGCCGGCGACGCCGCACCAACGACGGAAGCGGCTACCGCCGCGGCAGCCATTGCCTTCTTCAGCATTTCTGTTCCTTTCCTGGGTGCATCACCAAGACGCACGCTCCTGCCCTCGCATCAACCAGCTCCACGGGGTTTGGTTTCGGCACTTCACCCGATCGGGCCGCGACTCCCCCGGAATTCACGGAATCACCGGACTCCGGTATGCACGGCGGCCGCCCCATTCAATGGGCCATCGGAGTGAAGAGGAGCAACCAAGCGGCCGCCGGGCAGTTGACCAGAACGCTCCGGTGGACGGGGTTTCTCCAGAAGGGACTAGCAAGTGATCAAGAAGGTTCTGGCTTCCGCCGCGGTCGCCGCCTCCATCGTGGGTGCCGCCTCCCCCGCCATGGCGATCGGCAACGACGACGGCACCAAGTCCGCCAGCGGCAACGGTGCGCACCAGTCGTTCGGCAACTCGGCCACCTACGGCAACATGAGCCCGCAGATGGCGCTCATCCAGGGCTCGCTCAACAAGCCCTGCATCGGCCTGCCCGCGAAGGCGAACCTGCAGGGCATCCTCGGCGTCGCCGCCGTCGGCGTCCTCCAGGACGTCCCGGTCCTGTCGGCCCCGCAGAACCAGCAGTGTGTCGAGAACTCCACCCAGGCCAAGGGCGACGAGCCCCTGTCGCACATCCTGGACGACATCTCGGTCCTGGCCGGCAACGGCACGGGCAACCGCTGAACCACCCTCGGGGACTGACGTTCCTGAGCCTTGGGGCTGCAATCTGAAACCCCGTCAGCGGGCCGCCGGTTTCTCGGCGGCCCGCTGTTTTAGCGTTCGGCCCGTGACGATGAAGAGAACTCTTTCTTCCCTCGCAGTCCCCGGACTCGTCCTCGCGACGACCGCGACACTCCTCGCCAGTGCCGCACCCCCCGAACGCCAGGCGCCCAAAGCCCTGAACATCCTGCTCATGGGTACGGACGGCCGGGACACCATCACCGCCGCCGAGAAGCGCACGTTCCACGCCGGCGGCCACGCCTGCAACTGCACCGACGTCCTGATGCTCGTCCACGTCTCCGCGCGCCGGGACCGCGTCAGCGTGGTGAGCATGCCCCGGGACTCCTACGCGGACATCCCCCCGTACCGCGACGCGGCGAGCGGCGAGGAACGCGCACCGCATCCCCTGAAGATCAACGGCGCCTACAACGAAGGCGGCCCCGAGCTCACCATCAGCACGGTCGAGTCGATGAGCGGAGTGCGGATCGACCGGTATCTCCAGGTGGACTTCCGGCGCTTCATCGACGCCGTGAACGACGTCGGCGGCGTCGAGGTGTGCACCTCGCGGACCCTGAAGGACTCGGCCACCAAGCTGCAGCTCAAGCCCGGCAGGCACCGGCTGGAGGGCGGTCCGTCGCTGCAGTACGTCCGCTCCCGGCATGTCGACACCAGCGCCGATCTCGGGCGGATCCAGCGCCAGCACCGGTTCCTGGTGAACGCGCTGCGCGGGCTGCGGGCGGAGAAGGCGCTCACCGATCCGGTGGGCATGGCGCGCGTGGTGGACACGCTGCTCGGCAAGGGGCAGGTCGAGCAGGGCTTCGACGCCAAGGAAATGGTGCAGCTGGCGGCGGCGCTGCAGAACGTGCCGGCCAAGGCGATCGAGTTCACGACGGTGCCGATCGCCGGCTTCAACGAGACCCGGCCCGACATCGGTTCGACACTGGCCTGGGACATGAAGCGGGCGGACGCGATGTTCGCCAAGCTGCGCGCGGACCGGCCGCTGCTCAAGGCCGACGCGAATCCCAGGCCAAAGGACCCGCCGGGCCTGAAGGGCTACGGCCCGGTGCGGGGCAGCTCGCTGACCTGCAAATGAGCTCGTACGACCGGGGCGCCCGCACGGTTCGCGAGTGCGCTGCGCCAATCGGGGCAAAGAACGCAACCCCGGACGGGGTGCGGCCGTTGACGATCATGCAGCTCCTCACCGGAGTCC
Organism: Streptomyces sp. NPDC087859; assembly: GCF_044742595.1. Classification (NCBI taxonomy): domain Bacteria; kingdom Bacillati; phylum Actinomycetota; class Actinomycetes; order Kitasatosporales; family Streptomycetaceae; genus Streptomyces; species Streptomyces sp. NPDC087859. The sequence continues at coordinate 385,806 of NZ_JBIUUU010000009.1, read as the reverse complement.
GCATTTCGAAAGGGAATGAACATGAAGAAGCTGTGGGCTACCGCGGCTATCGCCGCTTCCGTCGCCGGTGTCTCGGCTGCGGCCGCCCCCCAGGCTCTTGCCATCGGTGACGGCGACGGCACCCACTCCGCCAGCGGCAACCACGCCTCGCAGGAGTTCGGCAACTCTGCCACGTTCGGCGACATGAGCCCGCAGCTCTCGCTGGTCCAGGGCTCGCTGAACAAGCCCTGTGTCGGCCTGCCGGCGAAGCTGAACCTCCAGGGCCTTGTCGGCGTCGCCGCCGTCGGTGTCCTGCAGGACGTGCCGATCCTGTCGGCCCCGCAGAACCAGCAGTGTGTCGAGAACTCCACCCAGGCCAAGGGCGACGAGCCGCTGTCGCACATCCTGGACGACATCTCCGCCCTCTCCGGCAACGGCCAGGGCAACGGCTGATCCTCGGATCTCCGCCACGGCGGGTCACCGGTTCCCCCGGTGGCCCGCCGTTCGGCGTTTCATTTGCGGTAGATCGCCTCGATGTCCTGCGCGTACGCCGACAGCACGGCGTGCCGTTTGACCTTCAGGGACGGCGTGAGCATGCCGTTGTCCTCGGTGAACTCGCCCTCGACCAGGGTGAAGGCACGGATCGACTCGGCGCGGGAGACGGCCTCGTTGGCGTAGTCCACGGCCTTCTGGACGTCGGCGCGCAGCCTCGGGTCCCGGACGAGCTCGGACAGCGGGGTGTCGGCCGGCATCTTGCGGACCGAGAGCCAGTGGGTGATCGCCTCGGGTTCGAGGGTGATGAGGGCGGCGACGAAGGGGCGGTTGTCGCCCACCACGAGGCACTGGCCGACCGGGGGGCGGCTGCGCAGCCGGTCCTCCAGGACGGCCGGGGAGACGTTCTTGCCGCCTGAGGTGACGATGATGTCCTTCTTGCGGCCGGTGATGGTGAGATAGCCGTCCTCGTCCAGGGAGCCGAGGTCGCCGGTGGCGAACCAGTCGTCGGTGAGTACGGCGTCGGTGGCGGCCGGGTTGTTCCAGTAGGCGCCGAAGACGATGCCGCCCTTGATGAGGACCTCCCCGTCGTCGGCGATGCGGACGGCGGTGCCGGGGACGGGCGGGCCGACCGTGCCGGGGCGGGGTTTCAGGGGCGGGACGATGGTGGCGGCGGCCGTGGTCTCGGTCAGTCCGTAGCCCTCGTAGACGATGATCCCGGCCGCATAGAAGAACAGGTTGAGGTTGCGGTCGAGCGGGGAGCCGCCGCTGATGGCGTAGCGCATCCGGCCGCCGAGCTCCTTGCGGACCCGGCGGTAGACCAGCAGGTCGTACAGGGCCCAGGCGGCGTAGAGGCCGAGGCCCGGGCCCTTGCCGCGGTCGAGGAACTTGTCCAGGTACTGCTCGCCGAAGCGGACGGCGATGCGGTCGGCGCGGTCGAAGGAGGCGCCGCGGCCGATCTTCTCGGCGGTGGCACGGCCGGTGTCGTGGATCTTCTCGAAGAGGTACGGCACCCCGACGAGGAAGGTCGGGCGGAACTCCTTGAGCGCCGGGCGGAGTTCGTCGGGCTTGATGCTCGGGCAGTGGCCGATCTCGATGCGGGCCATCAGACAGGCGATCTGGAGGGTGCGGCCGAGGATGTGGGCGAGGGGGAGGAAGAGGAGGGTGGAGGCGACCTGGCGGGTGACCTCCTTGAAGATCGGGTGGAGCAGCTCGACCGTGTTGGCGGCCTCGGCGTGGAGGTTGGCGTGGGTGAGGACGCAGCCCTTGGGTTGCCCGGTGGTGCCGGAGGTGTAGCAGATCGTCGCGACGGTGTCGGGAGTCAGGCTCGCGCGCCGCTTGGTGACTTCCTCGTCGGCGATGTCGGCGCCCAGGGTCTTGAGTTCGGCCAGTGCCTCAGCGTCCAACTGCCAGACGCGCGGCTGCTCTTGGTGGCGGGCCGTGCCCGTCGTCACCGTGGCGGCGTTCTCCGCGGTCTCGGTGACGACGAAGCGGACGCCGGAGTCCCGGACGATCCACTCCACCTGCTCGGCGGAGGAGGTGGCGTAGATCGGGACGGTCTGGCCGCCCGCCGCCCAGATGGCGAAGTCCAGGACCGTCCACTCGTAGCGGGTGCGGGACATCACCGCGACGCGGCCGCCCGGTTCGAGACCGGCGGCGATCAACCCCTTGGCGACGGCGGTGACTTCGCGGGCGAAGGCGGCCGCGGTGACCGGGTGCCAGGTGTCCCCTTGTTTTCGGCGCAGGACCACCGCGTCCGGGGCCTCGGTGGCGTTGGTGAACGGCAGGTCGGCGGTGCTGCCGGTCGGTGCGGGCGGGGCGAGGGGCGAGGTGCGGGCCTCTCGCACCACGCCCCGCTCGTCCCGGGTGATCTCGACCTTGGTGCGGATTGCCAGGTCGGTGCGTTGTTTCGCCCTCTTCAGATCCTTGCGTACGCCCATGACGGCCCCCAGTCGGCTCTGACTGGGGGGTAACTTACTCGTGCGTAAGGAAAGGTCAATCCCCGTGGCGTTTCGCCTGGTCGATGGCCTCGGCGAGCCGCGTCACGTCCTTGTCCTCGGTGCTCCTCGCCAAGTCGTGGGCGTGTTCGCTCAGTTCGCCGAGGGACGGGGTGCCGGGCAGGGGGCTGAACTCGGCGCCGTAGGAGCGCAGGGTGTCGGCGAAGTAGGCGGCGACGGCGGTGACTTGGAGGCGGGGTCCCGAATCCCAGAGGTCGCCTTCGAGGTCCTCGCTCTCCAGCCGGCCGGACTCCTCGTGCGGGGTGCGGGAGTCGGGGTCGAGCCAGCGGACACTCGCGGTGGCGAGGTGGCCGTCGGTGCCGGGCTTGTGGCGGACGGCGTAGAGGGCGGTGACGGTGTGGCCGGGGCCGATCTCGCCGCCGTCGACGCTGTCGTCGCGGAAGTCCTCGTCGTCGACGCGGCGGTTGTCGTAACCGACGAGGCGGAACTCCAGGACCGTCTCGGGGTCGAAGGCGACCTGCGCCTTGGCGTCGCGGGCGGTCAGGTCGATGTTCCGCGGAAGTTGGTCGACGAAGACCTTGCGGGCGTCGTCCTCGTCGGAGACGTAGGCGGTGTGGCCGTCGCCCTTGTCGGCGAGCTGCTCCATGAGCTGGTCGCCGTAGTCGCTGCCGACTCCGACGCCGAAGAGGGTGATGCCGTGCTCGCGGCGCTCGCTCGCGATGCGTTCGAGGATGGTGTCCGCGTCGGTGTCGCCGGTGTTGGCGAGGGCATCCGAGATGAGGACGACACGGTTGGTGGCGCCCTCGCGCAGGCCGTCCTCGGCGGTCTCGTAGCCGGTGTCGACGCCGGCGCCGAGGTTGGTGGAGTCGGTGGGTTCCAGGCCGTCGATCGCGTCGTGGACCTCGTCGCGGTTGCCGTCCAGGCGGGTCATCGGCAGGACCCGCTCGGCCTCGTCGCTGAAGGTGACGATGGCGACCGAGTCGTCGTCGCGGAGCTGGTCCGTCATCGTGCCCAGGGAGTCCTTGGCGAGGTCGAGGCGGCCCGGCTCGGCCATGGAGCCGGAGATGTCGATGACGAAGGTCAGGGCGGCCGGCGGGCGTGCCTCGCCGTCCTCGGCGGCGCGGGTGGCGAGGCCGACGCGGACCAGGGACCAGTCGTCCTTGTCGGTGCGGGCGCCGTCGACGGTGACCGAGAAGCCGTTGCCGTCGGGACGGTCGTAGTCCTGGCGGAAGCTGTTGACGAACTCCTCCGGGCGGACCGTCGCGGGGTCGGGCATGCTGCCCTCGGCGAGGGTGCGGCGGGCGTAGCCGTAGGAGGCGGTGTCGACGTCGAGGGCGAAGGTGGAGAGGTAGTCGGGCTCGGGGGTGACGTCCCGGGAGTCGCTGTCCGAGCTGTCCGGGCTGCTTCCCTGTTGCTCCCCCTCCGGCGCGGGTGCGTAGCCGCCTCCCTTGTTGCCGCCGTCGTACGACGATCCGTTCGCGCCGTCGCCGCTCGCGCTGCACCCTGTCAGCAGCAGGCCGCCCGCCGCGGTGAGCGCGAGCAGCGCGGCGCGCACGCGTCGTATTCGATACTGCTCCATCTTCCGTGCCCCCTTGGTCCGTTGACGTCGACCTTTGTGACTGTGACGGGCCAGGGGGCCGGAACGTGCGCTACGGAGCGTTGCGGAAGTGTCTCGAAGAGGCCACGGAGCAGGGCCGTTGAGACCGGTAGGTGATCCTCCGGTGACCTAGGACACCACGTCCTTGCGGGCGAAACCGCGGAAGGCCAGCGCGAACAGCACGAGGGCGTACGTTATCGAGACCGCGGTGCCCTGGATCATGCCGGACCACTCGGGAGTGGGCTGGACGGCGTCCGCCCAGGCGAACTGCCAGTGCGCGGGCAGGAAGTGGCGCCAGTCGCCGAGGGCGGTCACCGCGTCCAGGACGTTGCCGACGATGGTCAGGCCGACGGCGCCGCCGACCGCGCCGAGGGGGGCGTCGGTCTTGGTCGAGAGCCAGAACGCGAGCCCCGCGGTGACCAGTTGGGAGACGAAGATGAATCCCACGACGACGACGAGCCGCTGTGCCGCCGTTCCCGGGTCGAGTGAACCTCCCGTGGGCAGTTCCAGCGAGCCCCAGCCGTAGGCCGCCGTGCCGACGGCCAGGGCGACGACGGGCAGCAGGATCATCGCGGCCAGGCTGAGGCCGAGGCCGACGACGAGCTTGGACCACAGGAGGCGGGCCCGGGGCACGGGGGCCGCGAGGAGGTAGCGCAGGGAGGACCAGCCGGCCTCCGAGGCGACCGTGTCCCCGCAGAACAGGGCGACCGGGATGACCAGCAGGAAGCCCGCCGAGACGAACAGGTTGACCGCGGCGAAGTTGGCGCCGGACGCGGTCGCCGTGTCCATCAGGGAGACCGTGTTGTTGCGGCCGCCCGGCTCGCCGCCGATGGCGAAGGCGATGAGCAGGACGAAGGGCAGGGCGGCGAGGATGCCGCCCATGACGATCGTGCGGCGGCGCTTGAGCTGGCGGATCAGCTCCACGCGCAGGGGGAGCGTACGGCCCGCTTGGTAGCCGGGGGCCGTCTCGGTCAGCGTGCTCACGCGGCACCTCCGATCAGAGTGAGGAAGGCGTCCTCCAGGCGGCGGTGCGGGCCCACCGACCGGACGGGTACCTCGAGCCGGACGAGTTCGGCGACCAGCCGCTCGGCGCTGCCGTCGGTGTCGAGGCGGATCAGGATGCCCTCGTCGGTGCGGAGCGCCGAGACGATGCCGGGCAGGGCCGCCACCTTCTCGACGATCGGCTCCTCGACGGGCGAGGCCGTGCCGACCAGCAGGGTGTCGCCGGAGCCGATGATCTCGGCGACCGGGCCTGCCTGGACGAGGCGGCCGCGGTCCATGACCACGAGGTGGGTGCAGGTCTGCTCGACCTCCGCCAGCAGATGGCTGGAGACGATGACCGTGCGGCCGGCCGCCGCGTAGCGGATCATCACCTCGCGCATCTCGCGGATCTGCGGCGGGTCGAGGCCGTTGGTCGGCTCGTCGAGGATGAGCAGGTCCGGCAGGCCCAGCATGGCCTGGGCGATGGCCAGGCGCTGGCGCATGCCCTGGGAGTACGTGCGGACGGCGCGGGCCAGTGCGTCGCCGAGGCCGGCGATCTCCAACGCCTCGTCCAGGTGGGAGTCCTCGGCCGGGCGACCCGTCGCCTGCCAGTACAGCTCCAGGTTCTCGCGGCCCGAGAGGTGCGGCAGGAAGCCCGCGCCCTCGACGAACGAGCCGACCCGGGACAGGACCGGGGCGCCGGGGCGGATCGCGTGGCCGAAGACCCGGATCTCGCCGCCGTCCGGCTTGATCAGGCCCATCAGCATGCGCAGGCTGGTCGTCTTGCCGGCTCCGTTGGGGCCGAGGAGGCCCAGCACTTGGCCCTTCTCGACGCGGAAGGAGAGGTCGCGGACGCTGTAACGGTCGCCGCCCGCGTACTTCTTGCTCAAGTCGGTGATCTGGAGCGGGACTTCGGCCAGCTCCGGGTCCGGGGCGGGCATGGCGGTGCGGCGGCGGCCCGTCAGGAGCAGGAGCAGCGCGAGCACGGCGCCCGCGAGGGGCAGCCACCAGACCCAGGAGGGCAGCGGGGCGGCCGCGGTGGAGACACCGGGGGCCGTCGGGACCTCGAGGTCGCCCTTCAGGGAGACGGTGTATGTCGCCGGGGCGGCCGGGGAGGCGTAGCCGAGGTCCGTGGAGGCGAGGACCAGACGGAGGCGGTGGCCCGTGTCGATCTTGTGGTCGATCGCCGGGAGGGTGAGCGTCACGTCCTTGCCGGACTTGGCGCCCTCGACGCGGACGGGTGAGACCAGCTGGGACGGCAGTACCTGCCGGGTGCCGTTCGGGCTCACGTCGTAGACCTTGGCGAACAGGACGGCGTCGTCGGTCGTGGACTTCACGTGGACGGTGGCCGTCGGGGCGCCGGTGATGCGGAGGTCGTCGGTGACCGGCTTCGAGTCGAACCGGGCGAACTGGCCCGGGAAGTCCAGGGAGACGCCGACGCCCAGCGAGGAGAGCTGGGAGAGGCCGGAGCCGCCGAGGCCCGGGAGGGCGGAGACGGCGGGCGGGTTGGCGCCGGCCGGGTTGGCGAAGTCCTGCTCGCGGCCGGTCAGGGCGATGGACTTCCGGCCGCTCTCCAGGCCGGGGTAGGTGTCGTCGCTCGCGCCCCTCAGCTGCGCCGCGCCGTCGGTGGAGTCGACGCCGCCGGTGCGGGTGACGCGGAAGGCCGGGCCGGTGTCGGTGGTCTTCTCGTCCTTGAGATAGCGGTCGAACCAGGACCGCACACGGGACTGGACGCGGCTCGTCTCCATGTCGCCGCCGTCATGGCCGCCCGCGATCCAGTCGACGTCCACGGGGGCGCCGTTGGCCTTGATCGCCTTCTCGGCGGCGTCGGCCTGGTCCAGCGGGAAGAGGGAGTCGCTCTGGCCCTGGATGAGCAGGGTCGGGACCTTGATCCGGTCGCCGACCGCGGAGGGCGAGCGTTCCTCCAGCATCTTCTCGGCCGCGGCGTCCGGGGTGCCGGACTCGGCGACGCGCTGGTACATCTCGCAGATCTGCGGTTCGAACTTGTCGCAGCCGCCCCCGGTGTTGACGAAGATGCCGGCCCAGAGCTTCTTGAAGACGCCGTTCGGGAAGAGGGCGTCCGAGAGGTTCCAGTAGGTGATCGCCGGGGCGATGGCGTCGACGCGGGCGTCGTGCCCTGCGGTGAGGAGGGCGATCGCGCCGCCGTACGAGCCGCCCGCCATGCCCACGCGGGGGTCGCCCTTCTTGTCGAGCTGGACCGTCGGCTGCTCGGCGAGCCAGTCGATCAGCTTCTCGACGTCGGCGACCTCGGCCTTCGGGCCGTTGAGGCCGACCTTGCCGGTCGATCTGCCGAAGCCGCGGGCGGACCAGGTGAGGACCGCGTAGCCGTCCCGGGCGAGGGCTTCGGCCTGTTCGCGTACGTCGTTCTTGCTGCCGCCGAAGCCGTGGCCGAGGAGGACGGCGGGGTGCCTGCCGGCGGTGTCGGGAGTGAAGTACGAGGTGTCTATGCGGACGCCGTTGAGCGCCATGACCCGGTCGGTCTGGTGCACCGGGGGCGCGTCGTCGTCCGCGACGGCGGTCCACGTACCGGCGCCGGCGAGTACTACGACGGAGGCCGCGGCGGCGATCCACCGTCGCGGCCTCCGGAGGCGTCCTCGCAGTCCGGGGGGTCGAAGATCCATGGTTCAACGGTACGGGGTGAAACTGTCGGGGAGTTATCGACCGAGGGCTGAACCTTCGACATCCCGTGGGGGTACGGGAGCGTTGCCGTGTACCGCGTTCGCTGTACGGCTGAGAGCTCGGTCCAGTCTCGAATGTGCCGGGTGCGGGTTGTTTGTGGCTGGTCGCGCGGTTCCCCGCGCCCCTGTTCGCCCCTGCGGGGCGATCGGGGCGTCAGTCCTCCGTCGGGATCGAGACCAGCCACCTCGTGTCCCTGCGCGGGCGGAGGTACAGGGCCCAGTAGAGGGTTGCCGCCGCCGTGATGCCGCCCGTCCAGAGCAGGTACGCCGTCTCCTGTTGGCTCAGGATGTACGTCAGTACGGCTATGAGCAGCACCGGCACCGCCGGCCACAGGGGCATGCGCCAGGCCGGGGTGTGCTGGTGGGGGCCCTTGCGGGACAGGAGTGCCGCCACCGCCACCAGCAGGTACATGGCGGTCACCGAGACGCCGGTGATGCCGTAGAGGGTGTCCAGGTTCACGAAGCAGAGGATCGCGCCGGGGACGCCGACCGCGAGGGTGGCGACCCACGGGGAGCCGAAGCGGCCCAGTCTGGCGAAGACGTTGTTGACGGGGGCGGGCCAGGCCTTGTCGCGGGCCGAGGCGAACAGGACGCGGGAGTTCTGGATGACCATGACGATGCCCGCGTTGATGATCGCGAGGGCCACGCAGAGGCTGACGAAGGTGCCGACGGCGGAGTTGGACCAGTCGGTGACCATCGTGCCGATGTCGCCGCCCGTGAGTGCGGAGAGGTCCTTGGCGCCCATCGTGATCGCGATCACCGGGACCAGGATGATCACGGAGGAGATCGCGAGGGTGGCGAGGACCGTGCGGGCCACGTTGCGGCGCGGGTTCTCCATCTCCTCGGAGAGGTAGACGGCGGTGGAGAAGCCCTGGGTGATGAAGAGGGCGATGGCCAGGCCGGACACGATCAGCATCGCCGTCACCGTGTCCGCGTGGCCGTCCGCGCCTGCCACCTGGAGCGACACCAGGCTGTCCGCGCCCCGCTCGCTGTGCGCGAAGCCCAGGACCGCGACCACGGCCGCCGCGATCACCTCGAGGACCAGGAAGACACCGGTGATCCACGCGTTGGCGCGCAGGTCGAGCAGACCGGCGAGGGTCGCCAGGAGCATGACGCCGGCGCCCGCCGTCGACGGGTCGAGGTGGACGATCGGGGCCAGGTAGTCCGCGGTGCCCATCGCGATCACCGGCGGGACGATCATCACGACCAGGAGGGACAGCACGAAGACGAGCCAGCCCGCCAGACGGCCCGCCATCGTCGAGACCATCGCGTACTCGCCGCCCGCGCTGGGGATGAGGGTGCCCAGCTCGGAGTAGCAGAACGCCACGGCGATACAGAGGAGGGAGCCGATGGCGATCGTCAGGGCGGTCGCGGTGCCGAGCGAGCCGAACAGGTCCGGGACCACCACGAAGAGCGTGGACGCGGGGGTCACACAGGAGAGGGTCAGAAGGGTGCCGCCGACGACTCCGATGGAGCGCTTGAGCTTCTGGGGACTGTCGGGCGCCTCGGGGAGAGCGGCCTCGGCAGGGCGGAGCGTGTCGGTCATACGGCGGTTCCGATCGACTCGTGCAGCAGATGGCGCTGATGGAACCCCGACGAAAACCATTGCGTCAATGGCTTGCCTGCTACGGAATCAGTAGGTCAACTGCCCTTTCGAATTCATATACGGCAGTCAATTGCTGTCTCCTCCCCGCCCTTGAGATGTACGGGAACCGCAGCGTCCGCGGTGAAAAAATCCCGTCGCGGGGGTGTCGGTGTGGCCCGCTACAGTCATTTCTCACAGAACTCACATACGAATCACAGCAACGGGTGGGGAACATGAAGCTGAGGCACACCGCTGCCTGGGTGGGGTTCACGGCGGCAGCGCTCTTCGCGACGTCGGCGTGCGGCGCGGAGTCCGTCAAGCAGACGGCCGACGCGGTCGACAAGACCGACGCGATCATGGCGGCGCTCACGCGGGCCACCGACCGCACCGAACAGACCGGCTCGGCCGAGATCAGGATGACGACCGACCTGGGCACCGGCACGCCGATAGCCATGGACGGCACGTACTCGTGGGGCGACGGCATCGCCTACGACGTCCAGATGGACACCGCGGCCGCGCAGATGCAGACCGTGCAGGACGACCCGACGATCCACTGTCTGCTCGTCGACGGCGTGTACTACTACGACGTCGACCCGCAGGCCTCCGGCCCGCTCAAGGGCAAGGAGTGGATGAAGGTCGACGCCTCCGCCGTGTTCGGCGAGAACGGCGCCTCGGCGATGAACGGGGGCGGCGGTGGCAACCCGACGGCCTCGATGAAGGGCCTCAAGTACGCCGATGACGTCAAGGACCTCGGCTCGGAGACCGTCGACGGCCAGAAGACGACCCACTACCGGGCCGTCATCGACCAGTCGAAGATGGGCAAGTTCAAGGACGCCTACACCGACAAGGACAGCCTGCTGGGCTCGATGACCGGCGGCGCGGACTCCATCACCATGGAGATCTGGGTGAACGACAAGGACCTGCCCGTCCGTCTGAAGCAGGTGATGGGCAAGATCACGGCCACCATGGACTTCTCCGAGTTCGGTGCCACGGCCGAGGTCAAGGCTCCGCCGGCCGCGGAGACCGCCGACATGACCCAGGCGCTGAAGGACGCGCAGGGGCAGTAGGCCTCCCGTGGACACGACCGAGCCCGGGCACCTGGCAGGTGCCCGGGCTCAGTGGTCGCTCAGTGGTTGCGCGGGAAGCCCAGGTCCACGCCCGAAGGGCCGTCGGCCGGGTCGGGCCAGCGGGTGGTGACGACCTTGCCGCGGGTGTAGAAGTGCGTGCCGTCGTTGCCGTAGATGTGGTGGTCGCCGAAGAGCGAGTCCTTCCAGCCACCGAAGCTGTGGTAGCCGACGGGGACCGGGATCGGGACGTTCACGCCGACCATGCCGGCCTCGACCTCCAGCTGGAAGCGGCGGGCGGCGCCGCCGTCCCGGGTGAAGATCGCGGTGCCGTTGCCGAACGGCGAGGCGTTGATGAGGGCGATGCCCTCGTCGTAGGTGTCGACGCGCAGCACGGTCAGCACCGGGCCGAAGATCTCGTCCTGGTACGCCTTCGCCGTGGTGGGCACCTTGTCGAGGAGCGAGATGCCGATCCAGTGACCGTCCTCGAAGCCCTCGACCGTGTAACCGGTGCCGTCCAGGATCACCTCGGCGCCCTCGGCCGCGGCGCCGGTGACGTAGGACGCCACCTTGTCGCGGTGGACCTTGGTGATGAGCGGGCCCATCTCGGAGGCCGGGTCGTTGCCGGGCCCGATCTTGATCTTCTCGGCGCGCTCGCGGATCTTCTCCACCAGCTCGTCGCCGATCGCGCCGACCGCGACCACGGCCGAGATGGCCATGCAGCGCTCGCCCGCCGAACCGTAGGCCGCGCTCACCGCGGCGTCCGCCGCCGCGTCGAGGTCGGCGTCCGGGAGGACCAGCATGTGGTTCTTGGCGCCGCCCAGGGCCTGGACGCGCTTGCCGTTCGCGGAGGCCGTGGTGTGGATGTAGCGGGCGATCGGGGTCGAGCCGACGAAGGAGACGGCCTTGACGTCCGGGTGCTCCAGGAGACGGTCCACGGCCACCTTGTCGCCGTGCACGACGTTGAAGACACCGTCGGGCAGACCGGCCTCGGCCAGCAGCTCGGCGATCTTCAGGGAGGCCGACGGGTCCTTCTCCGACGGCTTCAGCACGAAGGTGTTGCCGGTCGCGATGGCGATCGGGAACATCCACATCGGGACCATCGCCGGGAAGTTGAACGGCGTGATGCCGGCCACGACACCGAGCGGCTGGCGGATCGAGGCCACGTCCACGCGGCTGGCGACCTCGGTCGACAGCTCGCCCTTCAGCTGCACGGTGATCCCGCACGCCAGGTCCACGATCTCCAGGCCGCGCGCGACCTCGCCCAGCGCGTCGCTGTGCACCTTGCCGTGCTCGGCGGTGATCAGCTCCGCGATCGCGTCCCGGTTCGCCTCGAGGAGCGCCCGGAACCTGAACAGGATGGTCGTCCGCTTGGCCAGCGAGGAGGTGCCCCAGGTCTGGAACGCGTCCTTGGCGGCGGCGACGGCGGAGTCCACCTCCTCCACGGAGGCGAACGCGACCTTGGTGGTGACCGCGCCGGTCGCCGGGTCGGTGACCGGCCCGTAGTTGCCCGACGCGCCTTCGACGGTCTTGCCGCCGATCCAGTGGTTGACGATCTTCGTCATGCCCAGTTGCTCCTTCACAGATGGCGGCGTCGGGTAGAGACGTGCCGGTCGTACAGCTCTCGTGCCTTGACCGCCGACGGTCGGGTCGCGGTCTCGGCCACAGGTACATCCCACCAGGCTTGCGCCGGAGGCGCGCCCGACACTGTGTCTGCCGTTTCGGTCTCGACGTAGACACATGTGGGTGTGTCCGCCGCACGTGCCTGAGCGAGGGCCTCGCGCAGGTCACTCACGGTCTTCGCGCGCAGCACGCGCATGCCCAGGCTGGCCGCGTTGGCGGCCAGATCCACCGGGAGCGGCGCCCCGGTGTAGGTACCGTCCTCGGAGCGGTACCGGTACGCGGTGCCGAACCGCTCGCCGCCCACCGACTCGGAGAGCCCGCCGATCGAGGCGTACCCGTGGTTCTGGATGAGCAGCATCTTGATCGCGACGCCCTCCTGGACGGCGGTCACGATCTCGGTCGGCATCATCAGGTACGTGCCGTCGCCGACCAGCGCCCAGACGTTGCGCTCGGGGGCGGCCATCTTCACGCCGATCGCGGCCGGGATCTCGTAGCCCATGCAGGAGTAGCCGTACTCCAGGTGGTACTGGTCCCGGGAGCGTGCCCGCCACAGCTTGTGGAGGTCGCCGGGGAGCGAGCCGGCCGCGTTGATGATCACGTCGGACTCGTCGACCAGGGCGTCCAGGGCGCCGAGGACCTGCGGCTGGGTCGGGCGTACATCGGGTTCGTCGGCCTCGTAGGCGGCGTCGACGCGGTACTCCCAGCGGTCCTTGTCGAGCCTGTACTCATCGACGTACGACTCCGTGACCCGGTGGTCGTGCATGCGCAGGGCCGCGGTCAGCTCGGCCAGGCCGCTGCTCGCGTCCGCGACGAGCGGCTGCCCGGCGAGCTTGTGGCCGTCGAACGGGGCGATGTTGAGGTTGAGGAAGCGCACGCCGTCACCCGAGAACAGGGTGTGGGAGGCCGTGGTGAAGTCGGTGTAGCGGGTGCCGACGCCTATCACCAGGTCGGCCTGGCGGGCGAGTTCGTTGGCGGTCGCGGTGCCGGTGTGGCCGATGCCGCCGACGTCCTGGGGGTGGTCCCAGCGCAGGGAGCCCTTGCCGGCCTGGGTGGAGGCGACGGGGATGCCCGTGGTCTCCGCGAACTCGGCGAGGGCCTCCTCCGCACGGCTGTGGTGGACGCCGCCGCCCGCGACGATCAGCGGCCGCCGGGCCGCGCGGATCGCCCGTACCGCCTCGGCGAGTTCGGTCGGGTCCGCGCCCGGGCGGCGTACGACCCAGGTGCGCTCGGCGAAGAACTCGTCGGGCCAGTCGTAGGCCTCGGCCTGGACGTCCTGCGGGAGCGCGAGGGTCACCGCGCCCGTCTCCACCGGGTCGGTGAGGACGCGCATCGCCTGGAGGGCCGCCGGGATCAGGGCCTCCGGGCGTGTGACGCGGTCGAAGTACCTCGACACCGGGCGCAGGCTGTCGTTGACGCTGATGTCTCCCGCGTACGGGACCTCGAGCTGCTGGAGGACCGGGTCGGCGACGCGGGTGGCGAAGGTGTCGCCGGGCAGGAGCAGGACCGGGAGGTGGTTGATCGTGGCGAGCGCGGCGCCGGTGACCAGGTTGGTGGCGCCGGGGCCGATGGAGGTGGTGACGGCGTGGGTGGACAGACGGTTCGACTGCCTGGCGTACCCGATGGCCGCGTGGACCATCGACTGCTCGTTGCGGCCCTGGTGGTACGGCATGTCGTCGCCGTACTCGATGAGCGCCTGACCGAGTCCGGCCACGTTGCCGTGGCCGAAGATGCCCCAGGTGGCGCCGATCAGCCGCTGCCGTACGCCGTCGCGCTCCGAGTACTGGGCGGCGAGGAAGCGTACGAGTGCCTGCGCGACCGTGAGCCTCGTCGTTGAGGTCATCGGTAACCCTCCGTGTGGTCCGGGTGGAAGCAGATCCGCCACTCCCGCGTCTGACCCGGTCCCGCCATGACGTTCAGGTAGTACATGTCGTGGTCGGGCTGGGCGATGGACGGGCCGTGCCATCCGTCGGGGACGAGGACGGCGTCGCCGGAGCGGACCTCCGTGAGGACGTCCGATCCGCCCTCACGGGAGGGAGATACGCGCTGATAGCCGAAACCGTTCGGGCCGTCGATCTCGAAGTAGTAGATCTCCTCCAGCTCCGCTTCCTCGCCGGGCCGGTTCTCGTCGTGCTTGTGGGGCGGGTACGAGGACCAGTTGCCGCCGGGGGTGATGACCTCGACGGCGATGAGCTTGTCGCAGTCGAAGGCGTCGGCGGAGGCGAAGTTGCGGACGTGGCGCAGCCGGTTGCCGCTGCCGCGCTCTTCGGTGGGGACCTCCGGCGCGGGGCCGTAGCGGGCGGGGAGTCGTCGCTCGCACTTCGCTCCTGCCAGGGCGAAGCGGCCTCCCGCGCCGGAGGCGATCGTTGCCCGGGCGTCGCGGGGAACGTACGCGAAGTCGGAGACCGACGCGAACACGCTTTCCCTGCCCAGGAGTTGGAACTCGTTTTCTTCTGTTTGTACGGTACATCCGCCTTCCAGCGGAAGAACGATCCACTCGCTGTCGCCGGTGGTGAAGGTATGCGTGCCACCCGGCTCCAGCGTGACGATCCGCAGACTGCAGTAGGTCCAGCCGGCCCGCTTGGGGTCGATGTCCACGGTGTACAGGGCGTTGGTCGAGGATCCCTCGGGAACGTACAACTCGATGCTCATGCGGCCCTCACAGCAGTCCTACGGCGGTGTCCACGGCGGCGGCCACGTCCCCGTCCGCCGGGTAGAGCAGCGAACGGCCGACCACCAGACCCCTGACGGTGGGGAGTTGCAGCGCCCCGCGCCACTTCTCGTACGCGCCGTCCTGGTCGTCTCCCACCTCGCCGCCCAGGAGGACGGCGGGCAGCGTGGAGGTGGCCATGACCTCGGCCATGTCGTCGGGGTTGTCGGTGACGGGGACCTTCAGCCAGGTGTAGGCCGAACTGCCGCCCAGGCCCGAGGCGATGGCGATGGACTTGGTGACGGCTTCGGCGGAGAGGTCGTTGCGCACCTTGCCCTCGTCCGTGCGGCTGCTGATGAACGGCTCGACGAAGACCGGGAGTCGCCGTGCGGCCATGTCGTCGATCGCGCGGGCGGTGGACTCCATGGTGGTGAGGGAGCCCGCGTCGGCGTAGTCGATCCGCAGCAGCAGCTTGCCGGCGTCGAAGCCGAGCCGCTGTATGTCCTCGGCGCGATGGCCGGTGAAGCGGTCGTCGAGTTCGAAGCTGGCGCCCTGGAGGCCGCCGCGGTTCATCGAGCCCATGACGACCTTGCCGTCGAGGGCGCCGAGCAGCAGCAGGTCGTCGAGGATGTCGGCGGTGGCGAGGACGCCGTCGACGCCGGGCCGGGACAGCGCCAGGACCAGGCGTTCGAGCAGGTCGGCGCGGTTGGCCATGGCGAACTTGCGGTCGCCGACGCCGAGGGCGCCGCGGGCCGGGTGGTCGGCGGCGACGATCATCAGGCGGTCGTTCGCGCCGAGCAGCGGCCGGCGGACCCGGCGGGCGGCGGCCTCCGCGATCGCCTCGGGGTGGCGGGTGCGCAGACGGACGAGTTCGGAGACGTCGACGGTCACTTGACGGCCCCCGCGCTGATCGCGGCCTCGACCTCGTCGGGTGTGGGCATCGCCGAACTGCACTCCAGGCGGGAGGCGACAATGGCCCCGGCCGCGTTGGCGTGCCGCATGATCTTCTCCAGGTCCCAGCCTTCGAGGAGGCCGTGGCAGAGCGAGCCGCCGAAGGCGTCGCCGGCGCCGAGACCGTTGAGGACGGTGACGGGCAGGGGCGGGACCTCGGCTTCCTCGCCCTTGCTGTTGACGGCGAGGACACCCTTGGGGCCCTGCTTGACCACGGCGAGCTCGACACCGGCGTCCAGCAGCTCCTGGGCCGCCGCGCGGGGTTCGCGGACGCCTGTCGCGACCTCCACCTCGTCGAGGTTGCCGACCGCGACGGTGGTGTGGCGCAGGGCCTCCTCGTAGAAGGGGCGGGCCTGCGCGGGGTCCTTCCAGAACATGGGGCGCCAGTCGAGGTCGAAGACCGTGAGGCCCGTCCTGGCACGGTGGGCGAGGGCCGCCAGCGTCGCCGTACGGCTGGGCTCCTCGCTCAGGCCGGTGCCGGTGACCCAGAAGACACGGGCGTCCCGGATGGCGTCGAGGTCGAGCTCGTGGGCGTCGATCTCCAGGTCCGGGGCCTTGGGCTCCCGGTAGAAGTACAGCGGGAAGTCGTCCGGCGGGAAGATCTCGCAGAAGACGACCGGGGTGGGCAGGCCCGGGACCGGGGTGACCCAACGGTCGTCGACGCCGAAGTCCTTCAGCGCCTGGTGGAGATAGGTACCGAAGGGGTCGTCGCCGGTGCGTGTGATCACCGCGGTGCGGCGTCCCAGGCGGGCGGCGGCGACCGCGACATTCGTGGCCGAGCCGCCGAGGAACTTGCCGAAGGACTCCACCTCCGGCAGCGGGACGCCCGTCTGCAGCGGATAGATGTCTACTCCGATCCGCCCCATGGTGATCAGGTCGTACGCCATCGAGTTCCCTTCGTATCGGCTCTCCCCCGGATTTCTAGCCCCGGATCCCGCGCCCTGTCAATGTTTTGTCCAGACATTCGGACGAGACCTTGACAGCGCTTACTGCTCGAACCGAAGCTGACCGGCATGACGTCGTTGTCACCTCAGCCCTCACTGTCGCGCATCCGGATCGGGTCGGCTCCCGACTCCTGGGGTGTGTGGTTCCCCGACGACCCCCAGCAGGTCCCCTGGCAGCGCTTCCTCGACGAGGTCGCCGGCTCCGGTTACGAGTGGATCGAGCTGGGCCCGTACGGGTATCTGCCGACCGATCCCGCGGTCCTCACCGAGGAGGTGAACCGTCGGGGCCTGAAAGTGTCCGCCGGCACCGTCTTCACCGGCCTGCATCACGGCGAGGCCGTGTGGGAGAAGACCTGGGCGCATGTCGCGGACAACGCGGTGCTGGCGCAGGCGATGGGAGCGAAGCACCTCGTGGTCATTCCGTCCTTCTGGCGGGACGACAAGACCGGTGAGGTGCTGGAGTCCGACACCCTGACGCCGGAGCAGTGGCGCAATCTCACCTCGTTGACCGAGCGTCTTGGGCAGCGGGTGCGGGAGGAGTACGGGCTCCGGATCGTCGTCCATCCGCACGCCGACACACACATCGACAGTGAGTCGAATGTCGTCCGCTTCCTGGACGGGACCGACTCCTCGCTCGTGTCGCTGTGCCTGGACACGGGGCACTACGCGTACTGCGGCGGGGACAGTGTCAAGCTGATCGAGACGTACGGGTCACGGATCGGGTATCTGCATCTCAAGCAGGTGGATCCGGAGATCCTCGCGGACGTGCGGGCCAAGGGGACGCCGTTCGGGCCCGCGGTGGCGCAGGGTGTGATGTGCGAGCCGCCGACCGGTGTGCCTGCGCTGGGGCCGGTCCTGGAGGCTGCGGGAAAGCTGGATGTGGATCTGTTCGCGATCGTCGAGCAGGACATGTACCCCTGCGAGCCGGACAAGCCGTTGCCCATCGCTCAGCGGACTCGTGCGTTTCTTCGGAGTTGCGGGGCGTGACGGGCGCCTGAGGGGGTGCCGGGTGCCGTGCGTGGGCGAGTGCGGGTGATTCGCGGCCTGTCGCGCAGTTCCCCGCGCCCCCGGGAGTGTTGCAGCATGGGGCGATGAGTCGTGCCGCGCGTGTCCTGAACGGATATGGACCCTCTGGGACCTGGGAGTTCGCCGTTGCCGCGCCTCATCCTCGGGTGCGGCCCGCGATCATCAGCTATCGCGGGGTCCGGGTCGCCATGAAGGGGCCCCGGCGGCGGCTGGAGGCGCCCATCGGGGCGGCCACGCTGCTGCTCGGGTTCGAGGAGCCCGTACGGATCTCCCGGGCGGGACGTGCCCCTGACACCCTCGTGTCCGTGTTCTGCGGGCCCACGACGACCCCTGCCGTCGGAGAGCACGACGGACGGCTCTCCGGCATCGAGGTGCTGTTGGCGCCCTGGGCGGCCTTCACTCTCTTCGGGACGCCGCAGCACGAACTCGCCAATCGGACCGTCGATCCGGACGAGTTGCCGCATGCCTTGCCCGACCGGGTCGGTGAACTCGCTTCCGCGTTGGCCGCGTTGCCGACGTGGGAGTCGCGGTTCGGGCTGCTGGACGAGGTGTTCGCGCGGTGGTTCGCGGCAGGTACGCCCTGCTCGGACCGAGTCGTGCGGGCGTGGGCGGAGTTGGTGCGGAGCGGGGGTGCGATGCCGGTGCCGCGGCTTGCCGAGGAGGTCGGGTGGAGCGTGCGGCAGCTGGAGAGCCGGTTCCGGGAGCAGATCGGGCTCGGGCCCAAGGCGGCGGCCCGGGTGCTGCGGTTGCAGCGGGCTCGGCGGCTGCTGGCGGCGGGGCGGGGGCAGGCGGAGACCGCGGCGGTGTGCGGGTACTACGACCAGGCCCATCTCAGCGGTGAGTTCAAGGCGATGACCGGGTGCACACCGCGGGAGTTCACGCTGGCGCGACGCGGGCCGGGCGGGGTGCCCGACGGTGACCGGATGACGGGCGAGGCGACGAGTCTGGTGCTCACGCCGGGTGGCGGTGCGGATTTTTCCAAGACCGGCGGTGTTGGCTGAATGCAGTCTGTGACCTCCGGTGCTGAGCCGCTCCGGCCACGGGGGGACGGGGGAGCCGGCGGGCCGGGCCCGGCGCAGCGGGTCCGGCCCGTCCTGGGCATCCGCCTCCGACCGCACGCCGTGAGGAGCGGTCCGCGTGCCGATGTCAACGCGCCCCGCCCATAGGCCCGCGTACGCCTTTGCTGCACTCACGTCACAAACGCCCCCTTCGTGTCACACATGTCGCGTGTACGCGGGTCTTGCGTCACACGCGGTACACAGGCCCTGACTTGCGGTCACTCAACGTCGTTCACCGGGCACAGGCTTTGTGATCGCCAGCGCAGCGCCCGGTACCCCCGACGGCCGTTCCCGGCCGGCGCCGCGGTGCGCGCGAGGAGGTGCCACTCATGACCGACCGAAGGCTCTGGTCGTACAAGGAGATCGCGGCGCACATCCGGGTGCAGCCGGACACCGTGCGGTCGTACCGCAAGCACGGGCTGCTCCCGCCGCCCGACCATGTCGAGGGCGGCAAGCCGTTCTGGTACGCGGACACCGTCCGGAAATGGGTCGCCGCGCGCCCGGGCAACCGTGGGCGCAGAGAGGACTGAGACACCTCCCGTCGTGTCGAAGGGTGCCTGCGTACGGCTCGCGGGCACCCCTTTTCGTGTGCCGGTGGCCACGAAAACCGCGGGCCTCGAGAAGGTCGTCTCTGACACAGTCGCCCCATGAGCGACTTCTCTGTCAAACCTGTCCTCACCGGCGGGAAGACCGTGCTGCGTCCGTTCACGGAGGCGGACGCGGAGGGCATGTGGGAGATCATCGGCGACGCGGAGGTCACCCACTTCACGGGCGACCCGCCCGCCGAGATCACCCCGGAGCGGCTGCGGGACTGGTACGGCTCCCGCAGCGCTCAGCCGGACCGCCTCGACCTCGCCGTCACCGACCACGCCACCGGTGAACTCGTCGGCGAGGTCGTGCTCTACGAGTGGGACCCCGAGGCCCGCAGCTGCACCTTCCGCACGCTCATCGGCCCGCGGGGACGCGGCCGGGGCATCGGCACGGAGGCGACGCGGCTCATCGTCGGGTACGGCTTCGAGCGACTCGGCCTGCACCGGATCCAATTGGAGGCATACGCCTTCAACCACCGGGCCCTGCGCGTGTACGAGAAGGCCGGGTTCGTACGGGAGGGCCTCCGGCGGGAGACCGAGTTCAAGCACGGCGCATGGGTCGACGAAGTCGTCATGGGCATCCTCGACCGCGACTGGGTCGCCCTCACCGCCACGGCTCGATGACCGTCACCCCCGCCCCCGGTGCCGTGCCCATCGCGGCCAGCGCGGCGGGGGTCGCGTCCAGGTCGATCGAGGACGTCACCAGCAGATCGGGCCGCAGCACGCCCGCCCGGACGAGCTCCAGCATCGGCGGGTAGGTGTGCGCGGCCATGCCGTGGCTGCCCAGGAGTTCGAGCTCCAGGGCGATCACGCGGGCCATCGGAACCGGGGTCGTGCCGGTGGGTGAGGGGAGCAGGCCGACCTGGACGTGCCGGCCCCGGCGGCGCAGCGAGTCGACCGAGGCCGCGCAGGTGACGGGCGAGCCCAGGGCGTCCAGCGACAGATGGGCGCCGCCGCCGGTCAGCTCGCGGACCGCCGCCCCCGTGTCCCCGGCCTTCGACGCGTCCACGCACTCCGCCGCGCCGAACTTCCGTGCCAGGTCGAGCGCCTGCGGGGACACGTCCACCGCCACCACCCTCGCCCCCGACGCCGCCGCGATCATCACCGCCGACAGGCCCACCCCGCCACAGCCGTGCACCGCGACCCACTCCCCCGCGGCGACCCGTCCCTGTTGCACGACCGCGCGGAACGCCGTGGCGAAACGGCAGCCGAGCCCTGCGGCGGTGGCGTAGGAGAGGTCGTCGGGGACCGCCACGAGGTTCACGTCGGCGTGGTCCAGGGCCACGTACTGGGCGAACGAACCCCAGTGGGTGAAGCCCGGCTGGGTCTGGTGCGGGCAGATCTGGTGGTCGCCGGCGGCGCAGGTCGCGCAGGTGCCGCAGGCGCAGACGAAGGGGACGGTCACTCTCTCGCCGGGGCGCCAGGCGGTGACGGCGGTGCCGACTGCTTCCACGACACCGGCGAGTTCGTGGCCGGGTACGTGGGGGAGGGTGATGTCCGGGTCGTGGCCCTGCCAGCCGTGCCAGTCGCTTCGGCAGAGGCCGGTGGCTTCTACGCGTACGACGACTCCGTGCGTGGGAGGTGCGGGGTCGGGGACCTCGCGTACCTCTGCCGGGTCACCGTATTGCTCGAATACCACCGCTCGCATCTGCCATCCCCTCGCCGTTTTCGTCTGCGGGTACATCGTGGCTGGTCGCGCCGTTCCCCGCGCCCCTGGGTGGGTTCTCGCCCCCTTCGCTCAAGCCGAACCGTTCGTGGAACCTCCGCAGCGGTCCCGGCGCCCACCATGTCGCCCGTCCCGTCAGTCTCATCACCGCCGGGACCAGCAGGCTCCGTACGATCATCGCGTCCATCACGACCGCCAGGGCGATGCCCAGGCCCAGCATCTTGGTGTTCGTCACCCGCGACGTGCCGATCGCGACCATGACCACCGCCAGGATCACCGCCGCCGCCGTGATCAGGCCGCCCGTGCGCTGGAGGCCGTGGCGGACCGCCTCGGTGTGGTCGCCTGTCGTGTCGTACTCCTCCTTGATGCGGGACAGGAGGAAGACGCCGTAGTCCATGGAGAGGCCGAAGGCCACGCAGAACATCAGGACCGGGAGGGTCGTCTCGATCGAGCCGGGGCTGGTGAAGCCCAGCGGGCCGGAGAGGTGACCGTCCTGGAAGACCCAGACCACCGCGCCGAACATGGCCGTCAGACTGAGCGCGTTGAGCACCACCGCCTGGATCGGTATCAGCACGCTGCCGGTGAGGAGGAAGACCAGGAGCAGGGTGACGATCACTATGAAGGCGAGCGCCCAGGGCAGTTGCTCGGCGATCGCGTCCTTGGAGTCGACCAGGACGGCCGCGGTCCCGGTCACGCTGGTGTCGAAGGGGGCGTCCGTGGAGCGCAGTTCGCCCACGAGACGCTGAGCCGCGTCGTCGACCGCCTCACCCTTCGGCTGGACCGTGAAGTACGCCGACTCGCCGTGCACCAGGGGGCCGTCGACCCTCAGCACCTCGGGGAGTTCGGCGATCCGCTCCTTGTACGCGGCGTACTGGGCTTCGCTCGCCCGGCCCTCCGCCAGGACTTCCAGACCGCCGCCGGGGCTGCCCGGGAAGCCGTCCCTGATGTGCTGCTGCACGACATGGGACTCGGCGGTCGAGGGCAGCTGGCGGTCGTCGGCAGTGCCGAACCGCACCCCCAGGAAGGGGAGTCCGAGCAGGACGAGGACCGCGGTGGTGCCGAGCGCGAAGAAGGGGGCCCGGCGCATCACGAGCGTCGCCGTGCGCGCCCAGGCCGCGCCTTCCCGGGCGGGCCGCTCGCGGCGGAACAGGCGCCGCAGGTCCCAGGAGTCGACCCGCTCTCCCAGCAGGACCAGCGCCGCCGGAAGCAGGATCAGTGCGGCCGCCGCGGCCAGCAGGACGACCGCGATGCCGGCATAGGCGAAGGAGCGCAGGAAGTACTGCGGGAAGAGCAGCATCGCCGCCAGGGAGACCGCGACCGTGAGGGCCGAGAAGAGGACCGTGCGGCCGGCCGTGCGCAGGGTGGTGCCGACCGCGGTCGACGGGTCGGCGCCGGCGGACAGTTCCTCGCGGAAGCGGCGGACGATGAACAGGGCGTAGTCGATGGCCAGGCCGAGGCCGAGGGCCGTGGTGAGGTTCATCGCGAAGACCGAGACGTCGGTGAACTCGGTCAGGCCGCGCAGCACGGCGTTGGTGCCCAGGATCGCCACGATGCCGATGCCGAGGGGCAGCAGGGCGGCGACCGCGCTGCCGAAGACCATCACCAGCAGGACGAGCGTCACCGGCAGGGCGATCAGCTCGGCCCGGGTGAGGTCCTCCTGGATGATCGTCTGCATCTCGTGCCGCACGGCGACCGGGCCGCCGATCGTCACCTCCACGGGGCCGTGCGCACCGCGGAAGGAGGGCGCGAGGCGGTCCAGGGTCTTGCCCATCTCCTTCTCGTCGCCCGTGATGCGGGCGGCGATCAGTGCCTCGTGTCCGTCCTCCGCGCGCAGGGCCGGGGCGCCGGTGGCCCAGTAGGAGCCGACGCCTGTCACGCCCTGCTCGCCCGACAGGCGCTCCGTCAGGCGCTCGGCCTCGGCCGTGACCGCCGGGTCGTCCACCGAGGCGCTCCCCGCGTCGACCAGGAGCAGGAGATTGGGCTGGGAGTCCGGGAACTCGCGCTCGAGCGCCTTGGTCGCGTACGTGGACTCGGCGTCCGGGTCCTCCCAGCCGCCCGCGCCCATACGGTCGGCGACCCCGCTTCCGGCCAGCACGGCGAGCACGGTGAGCACCAGGGCCGCGAGCAGCGACAACCGCGGTCGGGCGGTCACGAGTTTGGTCCAGCCCCCGGTGCGCGGCGGCTTGTCGGCTTCGGTCATCGTGCGGTGTCCCCTTCACCAGGCAGCATGGATCTGCCGTTGCCTTGCCATAGACTGGCAAACACGAGAGCTCGCTCGCGTTTCTCCAGAATGCGAGCGACCGCTCGTGTTGTCAATCCTGTTCGGAGAGTTGGGGATAACGCGTGCCCGCGAACGAGGAGAAGGACCAGCCGCGCCGCCGCCAGGCCCGCGGCGAACGCCGTATCGCACAGCTGCTCGAAGCCGCGGCCTCCGTCTTCTGCACGACCGGCTACACGGCCGCGAGCACCAACGCCATCGCCCGGGAGGCGGGCGTCTCACCGGGGACGCTCTACCAGTTCTTCCCGAACAAGGAAGCGATCGCCGTCGAGCTCGGCGGCCGGCTCATGCACGAGATGCGGGAGACCTACGGCGAGGCGCTCGCGCCCGTCGACCCGACGACCCCGCTGGAGCAGGCGGTGGGCACCATCGTCGACCGGTTCATCGACTTCAACTGCCAGCACCCGGTGTTCTTCGCGCTGATGCACGGCCCCGACATCCCCGGCCGAATCGCCGAGCAGCACGACGCCCTGCACACGACCCTCGTCGCCCGCATCGAGAACCTGCTCCGCTCGTTCATGCCCGAGGCGCCCCAGGCCGCGATCGCCCGTGTCGCGCACATGGGGCTGGGGATGTACATGGCCGGCCTGGAGCTCGTCCTGGCCCACGAGGGCGCCGAACGCGACGCGTACGTCCAGGAGTTGAAGAACGCCCTGGTCCGCTATCTCGACCCGCTCGTGGGAGCCGGGCTCGGCCTGCCGGACGGACTCACCACGACTCCGACCCCCTGACCGCCTCCTTCGACCCCACCCGCTCCCCCCGCAGCCGCAGCCCCATCAGCGCGGTGGAGGCGAAAAGGGTCAGGCGCGTCGGCCGCGTTGCGGAAGATCGCGTGGCGCCAGGACGTACACCGGAAGACCGCGGACGGCGACGAACAGCAGCAGGAAGACCGGCAGGAGCAGCAGCCCGCGGCCGCCGGACAGCAGGGCGGCCAGGTCGAACTCGATGCCGGTGACCACGAAGAACACCGGCGCCAGGAAGCCGAACCCCATCGCCTCGACCTTCTCGAGCACGGGCCCGGCACTCTCGGCGCCGCCCCGTGCAGCACCAGGCATACGGCGAACCGGGCCGCTGCTGTGCAGGGTTTTGGCGACGACCCGGGAGAACCAGGGCGGACGCGGCCGCAGCGCCCACCACACCGCGCCGGCCGTCAGCGGCGCGAACACCGCGAGCACTGCCGCCGACTGCCCCGGCGACCGCCCGCTCAGCAGCAGCGCCATGGCGATGACCGGCCCGCACTCCCCCACAGCGCCGACCGCCAGCATCACCGAACCGAACCGCGAGTGCAGATCGCCGGCGGCGTGTTGCTGTCGTACCGCCGGCCGGACGGGCGTTCCCCCTTCACCGGGCCCGTGATCGGCACGTTCGTCGGCGTCTCGCTGCTGCACGCCCTGTGGGACTCGACACACGGCGTCGCACTGTGGTTGGTGACGCGGCCGACGAGCACCCGTCCGGACAGGGAGGTGTTCGCCCAGGTGCCGTGCTTCTTTGAGAAATACCCCCTAGGGGTATAGTGTGGGTATCGGCCCACATCCCTCGACGAGGAGAACGACATGAGCGCCCAGACCGACACCCAGGGTTCCGTCACCACCGTCTACAAGGTGAGCGGGATGAGCTGTGGACACTGCGAGGGTTCCGTGTCCGGCGAGCTCTCCGAGATCGCGGGGGTGACCTCGGTGAAGGCCGTCGCGTCGACCGGCGAGGTCACGGTCGTGTCGCAGGCCCCGCTCGACGAGGAGGCGGTGCGCGCGGCTGTGGACGAGGCAGGGTTCGAGCTCGTCGGCAAGGTCTGACCCCACCCCCCCTCACCACGGGCCGTGCCGACCGGTTGAGACTGGTCCCGCACGGCCCGGCCCGTTTCCTGGAGTACGCCATGACCGCCACCGAGACCCCGATAACGCCGACCACCTCCGAAGTCGAGCTCCTCATCGGCGGGATGACCTGTGCCTCCTGCGCGGCTCGTGTGGAGAAGAAGCTCAACCGGATGGACGGGGTCACCGCCACGGTGAACTACGCCACCGAGAAGGCGAAGGTCACCTTCGCCCAGGGCGTCGGAGTCGCCGATCTGATCGCCACGGTGGTGAAGACCGGGTACACGGCACAGGAGCCGACGCCGCCCCGGGAGGAAACGGCGGCGGACGAGGACCCGGAATTGACGTCGCTACGACAGCGTCTCGCCGTCGCCGCCGTGCTCGCCGTCCCCGTGGTGCTGCTCTCGATGGTCCCGGCTCTCCAGTTCGACAATTGGCAGTGGCTCGCGCTCACCCTCGCCTCCCCCGTCGTCGTCTGGGGCGGGCTGCCCTTCCACAAGGCCGCCTGGACGAACGCGCGGCACGCCGCGGCCACCATGGACACGCTGGTCTCACTGGGCACGCTGGCCGCGTTCGGCTGGTCGCTGTGGGCGCTGTTCCTCGGGGACGCGGGCATGGCGGGCATGAAGGACGAGTTCGCGTTCACCGTCTCCCGCGCGCAGGGCGCCTCGACCATCTATCTCGAAGTGGCCGCCGGGGTCACCGTGTTCATTCTGCTCGGGCGCTATCTGGAGGCCCGTTCCAAGCGGCGCGCGGGGGCGGCGCTGCGGGCGCTGATGGAGCTGGGCGCCAAGGACGTGGCCGTGCTGCGGGACGGGCGCGAGGTGCGGATCCCGGTGGGCCGGCTGGCGGTCGGGGACCGGTTCGTCGTACGGCCCGGGGAGAAGGTCGCCACCGACGGCACCGTCGTCGAGGGCGCCTCCGCGGTGGACGCGTCGATGCTGACCGGGGAGTCGGTGCCGGTGGACGTGGCGGTGGGGTCCGCCGTCGCGGGCGCGACCGTGAACGTCGGCGGGCGGCTCGTCGTGGCCGCCACGCGCGTGGGCGCCGACACCCGGCTCGCGCGGATGGCGAAGCTCGTCGAGGAGGCGCAGAACGGCAAGGCCGAGGTGCAGCGGCTCGCCGACCGGATCTCCGCCGTGTTCGTGCCGGCCGTCATCCTGATCGCCGTCGCCACCTTCGGGGTCTGGCTGGGCCTCACCGGGGACACGGTCGCCGCGTTCACCGCGGCCGTCGCCGTGCTGATCATCGCCTGTCCGTGCGCGCTGGGACTGGCCACGCCGACCGCGCTGATGGTCGGGACGGGGCGCGGGGCGCAGCTGGGCATCCTCATCAAGGGGCCCGAGGTGCTGGAGTCCACGCGCCGGGTCGACACCGTCGTACTCGACAAGACCGGCACGGTGACCACCGGACGCATGACCCTCCAGGAGGTCCACGCCGTCGAGGGCACCGACGAGAAGCAGGTGCTGCGGCTCGCGGGCGCCCTGGAGCACGCCTCCGAGCACCCCGTCGCCCGGGCGGTCGCGGCCGGTGCCGAGGAGCGGGTCGGGCCGCTTCCGGAGGTCGAGGGGTTCGAGAACGTGCTCGGGCGGGGCGTGCGTGGGCGCGTGGAGGGCCGTGACGTGGCCGTGGGG
This sequence comes from Streptomyces sp. NPDC087859, assembly GCF_044742595.1. Classification (NCBI taxonomy): domain Bacteria; kingdom Bacillati; phylum Actinomycetota; class Actinomycetes; order Kitasatosporales; family Streptomycetaceae; genus Streptomyces; species Streptomyces sp. NPDC087859. The sequence continues at coordinate 359,223 of NZ_JBIUUU010000009.1, read as the reverse complement.
CGCCTCTACGACGTCCTGCCGCAGGAGTTGGCCCGGATCAAGAAAGAGGCCGAGAGCGGCGGACGTACGGCCGTGGTGGTCGGCTGGGACGGGGTGGCACGGGGTGTCGTGGCCGTCGCGGACGCGGTGAAGGAGACCAGTGCCGAGGCGGTGCGGGAGCTGCGGGCGCTGGGGCTGACGCCGGTGCTGCTGACCGGGGACAACCGGGCGGTGGCGGAGGCGGTGGCCGCGCAGGTCGGGATCGAGCGGGTCGTCGCCGAGGTGCTGCCCGAGGACAAGGTCGACGTCGTACGGCGGTTGCGGGCCGAGGGGCGGGTCGTGGCCATGGTCGGGGACGGGGTCAACGACGCGGCCGCGCTCGCCACCGCGGACCTGGGGCTCGCCATGGGGACGGGGACGGACGCGGCGATCGAGGCGAGTGATCTGACGCTGGTGCGCGGGGATCTTCGGGTGGCCGTCGACGCGATCAGGCTGTCGCGGCGGACGCTGGCCACGATCAAGGGCAATCTCGTGTGGGCGTTCGGTTACAACGTGGCGGCGCTGCCGCTGGCCGCCGCGGGGCTTCTGAACCCGATGATCGCGGGGGCCGCCATGGCCTTCTCCTCGGTCTTCGTGGTGACGAACAGCCTGCGTCTGCGCGCATTCCGTTGAGGGGTCCCTCTGGAGTCCGGCGCGACACTCACATAAGCTCTTCACAAGGCTCGCGCATCATCCTTACGCTGGGGCCTCGATCGACGTATCGGCCCTCTTGCGCACCTAACGGACAAATGCAAGAGACGCAGATCACAGTGATGTGAAGGTAACCATCGAAGGGGTTCGAAGGTCTAAGTTGACGATGTCAGGCCGCGTCTTGGGGGGCGCGTTCTGGCATCTGGGGATGTCTTGGGGGACTTCCTCAGAGATGCGTTGCCGGGGCACGCACTTCGGGAAGCTTTGAGCGGCCCTCCCGACCGTGCGCTGTCCCGGCAGATCGCACACAGGAGTAGTACGGCGAGTTTTGCTCGTTCTGCTCAACGGCAGTACCAGGCAATACCGAAAGACAGCGAATTCAGGCGCTGGTCTCTCAGACGCCCGGCCGGATCCCGTGGGGGGAATCCGCACCGGGACATGGGAAGGCGCCCTGGTCGTCGGCCCGTGGGGGGACTGGCGCTGGGGCGCCTTCTCCTATGTGCGCCCACCCCCGGCCACCGGACACACGAAGGCCCCGCACACCCTCAGGTGTACGGGGCCCTGCGACATCACGCCTCAACACAGCGGGGCACCACCCCTATCGGGGATGCGCCTCCACCGACGGGGGCGCTCACCGAAGCGGCGCCCCCACCGGCAGGTGTCAGCGCTCCTCGACAGGGACGAAGCCACGCCCGACGACGCCCGCGGCAGCGTCTACCCGGGGGCACCCCCCGGACCCCCGGCCGCAGCCATCCGGCCCTGCATGCCAACGGGCCCAGGACCGCGACTGCAAGCCGACGGATACGCCTCCAGCGACGGGGCGCCCACCGAAGCAGCGCCCCCCACCGGCAGGTGTCAGCGCTCCTCGACCGGGACGAAGTCGCGCTCGACGACGCCGGTGTAGATCTGGCGGGGGCGGCCGATGCGGGAGCCGGGCTCCTTGATCATTTCGTGCCACTGGGCGATCCAGCCCGGGAGGCGGCCGAGGGCGAAGAGGACCGTGAACATCTCGGTCGGGAAGCCCATGGCGCGGTAGATGAGGCCGGTGTAGAAGTCGACGTTCGGGTAGAGGCTGCGCGAGACGAAGTAGTCGTCGGAGAGCGCGTGCTCCTCCAGCTTCAGGGCGATGTCCAGCAGCTCGTCGGACTTGCCCAGCGCCGAGAGAACGTCGTGGGCCGCGGCCTTGATGATCTTGGCGCGCGGGTCGAAGTTCTTGTACACCCGGTGGCCGAAGCCCATCAGGCGGACGCCGTCCTCCTTGTTCTTCACCTTGCGGATGAAGGAGTCGACATCGCCGCCGGACGCCTGGATGCCCTCGAGCATCTCCAGGACGGACTGGTTGGCGCCACCGTGCAGCGGGCCCCACAGGGCGGAGATGCCGGCGGAGATCGACGCGAACATGTTCGCCTGCGAGGAACCGACCAGGCGGACCGTCGACGTCGAACAGTTCTGCTCGTGGTCGGCGTGCAGGATGAGGAGCTTGTCCAGGGCCGAGACGACGACCGGGTCGAGCTCGTACTCCTGCGCCGGGACCGAGAAGGTCATCCGCAGGAAGTTCTCGACGTAACCGAGGTCGTTGCGCGGGTAGACGAACGGGTGACCGATCGACTTCTTGTACGCGTACGCCGCGATCGTCGGAAGCTTGGCGAGAAGGCGGATCGTCGAGAGGTTGCGCTGGTTCTCGTCGAAGGGGTTGTGGCTGTCCTGGTAAAAGGTGGACAGCGCGGAGACGACCGAGGACAGCATCGCCATCGGGTGGGCGTCGCGCGGGAAGCCACGGTAGAAGTTCTTGACGTCCTCGTGCAGCAGGGTGTGCTGCGTGATCTCGTTCTTGAACGAGGTGAGCTCGTCGACGGTCGGCAGCTCGCCGTTGATCAGCAGGTAGGCGACCTCCAGGAAGGTGGAGCGCTCGGCCAGCTGCTCGATCGGGTAGCCGCGGTAGCGGAGGATGCCCGCCTCGCCGTCGAGGTAGGTGACGGCGGATTTATAGGCCGCGGTGTTCCCGTAGCCACTGTCCAGTGTCACCAGACCGGTCTGGGCGCGGAGCTTGCCGATGTCGAAGCCCTTGTCGCCGACGGTGCTGTCGATCACCGGGTAGGTGTACTCGCCGTCGCCGTACCGCAGTACTACAGAGTTGTCGCTCACGTCTTCCCTCACCCGACGTTGTGCCTCATCTTCGAGGTTGCCCTGACTGTCTCTACCATCCCCCATTTGGCGCAGGAGAGTGCACTCGGGGTCGGCCATTGGGCTAATTGGCGGCACTCAGTGCCGCCAGCTTGCCCATCCTGCCCCTCCTCGCCCGGTTCCGGAAGAGCTCTGTGACCTTCATGACTCATTTGATCGATCATTTTTCGCGATGCATGACCCGGCGTCCCACCTCACTCCCGGAGGGGGCCCGGTGAGAGGCGGAAGTCGAGGGCCGTACAGCGCCGTCCCGCCGACACCGTGCGTACCGCCTGACCGATCGCCTTGCGCGAACCGACGAGGACGACCAGCTTCTTGGCCCGGGTGACCGCCGTGTAGAGCAGATTCCGTTGAAGCATCATCCATGCTCCCGTGGTGACGGGGATCACCACGGCGGGATATTCACTGCCCTGGGAACGGTGAATGGTCACCGCGTACGCATGGGCCAGTTCGTCCAGTTCATCGAACTCGTACGGAACCTCCTCGTCCTCGTCCGTCAGCACCGTGAGGCGCTGGTCGACCGGGTCGAGTGAGGTGACGACGCCCACGGTGCCGTTGAAGACACCGTTCTTGCCCTTCTCGTAATTGTTGCGAATCTGGGTGACCTTGTCGCCGACGCGGAACACCCTTCCGCCGAACCGCTTCTCCGGGACGTCGGGGCGTCCGGGCGTGATGGCCTGCTGCAACAGGCCGTTGAGGTTTCCGGCGCCGGCGGGGCCCCGGTGCATGGGGGCGAGGACCTGGACGTCGCGGCGCGGGTCGAGTCCGAACTTGGCCGGAATTCGCCGGGCCGCCACGTCGACCGTGAGCCGGCCCGCCTCCTCCGTGTCGTCCTCGACGAAGAGGAAGAAGTCCTTCATGCCGTCGGTGACGGGGTGCTGCCCGGAGTTGATCCGGTGGGCGTTGGTGACCACACCGGACTGCTGGGCCTGACGGAACACGCGCGTGAGACGGACGGCGGGGATGGGGCTGCCGTCGGCGAGCAGGTCGCGCAGGACCTCCCCCGCTCCGACGCTGGGGAGTTGGTCGACGTCCCCGACGAAGAGAAGGTGCGCGCCCGGGGGCACCGCCTTCACGAGCTTGTTGGCGAGCAGCAGGTCCAGCATCGAGGCCTCGTCCACCACCACCAGGTCCGCCGGGAGGGGACGGTCCTTGTCGAACGCCGCGTCCCCGCCCGGCTTCAGCTCCAGGAGGCGGTGGACGGTGGAGGCCTCGGCGCCGGTGAGTTCGGCGAGGCGCTTGGCGGCACGCCCCGTGGGGGCGGCGAGGACGACCCTGGCCTTCCTGGCGCGGGCCAGCTCCACGATCGAGCGGACCGTGAAGGACTTGCCGCAGCCGGGGCCGCCGGTGAGGACGGCGACCTTCTTGGTGAGCGCGAGCTTGACGGCGGCCTCCTGCTCGGCGGCGAGATCGGCGCCCGTACGGCCCTTCAGCCAGCCGAGCGCCTTGTCCCAGGCCACGTCGTGGAAGCCCGGCATGCGGTCCTCGTCGGTGCGCAGGAGGCGCAGCAGCTGGGCGGAGAGGGAGAGTTCGGCCCGGTGGAAGGGGACAAGGTAGATCGCGGTGACGGGTTCCCCGTGCTCGCCGGGCACCTTCTCCCGTACGACACCGGGTTCGCCGGAGTCCTCGTCCGGCTGGGCCAGTTCGGCGAGGCACTCGATGACGAGACCGGTGTCGACCTGGAGGAGCTTGACCGCGTCGGCGATCAGCCTCTCCTCGGGGAGGTAGCAGTTGCCCTGGTCGGTGGCTTGCGAAAGGGCGTACTGCAGGCCCGCCTTGACGCGCTCCGGGCTGTCGTGCGGGATGCCGACGGACTGGGCGATCTTGTCGGCGGTGAGGAAGCCGATGCCCCAGACGTCGGAGGCGAGGCGGTAGGGCTGGTTCTTGACGACGGAGATGGAGGCGTCGCCGTACTTCTTGTAGATCCGCACGGCGATGGACGTGGAGACCTCCACGGTCTGGAGGAAGAGCATCACTTCCTTGATCGCCTTCTGTTCCTCCCAGGCGTCGGCGATCTTCTTGGTCCGCTTCGGGCCGAGCCCGGGGACCTCGATGAGCCGCTTGGGCTCCTCCTCGATGATCTGGAGGGTGTCCAGGCCGAAGTGCTGGGTGATGCGGTCGGCGAAGACGGGCCCGATGCCCTTGACGAGACCCGAGCCGAGGTAGCGCCGGATGCCCTGGACGGTGGCCGGCAGGACGGTCGTGTAGTTTTCCACGGTGAACTGCTTGCCGTACTGCGGATGCGAGCCCCAACGCCCCTCCATCCGCAGGGACTCACCGACCTGGGCGCCGAGCAGCGCGCCGACGACGGTGAGGAGGTCGCCGCCGCCCCTGCCCGTGTCGACACGGGCGACCGTGTAGCCGTTCTCCTCGTTGGCGTACGTGATCCGTTCCAGTACGCCTTCGAGTACGGCGAGCCCCTGAGCCATGATCCGACGGTACCGGGGGCCTGTGACAGTGGGGGCGTCAGCGGTCAGGCCGACTGGGACTGCACGTGGGTGATCACCGGTTCGAAGTCCTCCGTCGGGGAGAACTCCACGAAGTCGCAGTCCTCCAGCGCCTCCGGGACGTGGCCGGGGGCCCAGTAGTACGCCTGGCCCGCCTCGTAGGTCTCCGAGCCCGTGGCCGTGCGCATCCGGAGCTTTCCCTTGAGGAGGTAGCCCCAGTGGGGGCACTGGCAGGCGTCGTCGGTCAGGCCCTTGAAGGCGGGGCCCATGTCCGCGCCCTGGGGGAGGTGGATGTAGCCGACGGACATGCCGCCGCCGATGGGCATCGTGCGCAGTTCGACCCCGTTGCCTTCGATGGCCACGGGGACGTCGTTCCGTGTCGCCGACGTCATGACTCCTCCGTCTCCGGCCCTCGCGAGGGCCTCGGTGAGATCAGTCCGTACCTCCAGGGTGGGGCACCCCCGCGGCCGCCGCACATCTGAGCGCCGTTCATCACGATCGGATCTCGGGATGCCGGTAGGGGCTTGATTAACCCGTGTGTAATCGATTCCAATCCTCTGCGTACGTCGATGTAATCGATTCCACGAGGAGGTGGAGCGGCGATGGCGAGCATCAAGGACGTCGCTGCCGAGGCGGGGGTCTCCGTCGCCACGGTGTCACGCGTCCTGAACGACCATCCGTCGGTCAGCGAGGACGCACGCACCCGTGTGCTGGCCGCCGTCGAGGCGCTGGGCTACCGCCCGAACGCCGTCGCCCGTTCGCTGCGCACCGACCAGACCCGCACCCTCGGCCTGGTCATCAGCGACGTGATGAACCCGTACTTCACCGAGCTGGCCCGCTCCGTCGAGGAGGAGGCCCGCGCGCTGGGGTACAGCGTCATCATCGGCAACGCCGACGAGCGGCCCGACCTCCAGGACCACCACGTACGGACCCTGCTGGACCGCCGTATCGACGGCCTCCTCGTCTCCCCCACCGACGGCGGCTCCCCGCTGATGCTGGACGCCGCGCGCGGGGGGACACCGATGGTCTTCGTGGACCGGTGGATCCCCGGCGTCGAGGTGCCCGTCGTACGGTCCGACGGGCGGGACGCCGTGCGTGATCTCGTCGCGCATCTGCACGCGCTCGGACACCGGCGGCTCGCCATCATCGCGGGGCCCGCCGCCACCACCACCGGTCGCGAGCGGGTGCAGGCCTTCCGGGAGGCACTCCAGGCCCACGGTCTCGAACTCCCCGACGCCTACATAGGGCAGGGCGACTTCCAGGCCGAGAGCGGGCGCCGGGTCACCGAGGGCTTCCTCGATCTGCCCGAGCCGCCCGAGGTCGTGTTCGCGGCCGACAACCTGATGGCGCTCGGCGCCCTGGACGCCGTACGCGCGCGTGGGCTGCGGGTTCCGCAGGACATCGCGCTCGCCGCGTTCGACGACATCCCGTGGTTCGTACACACCGATCCCCCGATCACCGCGGTCGCCCAGCCCACGGGCGAGCTGGGCCGCGCCGCCGTGCGCGCGCTCGTCGACCGCATCGAGGGACGGCCCCCGCAGTCCGTCACCCTCCCCGCCCGTCTCGTCGTACGCCGCTCGTGCGGCGAGCAGCCGGCTTCCCCCGAGTCGGCACCCGCACAGAACAGGAGCCAGTCGTGAGCAACCAGGACGAGTTGCTGCGCATCGAGGGCATCAGGAAGACCTTCCCCGGCGTGGTCGCGCTGGACGGCGTCGACTTCGATCTGCGCCGCGGCGAGGTGCACGTGCTCCTCGGTGAGAACGGCGCGGGCAAGAGCACCCTCATCAAGATGCTCTCCGGCGCCTACACCCCGGACGGCGGGCGGATCCTGGCCGGTGGCAAGGAGGTGCGCATCCATGGCGCGCAGGACTCCGAGCGCCTCGGGATCGCCACCATCTACCAGGAGTTCAACCTCGTGCCCGACCTCACGGTCGCCGAGAACATCTTCCTGGGCCGCCAGCCGCGCCGCTTCGGCATGATCGACCGGAAGAGGATGGAGGCCGACGCCGAGGTCCTCCTCGCGCGCGTGGGCGTCAACGTCTCGCCCCGCGCACGCGTGCGTGAACTCGGCATCGCCCGCCTCCAGATGGTCGAGATCGCCAAGGCGCTGAGTCTGGACACGCGCGTGCTGATCATGGACGAGCCGACCGCCGTGCTCACCTCCGAGGAGGTCGAGAAGCTCTTCGCCATCGTGCGGAAGCTGCGCGAGGACGGCGTGGGCATCGTGTTCATCACCCACCACCTCGACGAGATCGCCGCCCTCGGCGACCGTGTCACCGTCATCCGCGACGGCAGGTCCGTCGGGCAGGTCCCCGCCGCCACCCCCGAGGACGAGCTCGTACGCCTCATGGTGGGCCGCTCGATCGAGCAGCAGTACCCGCGCGAACAGCCCGAGAAGGGCGCCGCGTTGCTCACCGTCGAGGGGCTCACCCGCGACGGGGTCTTCCGCGACGTCACCTTCGAGGTGCACGCCGGTGAGGTCGTCGGCATCGCCGGGCTCGTCGGGGCCGGCCGTACCGAGGTCGCGCGGGCCGTGTTCGGCGCGGACCCGTACGACAAGGGCACCGTGAAGGTCTCCGGAGCGCCCCTGAAGGGGCACGACGTCAACTCCGCCATGGCGGCCGGCATCGGGCTGATCCCCGAGGACCGCAAGGGCCAGGGGCTCGTCCTGGACGCGTCCGTGGAGGAGAACCTCGGACTGGTGACGCTGCGTTCGGCCACGCGCGCGGGGCTCGTCGATCTCAGGGGCCAGCGGGAGGCCGCCGCCCGGATCGCCGAGCAGCTGGGCGTCCGGATGGCCGGGCTCCAGCAGCATGTGCGCACGCTCTCCGGCGGCAACCAGCAGAAGGTCGTCATCGGCAAGTGGCTGCTCGCCGACACCAAGGTGCTGATCCTCGACGAGCCGACGCGCGGGATCGACGTCGGCGCCAAGGTCGAGATCTACCAGCTCATCAACGAACTGACGGCCGCGGGTGCCGCCGTCCTCATGATCTCCAGCGATCTGCCCGAGGTGCTCGGCATGAGCGACCGGGTCCTGGTCATGGCCCAGGGCCGGATCGCGGGCGAACTCTCCGCCGCCGAGGCCTCGCAGGACGCCGTGATGGCCCTCGCCGTCAGCAACCCCACGAACGAGAAGACCGAAACGGAGGCCACCCGTGGCCACTGACACGCTCAAGAGCACGACGGGCGCGAGTGGCGCCTCGGGGCTTCGCCGCCTGCTCCTCGACAACGGCGCGCTCACCGCGCTGATCGTCCTCGTCATCGCGATGTCGGCACTGTCCGGCGACTTCCTGACGACGGACAACCTGCTCAACGTCGGCGTCCAGGCGGCCGTGACCGCCATCCTCGCCTTCGGTGTGACCTTCGTGATCGTCTCGGCGGGCATCGACCTGTCCGTCGGCTCGGTCGCCGCCCTCTCCGCCACCGTCCTCGCCTGGAGCGCGACGTCGGAGGGCGTGCCGGTGTTCCTGGCGGTGCTGCTCGCCGTGGCGACCGGCATAGCCTGCGGCCTGGTCAACGGCTTCCTCATCTCGTACGGGAAGCTGCCGCCGTTCATCGCGACGCTCGCCATGCTGTCGGTGGCCCGCGGTCTGTCCCTGGTGATCTCGCAGGGCTCCCCCATCGCCTTCCCCGACTCGGTCTCGCACCTCGGTGACACGCTCGGCGGCTGGCTGCCGGTGCCGGTGCTCGTGATGGTCCTGATGGGGCTCATCACCGCGTTCGTTCTCGGCCGGACCTACATCGGCCGCTCGATGTACGCGATCGGCGGCAACGAGGAGGCGGCCCGGCTCTCCGGTCTGCGGGTGAAGAGGCAGAAGCTCGCGATCTACGCCTTCTCCGGACTGTTCGCCGCCGCCGCGGGCATCGTGCTCGCCTCCCGGCTCTCCTCCGCGCAGCCGCAGGCCGCGCAGGGCTACGAGCTCGACGCGATCGCCGCGGTCGTCATCGGCGGTGCCTCGCTGGCCGGTGGCACGGGCAAGGCGTCCGGCACGCTGATCGGCGCGCTGATCCTGGCGGTGCTGCGCAACGGGCTCAACCTGCTGTCCGTCTCGGCGTTCTGGCAGCAGGTCGTCATCGGTGTCGTGATCGCGCTCGCCGTGCTCCTCGACACCGTGCGCCGCAAGGCCGGGGCGACCCCGGTGACGGCGAGCGGGACCGGCAACAAGGGCAAGCAGGCGGCGACCTATCTCCTCGCGGCCGTGGTCGCGGCGGCGATCGTCGGTGCCACGTCCTTCCTGCACAGCGGTTCCTCGGACGCGGGGAAGTCGCAGCGGATCGGGCTCTCCCTCTCGACGCTCAACAACCCGTTCTTCGTGTCGATCCGCTCCGGCGCGCAGGCCGAGGCGAAGAAGCTGGGCGTGGACCTGACCGTCACGGACGCGCAGAACGACGCCTCGCAGCAGGCCAACCAGCTGGAGAACTTCACCAGTTCGGGGCTCGGCACGATCATCGTCAACCCGGTGGACTCCGACGCGGTGACCCCGGCGGCGAAGGCCGTGAACAAGGCGGACATCCCGCTGGTCGCCGTCGACCGCGCCGTCAACAACGCGGCCACCGCCGCGCTCGTCGCCTCCGACAACACCACCGGCGGCAAGCTCGCCGCCAAGTCGCTCGCCGAGAAGCTGGGCGGCAAGGGAAAGATCGTGATCCTCCAGGGCCAGGCCGGCACCTCCGCCAGCCGGGAGCGCGGCGCCGGTTTCGCCGAGGGGCTGAAGGCCTACCCGGGTATCGAGGTCGTCGCCAAGCAGCCGGCCGACTGGGACCGCACCAAGGGCCTGGACGTCATGACCAACCTGCTGCAGGCCAACCCGGACGTCTCCGGTGTCTTCGCGGAGAACGACGAGATGGCGCTCGGCGCGATCAAGGCGCTCGGTTCCAAGGCAGGAAAGTCCGTCCAGGTCATCGGCTTCGACGGAACCGACGACGGTCTCAAGGCCGTCAAGGCAGGCACGCTGTACGCATCCGTGGCACAGCAGCCGTCCGAACTCGGCAGGATCGCCGTGCAGAACGCGGTGAAGACCGCCGAGGGTGAGAAGGTCGCGAAGTCGGTGATGGTGCCGGTGAAGGTGGTCACGAAGCAGAACGTGGCCGGGTTCACGGGCTGAGACCACGAGGCGGGCGGTTCTCCCAGGGGGACCGCCCGCCTGAAATCACTTACCAGGGGAGCAATTTCATGTACGACTACGACCTCCTGGTCGTAGGGTCGGCCAACGCCGACCTGGTGATCGGGGTCGAGCGCCGGCCGGGCGCCGGTGAGACCGTGCTCGGCTCCGACCTGGCCGTCCACCCGGGCGGCAAGGGAGCGAACCAGGCGGTCGCGGCCGCCCGACTCGGCGCCCGTACGGCCCTGCTGGCCCGGGTCGGCGACGACGCGTACGGCCGGCTGCTGCTGGACTCGCAGCGCTCGTCCGGGGTCGACACGGTGGGCGTTCTCGTCGGCGGCGCGCCGACGGGGATCGCGCTGATCACGGTGGACCCGTCGGGGGACAACAGCATCGTGGTCTCGCCGGGTGCCAACGGGCGGCTGACACCTCAGGACGTACGGTCCGCGGTCAGCCTCTTCCACGCCTCGCGGGTGGTCTCCGTGCAACTGGAGATCCCGCTGGAGACGGTCGTGGAGGTCGTACGGAACCTGGCGCCGGGCAGCCGTTTCGTGCTGAACCCGTCGCCGCCGCGGCCCCTGCCGACGGAGGTGCTGGCCGCCTGCGATCCGCTGATCGTCAACGAGCACGAGGCGAAGGTCATCCTCGGTGACTCCCGGGTCGGGGACGAGCCGGAGGACTGGGCGCGGATCCTGCTGGCGAAGGGGCCGCGGTCGGTGGTGGTGACGCTGGGATCGCAAGGTGCGCTGGTGGCCTCCAGGGAGGGCGTGGCCCGGGTGGCGCCGGTCAAGGTGGACGCGGTGGACACGACCGGCGCGGGCGACGCGTTCACGGCGGCGCTGGCGTACCGGCTCGGTGCCGGTGCCTCCCTGGCCGAGGCCGCGGCGTACGCGGCGCGGGTGGGAGCGGCCGCCGTCACGAAGGAGGGCGCCCAGGCGTCCTTCCCGACCGCCGCGGAGGTCGAAGCGCTGTGAAGAAGGCGGGAATCCTGAACCGTCATCTCTCCGGCGCGCTCGCCGAGCTGGGGCACGGTGACGGGGTGCTGGTCTGCGATGCCGGCATGCCGATACCGGACGGCCCCCGGGTCGTCGACCTCGCCTTCCGGGCCGGGGTGCCGTCCTTCGCCGAGGTGGTGGACGGGCTGCTGGCCGAGCTGGTCGTGGAGGGGGCCACGGCGGCGACGGAGGTACGGGACGCGAATCCGGCGGCGGCGAAGCTGTTGCGCGAGTACTTCGGCGAGGGCGGCCTGGACTTCGTCTCGCACGAGCGGCTCAAGGAGCTGTCGGCGGGTGCCCGGCTGGTCGTGAGGACGGGCGAGGCACGGCCGTACGCGAACGTACTCCTGCGCTGCGGGGTGTTCTTCTAGCCGGACAAACTTCGAGGGGGCCTGGTCCGTCGACCAGGCCCCCTCGGGTTTTCCCCTCCGTATCAGAACCCCCGCGATCCCCCCAGATCCCCTCCCCAGAAGTCCTGATGCCAAGTACGACCCGCGAGGTGCGGGGAGGGTTGCACGGTTTCTCGAGAAATTTTTACCGGGCCGCTCTACCGAGCCTCAGGCTCCGGTTCCGGCCGGTCCAGGACCACTCCCCATGTGTCGTCGTCCCCGATGCGGACGGTGAGTTCCTGGGTGCGGCGGGACTTGGTGAAGTGCAGGACCACGTCCTGGCGTACGGACCCCTCGTCGAGGAAGTCCGCGGTCACCTCGCCCTGTGCGTCGGCGCCGTAGGCCTTGATCCAGGCACGTGCCTCGGAGCCGGCGTCACCGCCCTCCGTGTTCAGGGCGGCCAAGGCGTCGGCGTCCTTGTCCGCGAGGTGCCAGACGATCCGCTGGACCGTGCCGAGGCTGCCCGTGGAGGGGTGCCCGGTGACGGCGAGGGGCTGGTGGTTGGTGTACGCGGTCTGGTACTCGGCCGGCCCCTCGTCGTCGCCGCACGCCGTCAGCAGGGCGCCGAGGGCGAGCGCCAGGGCGGGTACACGCAGATTCCGGATCATCGTCAGCTCCTCGACTTGGGGCGCAGGATGATCACGCGCTCGATGTAGTTGGACTTGTTCTTGTAGCGGGCGATGGCCGCGCTCAGGGTGGTCTTGCTGACGCCTCCGTGCTGTCTGAGCCGGAGGTCCCGGCCGGTGTTCCCCACCACCACCGCGGCGTGGTTGTACACCTTCTCCTTCTTCCACTTGAACATGACGATGTCGCCGGGCCGGGCGTTCTTCTTCGACACCGAAGGTGCCTTGCGGTACTTGGTCATGTGGCGGCGGAAGTTCTCCGCGCCCGACCAGGTGTAGCTCTTGTTCTTGATCGTTCCGAACAGGTAGTACTGCTGCCACCAGGCGCGGTCGTGCTTGCGCCCGCCGGCGCGGGTCTTCATCTTTCCGCCGTAGTAGAGGGCCTTGGACACGAAGTTGGTGCAGTCCTGGCCGTACTCCCACTCGGTGCCGATGTTCTTCGACGCCCACTTGGCGGTGCCTGATCCGGAGACCGCCGCGGCGCGCAGGGCGACCGGGGTCGTCCCGGCGGGCTCGTCGACCGGGAAGCCGTCGGCGCCGAGGTCGATCGGCTCGTCCGGCACCTCGTCGGCGTCCTGGCCCTCGGGCGGGGCCACGTCGAGGCCGGTCCACGCGGACGGCGCCTCGGTCAGGACCGTCTCGGCGGCGGGTGCGTCGGCCTCCAGGTGGAGGATCGGGGCACCGTCGTTGGTGCTGAAGGTGAACCGCTGCTCCTGCTCCCCCTCGTCCGGCTCGCTCGTGCCCTCCAGGGTCAGCAGGGCCGACTCGGCGACCGAGGCGCGCAGGAAGACGGTTCCGCCGGCGTCGACGCCGACCAGGACGTCGGAGAGCTTCGCGGTCGCCTCGCTGTAGGTGCGGCCGTGGTCGGCGAGCAGGGCGCGGGACTCCAGCAGACCCGGGGCCTGCGCGTTCAGCAGGTCCGCGAAGGACGCGCCCCGGGAGCTCGCGGCCAGCGCGGCGGCGGCCGTGGTGTGGCGGCCGGTCAGCAGGCCCGCCCTCGCGTCCAGGTACTGCTGGACGATCTCCCGGTACGCGGCGGCCCCGCCGGGGACGCTCGCGGTGGTCACCGGCCCGGAGACGGCGGCCGGGCTCGTGCCCTGAACGGTCCTGGCCTGGACGGAGACCCGGTAGGCGGTCCTGTCGGCGAGGCCGGGGACGACGGCGCGCGGGGCGGTGGTGGTCAGCCGGGCCGCCTCACCGCCGCTCTCCTTCTGTACGACGACGGTGTACTCCAGGCCGTCGCCGGCCGTCCCGTCGTCCTGCGGCGGGTTCCAGGTGGCCAGCAACCCGCCGTCGCCGGAGGTGGCGCGGACGTCCTGGGGACGGCCCGGGGCGGCCGCGGCCACGTAGTCGATCACCAGGCGCGGTCGCTGGGCGGCGTCCTTGGCGCGAGCGGAGTGGTAGGCCACGGTCTCCCGGACCCCTTCCGGCAGCCGCAGCGCCAGACCTTCGCCGCTCTCCTGCTCCAGCCAGGACTGCACGATCGGCGCGAGGTCCTGGTCGGCCGGGCGGGCGGCGTCGGCGAAGGGTGCCTCGTCGAGGAGACCCGGGAGGTCGGCGCCGTTCTGCGGGGCGGCCCAGGGCTCCAGCAACTCGACGATCTCCACGGGCCGTTCGCTGCCCTGGGCGGGCGTGAGCTCCAGCCGGGCCTTCACGATCCGGGCCCCCGAGGGCACCTTGGTGAGGTCGGGCTTGAGCCATACGGCGTGGTCGGCGTCGAGGGTGAGCCGGGCGTCCCGTACGGCGGGGGTGGCCTGGCGGATCGCCGCGGTGGCGTCGGCGAGGGTGTCACCGGTGAGGGTGAGGGTCTTGGTCTCCGGGGCCTTCTGGCCGGGTCCGTCGTGCGCGGTCAGCTCCTGCTCGTACGACCAGGCCGAGCAGCCGGCGTCGGTGCAGGCGCGCATCGCCCACAGGTAGGTCGTACCGGAGCGCAGGGCACCCGCGGGCACCTGGGCCGCGGCACGCAGACCGCTGTCCACCCACGCGTCGGGGACCCGTACGCCGGTGAGGTCCTTGCCGTGCTCGTCGCGCAGGACGAACTCGGCCCGTACGCGGCCCTGTTCGGGGCTGGTGACGACACCGGAGAGCAGCGGGGTCAGGGTGTCCGTGGCGCCCTGCTCCAGGGCCTGGGGCATGTCCGGCAGTCCGCCGGGCCTGCGGCCGGTGGTGACGGTGAAGGTGCTCCACTCCGACCAGGCGAGGTTGAAGTGGGTGCCGTCGTAGGGGCTGGTGCGGAAGCGGTAGGTCGTGCCGTCCTTCAGCAGGCCGTCGGGAAGCGTGACGGCCGCGGCGCGGCCCGACTCGACGTACGGGGAGACGAGATAGTCGCCGACGCGCTTGCCGGTGGTCGCGTCGACCACTTCGAAGGTGCCGTTGATCCTGTCGCCGTCCTTGTCGGAGAACGTGTCCCGCAGGGTCGGCGTCGTGGTGTTGACCTGCCAGGTGCCCGAGGCGTCCTTGGCGTACGGCGGTCCGGCCTGCCGGTTGTTCCCGGAGCGCGGACGGAAGTTGTACGTCACGGTGAGCTTGGGCGGGTTGGCGGTCGCGTTGGCCGAGTTGACCCGCTTCCACTGGGCGACGGCCGCGTCGTCGGCGGCGCGCAGGGCCATGGTGGACTGCGGCGCCTTGGCCGAGGCCCAGCTCTGCACGAGCGAGGTGACGTCGGCATTGATCCAGCCGTCGTCACCGCAGGCGGGGTTGCCCTTGGTCTCGGTGGAGGTGGCGTACCTGGTGTGCGTCTTCGGCCGGCTGGTCCATCGGCTGGCGGTGGTGGCCGGGTCCGCCGACCACACCTCCCAGGGCTGCGGCTTGCAGTCGGTGTTGGCCGAGTGGAAGTTCCACAGGCTCAGCTCGGCGCTGCTGACCAGGGCGTCCGCGACCGGGGCGGTGCCCCAGGTGAGGTAGGACTGCGCGGTGCGCGGGGTGCCGTCGGCGTTCTTGGTGCCGGGGTTGCCGAGGTCCAGTTCGGTGTCGGTGGACCAGTCGCGGGTCTCGCCCTGCTGGACGTAGGTGTCGAAGACGTTGCTCAGCGC
Source organism: Streptomyces sp. NPDC087859 (assembly GCF_044742595.1). Taxonomy (NCBI): domain Bacteria; kingdom Bacillati; phylum Actinomycetota; class Actinomycetes; order Kitasatosporales; family Streptomycetaceae; genus Streptomyces; species Streptomyces sp. NPDC087859. The sequence continues at coordinate 343,782 of NZ_JBIUUU010000009.1, read as the reverse complement.
CGAGGTGGACGGGTCGACCGTCACCGGATACCTGGTCAGCGGGTCGGCGAGGAAGGCGGCGTCCGGCGTCACGACGAGGTCGAAGGAGTCGTCGCCCCTCGCCACGACGTCCATGTCCACCGGGACCCGCCGGGTGTGCTCGCCGGACCGCTCGTCGACGGTGGCGTCCCACATCACGGGCGCCGGCATCACGGCACGCTCCTGGCCGGTGCGTGTGTCGGTGAACAGCACGCTGCCGTCGGCCTGTTGCTTCGCCTCGAGTCCCTCGGCGCGCAGCGGGAGGGTGTACCGGTAGTCGCCCTTCCCCGGGCGCCTCTTGATCTCGACGTACTGCTCGAAGCCGGTACGGGTCGCCTCCACGATCACGTCGGCGCCGGGTACGGCCTCGGCGTACTCGGCGCGGTTGCCGTCGAGCCGGGGCCGGGGCAGGCCGCCCTTCCACCGGAGGGTGACCTGTCGGTCGCCCTCGCCGAGGGTGGCCAGGTCGCGGGGCTCCGCGGTACGGGCCTCGGCGAGCGAGTCGGCGATGTCGCCGCCCTCGCCTGCCAGGGTGAGGCTGGCGGGGTGGGCCTTGGGTGCGACGGTGCCGTCCGCGCGGGTGGCGAGGTCGGTGTCGACGGGGACCCAGCGGCCGTCCCGCTCGAAGCGGATCGGGCCCGCGGTCAGCTCGGTCGTCAGGGAGCCGTCCCCGTGCACCCAGGTGGTCGAGGTCTCGGTGCGCTCGGACAGCGCCTCCACGCGGGCACCGGTACGCCGGGCCGCGGAGAGGGCGGACGGTACGTCAGGAGCCGTCTGCACCTTGGGGGTTGTGGTGTCCCGCACTGCGGGCGGCTCGGCGTGCACCGGGCCCGCCGGCAGGAGGACGGAGAGAAGAACCAGGCCGGTGATACCGGCCCCAGGTATGCGCATGTCTGCTTGTGGCCTTTGGTCAATTGGCGGTAATGCGACCGCAAAGACTATGAGGACCTTGTGAAGCACACATGCCGACGATGACCGTATTGCACTGATACATACGGATATTGCGCGAGTGACAATGACCATCGACGGTTTCGGAACGCCGACGGCGGTAATCCCGTCGGCGTTCCGGTCCGCAGGTCAGTCCGTGTGCTCCACGAACCGTGCCGCCGTCTCCGCCAGCACCTCGCGCCCGTCCCGGGCCCACAGCTCGTCGTTGAAGAGCTCCACCTCGATGGCGCCGGTGTAGCCGGCCGCCTCGACGTAGCCCTGCCACTCGCGCATGTCGATCGCGCCGTCGCCGATCTGGCCGCGGCCGTTGAGGACGCCCTCGGGCAGCGGAGTGGTCCAGTCGGCGAGCTGGAAGGTGTGGATACGGCCGGTGGCGCCCGCGCGGGCGATCTGCGCGGGAGCGTTGTCGTCCCACCAGATGTGGTACGTGTCGACCGTGACGCCGACCTGGTGCGCGGGGAAGCGTTCCGCGAGGTCCAGCGCCTGTGTGAGCGTGGAGACCACGCAGCGGTCGGAGGCGTACATCGGGTGGAGCGGCTCGATGGCCAGCTTCACGCCGCGTTCCTCCGCGTACGGGCCGAGAATCGACAGCGCGTCCGCGATGCGTTCCCGGGCGCCGTGCAGGTCCTTCGAGCCGGCGGGCAGACCGCCGGAGACCAGGACCAGCGTGTCCGTGCCCAGCGTCGCCGCCTCGTCGACGGCACGGCGGTTGTCGTCCAGGGCCGCGGCGCGCTCCCCCGCGTCGATGGCCGTGAAGAAGCCGCCGCGGCACAGCGTGGTGACGGTCAGACCCGCGTCGCGGACCAGCTTGGCCGTCGCCTCCAGGCCGTACGTCTGGACGGGCTCCCGCCACAGACCGACGTTGACGATGCCCAACCGGCCGCAGGCGTCGGCCAGTTCCGGCATCGACAGCTGCTTGACCGTCATCTGGTTGATGGAGAAGCGGGAGAGGTCGCCGGTCACTGGTTCACTCCGTACAGGGACAGCAGGTTCTTCATCCGTTCCTCCGCCAGCTTCGGGTCCGGGAACAGGCCCAGTCCGTCGGCGAGTTCGTAGGCGCGGGCGAAGTGCGGCAGCGAGCGGGCCGACTGGAGGCCGCCGACCATGGTGAAGTGGCTCTGGTGGCCCGCGAGCCAGGCCAGGAACACCACGCCCGTCTTGTAGAAGCGGGTCGGCGTCTGGAAGAGGTGGCGGGACAACTCGACGGTGGGGTCGAGCAGTTCACGGAAGCCCGCCGTGTCGCCGGTGTCCAGGACGCGCACCGCCTCGGCCGCCAGCGGGCCCAGCGGGTCGAAGATGCCGAGCAGGGCGTGGCTGAAGCCCTGCTCGTCGCCCGCGATCAGCTCGGGGTAGTTGAAGTCGTCGCCGGTGTAGCAGCGGACGCCCTGCGGCAGGCGCCGGCGGATGTCGATCTCGCGCTGGGCGTCCAGCAGCGAGACCTTGATGCCGTCGACCTTGTCCGGGTGGGCCGCGATGACCTCCAGGAAGGTGTCGGTGGCCGCGTCCAGGTCGGACGAGCCCCAGTAGCCCTCCAGCGCCGGGTCGAACATCGGGCCCAGCCAGTGCAGGACGACCGGCTCGGAGGCCTGGCGGAGCAGATGGCCGTAGACCTCGAGGTAGTCCTCGGGACTCCGGGCCGCGGCGGCGAGGGCGCGGGAGGCCATCAGGATCGACTGCGCGCCGGACTCCTCGACGAGGGCGAGCTGCTCCTCGTAGGCCGCGCGGACCTCGGCCAGGGAACCGGCCGCGATCTGGTCGGTGCCGACTCCGCACGCGATCCGGCCGCCGACCGCCTTGGCCTCGGCGGCACTGCGGCGGATCAGCTCCGCCGCGCCCGCCCAGTCCAGGCCCATTCCGCGCTGGGCGGTGTCCATCGCCTCGGCGACGCCGAGCCCGTGGGACCACAGATGGCGGCGGAAGGCGAGGGTGGCGTCCCAGTCGACCGCGGCGGGCGAGTCGGGGGTGGTGTCGGCGAAGGGGTCGGCGACGACATGGGCCGCCGAGAACACCGTACGAGAGGTGAGGGGGGAACCGGTGGTGAGGGCGAGCGGCTCCTGGCGGGGCTCGTACGCCCTCAGGTTCCCACTGGTGTCGGGGAGTTGGATGGTCACAGCGCGATCTCCGGGACATCGAGACGACGGCCCTCGGCCGAGGACTTCAGACCCAGCTCGGCGAGCTGGACGCCGCGGGCACCGGCGAGGAGGTCCCAGTGGTAGGGGGCGTCGGCGTAGACGTGCCGGAGGAACAGCTCCCACTGGGCCTTGAAGCCGTTGTCGAACTCGGCGTTGTCCGGGACCTCCTGCCACTGGTCGCGGAAGACCTCGGTGGCGGGGATGTCCGGGTTCCAGACCGGCTTCGGGGTGGCCGAGCGGTGCTGGGCGCGGCAGTTGCGCAGACCGGCGACGGCCGAGCCCTCGGTGCCGTCCACCTGGAACTCGACGAGCTCGTCGCGGTTGACGCGGACGGTCCAGGAGGAGTTGATCTGGGCGATCGCGCCGCCGTCGAGCTCGAAGATGCCGTAGGCGGCGTCGTCGGCCGTCGCGTCGTACGGCTTGTCGTTCTCGTCCCAGCGCTGCGGGATGTGGGTGGCGGTGAGGGCCTGGACGGACTTCACCCGGCCGAACAGCTCGTGCAGGACGTACTCCCAGTGCGGGAACATGTCGACAACGATGCCACCGCCGTCCTCGGCCCGGTAGTTCCACGAGGGGCGCTGGGCGGTCTGCCAGTCGCCCTCGAAGACCCAGTAGCCGAACTCGCCGCGGATCGAGAGGATCCGGCCGAAGAAGCCGCCGTCGATGAGGCGCTTCAGCTTCAGCAGGCCCGGGAGGAAGAGCTTGTCCTGGACGACGCCGTGCTTGATGCCGGCGGCGTTGGCGAGCCTGGCCAGCTCCAGGGCGCCGTCCAGGCCGGTGGCGGTCGGCTTCTCGGTGTAGATGTGCTTGCCCGCCGCGATCGCCTTCTTGAGCGCCTCCTCGCGGGCCGAGGTCACCTGGGCGTCGAAGTAGATGTCCACGCTCTCGTCGGCGAGGACCTCGTCCACGTCCGTGGCCCAGTGCTCCAGGCCGTGCCGTTCGGCCATCGCCTTCAGCGCGTGCTCGCGGCGGCCGACCAGGATCGGCTCCGGCCACAGCACGGTGCCGTCGCCGAGGTCGAGGCCGCCCTGCTCGCGGAGCGCGAGGATGGAGCGGACCAGGTGCTGGCGGTAGCCCATGCGCCCGGTCACACCGTTCATGGCGATACGCACCGTCTTGCGTGTCACGTCGATCCTTTCGTAGGCGTCGTGCGCAGCATTCCCTGCGCATTCCGTACGCGGTTGTGCGCGCCGCGTACGCCTCCACTGATGAGCGTCACAGCAAGCGCTTTCTATCTGATGAGAAGCTAGCCTCTGAGCAGCGGTTCGGACAAGACCGTGACCGCTTCGAGTTGTTCGAGGGGACGAACAACGGGGTGTCGGGGCCTTAGGGTCTGCTCGGAACCATGACTGACTGTGCGGCGTCTGTGCAGCCGCACAGTCCTGCGTGGCTGACTGTGCGGGGACGGGCGCGGAGCCCGAGTACGACGAGGTACGACGATGCGCGACCGGAGGACGACGAGATGACGGTGACCCTGGCGGACGTGGCGGCGCGCGCGCAGGTCTCGCCCGCGACGGTGTCGCGCGTGCTGAACGGGAACTATCCCGTGGCCGCAACCACCCGTGAGCGGGTGCTGCGGGCCGTGGACGAACTGGACTACGTACTGAACGGACCGGCGAGTGCGCTGGCCGCGGCGACGTCCGACCTGGTCGGGATCCTCGTCAACGACATCGCGGACCCCTTCTTCGGGATCATGGCGAGCGCGATCCAGTCCGAGATCGGCGGTCCGGGCGGACGCGCGGGCGGCGAACGGCTGGCGGTGACCTGCAACACCGGGGGTTCTCCCGAGCGTGAACTGACCTACCTGACCCTGCTGCAGAGACAGCGGGCGGCGGCCGTGGTGCTGACGGGCGGTGCGGTGGAGGACGCGCCGCACGCGGCGGCGGTCGCGGCGAAGCTGCGCAGGCTGGAGGATGCCGGGACGCGGGTGGTGCTGTGCGGGCGGCCGCCGGCGCCGGAGACCGGGGCGATCGCGCTGACCTTCGACAACCGTGGGGGCGGGCGGGAGCTGACGGAGCATCTGCTCGGGCTCGGGCATCGGCGGCTCGGGTACATCGCGGGGCCGGAGGAGCGGACGACCACCCGGGACCGGCTGGAGGGGCATCGGGTCGCGCTCGCGGACGCGGGGATCGCGGAGGATCCGCGGTGGACCGTGCACGGGCGGTACGACCGGCGGTCGGGGTACGAGGCGACGCTGGAGCTGTTGCGGCGGGATCCGTCTCTTACGGCGGTGGTGGCGGCGAACGACTCCGTCGCGCTGGGGGCGTGTGCTGCGCTGCGGGACTCCGGGCTGCGGATTCCGGATGACGTGTCCGTCGCCGGGTTCGATGATCTGCCGTTCAGTATTGATGCGGTGCCTGCGTTGACGACGGTGCGGTTGCCGTTGGCGGAGGCGGGGGCTCGGGCGGGGCGGATCGCCATGGGGCGGGAGGAGGGGCCGCCCGGGGGGATCGCTGTGATCCGGGGGGAGTTGATGGTGCGGGGGTCTACCGGAGGGCCGCGGGGCTGAGGTCCTTTGGGGGTACGACGTTGGAGGCTACGGCGTTGGGGGTGTCCTCGGCTGTTTTTCGCCCCCGCTGCCCCTACCCGTCCCATCCTCCAGGGGCTGCCGCCCCTTCGACCCCGCCCCCAGGGGGCTCCGCCCCCTGGACCCCCATCGGCCCTGAAGGGGCCTCGTCCTCAAACGCCGGACGGGCTGAGATATCTGGACCGGCGTCGAGAGGCGCAGCCACCTGCCTGCGGGCGGGTTGACATATCTGGACCGGGACGGTGCGTCCTTGTCCGCCGGCTCCCGGCCTACCCTCAACCCGTTTCGGCGCCCTGCGGTATGACTTGGGGGTGGACGACGATCAGCGGGTTCTCGACTTGTTGGATGCTCTGGACCGTTTGCCGGGACCGGCGCACCTCGAGTTTCCCGAGGGGTACGACCATGAGCGGGCCGAGTTCATGAGGAGCGTGCTGCTTGAGCGGCTGAGCCGGGAGTTCGGTCAGCCGTGCAGTGGGGTGTCGCGGCAGGATGCCAGTGCGTACTTCGGCGTCCACGTTCCCTCCGCTGCGACCGAGGCCGGTGTGGCCCTCAATATCGATCTCAGCAACTTCGGGGACCTGGCCCTCGTCACCGCCGCCGACGGCGTGACGGAGTGTGCGCTCACCGAGGCCGAGCGGCGGATCATCGAGTCGGCGCTGTCCGACCTGGGGTATGTGCGGGTTCCCCATCGGCTGTTGCTGCGGCCGTACGACGGGGTGAGTGACCTGGCCGACTGGTATCCCGAGGTCGACTGGGACGGAAGCCCGAACGATCCGGTCACATGGGAGACCCGGTTCTTCTCCTACCTGTGAGGGGTGAGGCATCCCGTGTCCGTGTACGCGTCCCTCCGCCGCACCACACCCTGCCCCGAATGCCGCGCTCCCGCCGACTGGGTCGGAGTGCAGGCTCTCGTCGGTGACTCCTTGCGGTGGGATGTCGAAGTGACCTGCCGCGCCTGCCGGTTCGCCGTCGCCGACTGCGGGGGTGAGCTGTCGGAGGACGTACGGGAACAGTCGCTCGCCGAGCACGGGGCCGCCGTACTGCGGCTGCGGGCGCCCGCGCACCGGGTCGCCGTGCTGCGCGTACTGCGTGCCGCGCTACGGCTCGAACTCGGTGCCGCCAAGGATGTGTTGGAGCAGGTCTGGGGCGGGACGTACACGGGGACACCGCCCGAGATGGAGCTTCTCGCGCGCCGGCTGCGGGAGGCCGGGGTCGATGCGGTTGCCTCCGTGGGCGCGTAGGGACGGCGAGGGTCACGCGGCCAGGCGCGGCACCGGACGGCGGGTCGCCAGCCATACCCCGGCGCCCTCGGCGATCGGGACCTGGTGCGGGGTGCGGAAGCCGAGCGGGCGCAGTGGGTCCATGTGGCGGGGCGAGAGGGTGACCGCGACCGCGTCGGCGGCCTCCTCGTCGACGGTGTGCAGGCCCGGTGACAGCAGGTCGGACACCACTCCGCGGTCCCAGGCCTCCGAGTCGTCCGGTGTGCAGACGGTGACCACGGTCCAGTGCGGTGCGTCGGGCTTGGCCCGCTTCAGTGCGGTCGGCAGGGCCGGCTCCTGCGGCAGCGGGGCGGTGAGCTCGCGGGCGAAGAGGCCGCTGAAGCGGGTGTGGGGGGACTCGGTGCCGGGCGGCAGCCACACCGCGGCCGCGAGAAGGGTGCCGTCCGCACGCTCGGCCACCCAGACCTGGCCTTCCTCGAGCGCGTAGTGGGCCAGCATCAGCCGCATGGCGCGCTGTGCCTGGTCCCGGTCCACGCCGGAGTCTCCGGGCACCGCGAACAGGCGCACCACGGCGGGTACGTCCACCAGTCCCGCCCTGCGTACGGCGGTCCGAGGGGGCATCTGCAGGATCGTCATCTTCGGGTTCTGCCTCTCACATGGCCCGGCTCGCGCCGGTCAGTCCGACGGAGACGGGGAGGGGGTGCGGGGGTTCGGTGCGTACCGGCGGGGCGGGGACGGGGAGCGTCGGCCGCGCCCGGCCGGAGTTCTGTTCGAGGTGCGGGCTGCCGAGCAGGACCGGGCGGGGCGGGCCTGTCCGGTCGACTTCCTGCCCGGCGGCCTCGGACCCACCGACCAGGACGGGACCAGCCCGCCCCACCCGGCCGACGTCCCGACCGGCGGCCTCAGACGCACCGACCAGGACGGGGCCCACCGGACCCAACCGGCCGACTCCCTGCCCGGCCACAGACCGGCCAACCAGGACAGGACCAGCCCGCCCCACCCGGCCCACGTCCCGACCGGCGGCCTCAGACCCCCAGATCGAGACGGGACCAGCCGGCCCCACCCGGCCGACTTCCTGCCCTGCGGCCCCAGGCCCGCCGACCAGGGCGAGGCGTGCCGGCCGCACGCGACCCATGTCCTGCCCGGCCAGGGACCGACCGAGCAAGGCGAAGCGGGCCGGCCGCACCCGGTAGGTGCCCTGCCCTGCCTCGGGCCTGTCGGCCGGGGCGGGGCGTGTCGGGGTTACCCGCTCGGGGTTCGGGGTGGGCTCCGGGTGGCTGAGCAGGGTCACGCCGTGGATGGCGGCCGCGGCGGCGGTGAGGGCGAGGAGGGTGCCTGTGGTGCCGTAGCGGAAGCCCTCGCCGAGGAGGGTGATGCCGATGGCGGCCGCGGTGACGGGGTTGACGAGGGTGAGGAGGGCGAGGGGGCCGCCGAGGCCGTGGCGGTAGGCCTTCTGGGAGAGCAGCAGGCCGCCCACCGCGAAGGCGACCGTCAGGAGCGCCACCAGCGCCGTGCTCCAGGAGAGCGTCGGGCCGACCGCGAGCTTCTGCGCCAGCGTGGAGCCGACCCCGGAGGCGATGCCGGACGCGGCGGCGATCGCGAGGCCGCCGCGGGCCGAGAGCACCGTGACGGCCGCGGCGGCGACGAGTGCCACCAGCAGGACCCCGGTGGTGTTCAGGGTGTCGCCGCGCCCCGAGGCCGTGACGGCCAGCAGGGTCGTCAGTCCCAGGAGAGTGAACGCCATGCCGCTCCACTGCGTGCCCGAGGTCCGGCGGCCCGAGACCAGCGAGCCCAGCGGTACCGCCAGCACGAGGCTCAGCGCGCCGAGCGGCTGCACCAGGGTCAGCGGTCCGTAGCGCAGGGCGACCACGTGCAGCAGCGCACCGGAGGCGTTGAGGAGTACGGACCCCCACCACGCGCCTCGGGCCAGCGCCCCGCGCACGCTCGTGGTGTCGGCGGCGGTCCGCTCCTGGACGACCGCGGCCGCCGCGTAGCAGATCGCCGAGACCAGGGAGAGGGCCACGGCCAGGAACACCGGAGAACCTGTCATCGCGGTCCACCTCCCCATCTGTCGATGTCGATACGAAACGGTTTCGTACCGACAGACTACGAGGGGGGTTAACGAAACGCAAGCGTTTCTCTAGCTGGGTCGGATTTCCGACACGAACCTCATCGCATCGCGACGAATCCGAACAGCTCCGGCACCCCGCCCGGCCCGATCTCGACGGTCCTCTCCAGCCGCAGCCCCGCCGACACCACGGCGTTCAGAAGATCGGCCAGCGGGATGTGCCAGGCCCCCACCCGGGCCCGTACACCGGCGGGGTTCCAGGAGTCGAGGGTGCGGGCGCGGTCGGCGTACCGCTCGTCCAGCACCACCCGCCCCCGCTCCCGCCAGTCGGCGAACGCGCCGACGAAGCAGGGGTGGACGCCCAGGTGCACGAACCGTCCGCCGGGCGCCAGCACCCGGGCGATCTCCCGCAGGACGGCCGCGTAGTCGGGGACGTCCGTGCTCGCCAGCACACACATCGCGGCCGGCACCGAGGCGTCGGCCAGCGGCAGTGCCGTCGCGTCGGCGACCGCGACCGGCAGCCGGCCGGCCGCGTGGCGGAGCTGACCGCCGGAGAGGTCGACCCCGAACGGGGTCCGGCCGAGTTCCGCCGCCACGGACGCATGGGCGCCGGTCCCGCAGCAGACGTCCAGACAGATCCCCTCGCCGGGGCCCAGCAGATCCCTCAGCGCCGCGTGCACCCGGGCGAAGTACTCGCCGCCCGAGGTCGGCGACATGTAGTGGTTGTACCAGTCCGCGTGGGCGTCGTACGCCGGTGTGGTCGTCGTCATGCCCTAGAGACTGGGAACAACTCCCCTGCCACAAACGCCCGTTCGCTCATGGCGTCAACCGCGAGCCCGGGTCGACCGCGGGCTTCGCCGAGAATCTCCCGGGGGCGCACCGATGAGTTCCGCACCCCGCCCCGGTCTCCCTTGCCGTAACCGACCACGCACGCAACAGGAGCGACTCCCATGCCGATCGTCATCACCTCCTTCATCAGCATCGACGGTGTCGTCCAGGCCCCCGGCGGCCCCGAGGAGGACACCGACGGCGGCTTCGCGCACGGTGGCTGGACGCACGACTACTTCGACCCGGACGTCGTCGGCGGCGCCTTCGACTCGGCGATGCGGACGGCGGACGCGCTGCTGTTCGGGCGGCGTACCTGGCAGGCGATGGCGGGGGCGTGGCCGGAGCGGGCCGGGGACCCCTTCGCGGACCGGATGAACTCCATCAAGAAGTACGTCGTGACCGACACCCTCGCCGACTCCGACCTGACCTGGGACAACACCACCAGCGTCCCCGGCACCGAGGCCGTCGCCCACCTCCGCAAGCTGAGCGAGAGCGAGGGCGGCAACCTGCTGGTCATGGGCAGCCCCTCGCTCGCCCGCACCCTGCTGCACGAGGGTCTCGTCGACGAGCTGCGGCTCATCGTGATGCCGGTGCTCCTCGGCGGCGGCAAGTCGGTCTTCCCGACCGAGGGAGCCAAGCACGCCTTCGAACTGGTCTCGACGGCCACCGCGCCGACGGGGGCGCAGGTCAGCGTGTACCGGAAGGCGACCGCCGAGTAGGTTCCCCGGGGCCCGCCGCCCTCCGACAGCTAGGATCAGCCCCGCAGTTCCAGCTGTCGGAGCCTTCTGCTGAGAGGGGCGGGAGTTGAGCGGGCTGACCGCGCTGCTGCTGCGCAGAGAGGGCATCCTCTCCGTGCTGGCACGCCTGTACCCGGACGAGGTGTCGGCCCGTCCCCTGCTGGAGCCGCTCGGCGCGGACCTGGCCCGGCTGCCCGTCCCCCGGAGCGGCGGAACCCGGCTGACCTGGTGGTACGACATCTGCCGTGCCGTCGAGGACGGAGCCTTCACGTTCCAGCTCGACGCGCTCCTGGCGGCCGTACTGGAGGACTATCCGGGGCAGCCCGCGCTGCGCCGCTTCCTCGCCGCACAGGAGACGTCCGCCGCACAGGAAGAATCCGTCGCATTCGCGATCCCCGGCGTCACCTTCGACGACATCGCGGGCTACGAGCCCGTGAAGGCCCTTCTGCGGCGGGCTCTGGGCCTGCTCAGCGGCGCCGATCCGCTGCCCGCCTCGATGGCGGCGGTCCGGCAGGAGCTGCTGCCTCGCGGATTCCTCCTGCACGGGCCGGGCGGCACCGGTAAAGCGCTGTTCGCCAGGGCCGTCGCGCATGAGATCGGCGCCACCGTCCATGCGCTCTCCGCCGGTGAGGTGCTGGACAAGTACGTCGGGGAGAGCGAGCGGAGGATGCGCGAGGCCTTCGCCGTCGCACGCGCCAACGCCCCGGCCGTCATCGTCTTCGACGAGTTCGACTCCATCGCCGGACGACATCCGGACCCCCGTTCCGTGGGGCTGAACAACGGCGTCGTGGCCCAGATCCTCCACGAACTGAGCGACTGGCACCCCGGCGGGCCCGTGCTCTTCGTCGGCATCACCAACCGGATCGACGTCATCAGCACGTCCCTGCTGCGCCCCGGCCGCCTCCACCCCGTCCACGTGGCACTGCCCACCCATGCGGACCGCCGACAGATCCTGCGCCACTTCGCACGACGTTACGAGGTGGATCTCGACGAGTCCCTGATCGACCTCATGGGGGCCGCGACGGAAGGCTGCAGCGGCGACGACGTGCGCGCGGTGATGCGGGAGGCGTGTCTGGACCGGCTGTCCGGTACCGAGATCACCCCCACGCACCTGGGAATCCTGGTCGGCCGGCACCTGACCCGGCGGCGGGAGCTGCACCGGTAGGCAGCCCAGCCGGACACTGGACGCACGCCGCCGTCCGTCCTACGCTCGACCCGACGGTATCTCTGACTGAGTCAACAATCTACTTCAGCCATCCAGGGGTCGACGATCATGACCGTCCAGGACATCCGCGCCTTCAACCGCTTCTACACCAACGTCATCGGCGCCCTCGACTACAGCCGTCAGCTGTACGCCCCGTACACCCTCACCGAGTCCCGCGTCCTGTACGAGCTCGCGCATTCCCCGCGTACGGACGCGGCGGACCTGCGGGGTGAACTCTCCCTGGACGCGGGCTACCTGAGCCGCATCCTCAACAAGTTCGAGCAGGACGGGCTGATCGAACGCACCCCGTCGCGCCGCGACCCGCGCCGTCGCAACGTCACCCTCACGGCACGAGGACGGGAGACCGCCGCCCTGCTCGCCGAGCGCGCGGACGAATCGGTGGGCGCGCTGCTCGCCACGGTTCCGTCCGCCGAGCGCCCCCGGCTCGCCGAGGCCATGCGGACCGTCCGCGAGCTCCTCTCCGACGGCCGGCCGCCCCGCCGCGAGGACGTCCTGCTGCGCGATCCGGGCCCGGGCGACCTGGGCTGGATCGTGCAGCGCAACGCCGCCCTCTACACCGCGGAGCACGGCTTCAACGCCGACTACGAGGGGCTGGTGGCCCGGATCGTCGCCGACTTCGCGGAGGACCACGACCCGCACCTGGAGCGGGTGTGGATCGCGGAGCTCGACGGCCGGCCGGTGGGGTGCGTGATGGTCGTACGGGACGAGGCCCCGGCGACGGCCCGCCTGCGGCTGCTCCTGGTGGAACCGGACGCTCGCGGCCTCGGCATCGGCGACCGGCTGGTCTCGGCCGTCGTCGGCTTCGCGCGCGGCGTCGGCTACCGCGACCTGGTCTTGTGGACCAACGACATCCTCGCCTCCGCCCGCCGCGTCTACCAGCGCCACGGCTTCGTCCTCGTCGCCGAGAAACCGCACCGCTCCTTCGGCAAGGACCTGGTCGGCCAGGACTGGCGCCTGGATCTGCACGCCACCCAGGAGTGACGCGTAGAGTCCGGAGCATGAAGCTGGCGTTCTCCACTCTCGGCGTCCCCGGTCTCCCCGTCCCCGAGGTGCTCCGCCTCGCGCACACGCACGGCTATCACGGCGTAGAGCTGCGCGCGCACCCGGAGGAGCCGGTGCATCCCGGCATCGACGCCGCCCAACGGGCCGACGTGGCGGCCGAGTTCAAGGCCGCCGGGGTGGAGGTCCTCGGTCTCGCCGGGTATGCGCGCGTGGCCGCGCCGGGCGACGACGAGCCGGTGCTGGCGGAGATCCGCGCCCTCCTGGACCTCGCCCGCGACCTGGGCGCCCCGTACATCCGCGTCTTCCCCGGCGCGAGCCCCGAGCAGTCGGCCGCCGAGGCCGACGCGACGGCGGCACGCCGCCTGGGCACGGCGGCGGAGTACGCGGCGGACGCTGGCGTACGCATCCTCCTGGAGACCCACGACTCGCACCGCACCGGAGCCGACGCGATCCGCATCCTCGGCCCGGTCGGCCACCGCAACGTCGGCTCGCTGTGGGACGTCATGCACACCTGGCTGGGCGGCGAGCAGCCCTCGGAGACCTACGCCGCGCTCTCCCCGTTCCTCGGATACGTCCAGGTCAAGGACATCGCCTCGCCCGACGACACCACTCCGCTCGCGCTCGGCGCGGGCGTACTGCCGCTCGCCGACTGCGTCGAGGTCCTCTCCCGCCACGGCTGGGACGGCTGGCTGTGCTGGGAGTACGAGAAGCGCTGGTACGAGGCGGCCGCACCGCTTCCCGAGCTGCTGGGCGCGGGCCGCGAGCACCTGGCCCGGCTCCTGAACGAGAGCGCGTAGGTAATTCGGTGGCTCAGGGGCCGGGGGCCGGTTAGCGTCCCGGGGTGCATCAGCCCGCCCCGCTCCCGGTCCCCCTCTCATGAGCCTGTCCGACGTGTTCCTCGACGTCCGGCCCCTGCGTACCTCCCCCGTCTTCCGGCGGCTGCTGTTCGGGCGCACGGTGTCCACGCTCGGCACCTTCATGACCATGGTCACCGTCATGTACCAGGTCTGGGACATGACGCACAGCGCGTTCTGGAGCGGCGCCGTCGGCATCGCGCAGGCCGTGCCGATGGTCGCCGTCAGTCTGTTCGCGGGTGCCTGGGCCGACCGCGTCGACCGCCGCCGTATGTATCTCACCGGCACCGTCGGCTCGGCGGTCTGCTCCCTGCTGCTGACCGTGCAGGGCTTCGCCGGCCACGCGCCGGTGCCCGTGGTCCTCGTACTGGTGGCGGCCCAGACGTCCTTCGCCGCGCTCGGCGCCCCCGCGGCGGGGGTCTTCGTCCCCCGGCTGCTGCCCAAGGAGCAGGTGGCCGCCGGTCTCGCCCTCCAGCAGGTCACCGGCCAGGCGATGATGCTGGTCGGCCCCGCCGTCGCCGGTGTCGTCCTCGGCTGGTGGGGCATCGGCGTCTGCTATCTGCTGGACACCCTCAGCTTCGCCCTGTCCTTCTACGGCGCCTACGGCCTGCCCGCGCTGCCACCCGAGGGTGACAGGTCCCGGCCCGGCGTCCACGGCGTCCTGGACGGTCTGCGCTTTCTGACCGGCCACCGCGCGGTGCGCGGCGCGCTGCTGACGGACCTCGCGGCCTGTCTCCTGGCGATGCCCACGTCGTTGTTCCCCCTGGTCAACGAGGAACGCTTCGGCGGCGACCCCCGCACCCTCGGCCTGTTCCTGTCGGCGCTGGCGGTGGGCGGGGTCACCGCGACGGCCTTCTCCGGCCCGGTGACCCGGCTGGCCCGCCCCGGCCCGGTGATGCTGTGCGCGTCCGCGGGGTGGGGCGCGGCCCTCTTCCTCTTCGGCCTGACGACGAGCGCCTGGGTGGGCCTGGGGCTGCTGGCCCTGGCCGGCGCGGCGGACGCCCTCGCCGTTCTCTCCCGTACGACCATCGTCCAGACCCTCACCCCCGACGCCCTCCTCGGCCGTGTCACCGCCGCCGAGACGATCGTCGGCCAGGCGGGCCCCCACCTCGGCAATCTGCGCGGCGGCCTGGTCGCGGGCTGGTCCTCGGGCGCGACGGCGCTGATCTCCGGTGGGCTGATGTGTCTGGCGGCGGTGACGGCGGTGGGCGTCACGACGCCGGAACTGCGGCGGACGGGCGCGGCCGGTACGGCTACCGCTCCGGCCGGACCGTGAACTCCGCTGCCGGGTCCAGGCACCACTCCAGTACGGAGGGCCAGGAGCCGTAACCGGCGTCCAGGTCGAGGTGGCCCGCGCCGGGGAGGAGGGTGGAGGGGATGCCGAGAGGGTCGCCGTAGACGGCCCGCGCGCCCCCCTCGCAGTACGGGTCGTCGTCGCCGGCGACGAGGACGGTCGGGCCGGGGAGGCTGAGGTCCAGCGAGGGCGGGGCGAACCCGGCGACCTCGGGGTACCGCGCGAGGACGGAGGGGGAGGGCGGGCCGACGAGCAGAACACGGTCCACGTCACCGGGCCCGACCATCCCGCGGGAGACGGCGTGCAGCCACAGCAGGACGGAGGCGCTGTGGGCGACGACGACGTCCGGTGCGTCCTGCGCACGATGGCGGGCGAGTTCACCGAGCCACACCTCCAGGTCCGGGTCGTCCGGGTCGGGCAGCTGCGGATACGTCACCTGGTGGCCGAGCTCGCCGAGACGGTCGGCGAGCCAGTGCTGCCAGTGGTCCTTGGGCCGGTGGTTCTGCCAGCCGTGGAGGATGAGGTAGGCGGTCATGGCCTCGATGGTTTCCGAACCCGCCCCAGGGGTCCAGTTAACCTTTCTCGATGGAACAGGTAAGCGAGACCTTCACAGTCGACCTGCGCCGGCTGACCGTCCTGCGCGAACTCCAGCGCCGGGGCAGTCTGGCGAGAACGGCGGAGGCCCTGCACCTGACCCCGTCGGCGGTCTCGCAGCAGCTCTCGGCACTGGCCCGCGAGATCGGCGCACCACTGACGGAACGGGACGGCCGAGGCGTACGGCTCACCGGACAGGCCCGCGTGCTGCTGGCCCACGCCGACGAGATCGCCGCCCAACTGGAGCGGGCCCGGGCCGACCTGGCGGCGTACGGGAGCGGCGGCCGGGGCTCGGTGACCATCGGCTGCTTCTCCAGCGGCATCCTGGGCCTGCTGCCGGGAGTGCTCCGAGAACTGGCCGAACACCTCCCCCACGTCCGCGTCGACGTCGTGGAGGCGGAACCGCCGGACCTGTTCACGGCCCTGGACGCCGGCCAGGTGGACGTGGCCGTGGCGGTGGACTTCGCGGCGACACCGCCCCACACGGACCGCCGCTACAGCCGGTCCGACCTGCTGACGGACGTGATGGACATCGTGGTCCCGGCGGATCACCGGCTGGCGGGACGCGGGCGGATCCCGCTGCGGGAGCTGGCCGGCGAGACCTGGATCGCGGGGGACGCCCGCAGCTGTGTGGGCGCGATCGCCCGCGCCGTCTGCGCGACGTCCGGCTTCACCCCGGACATCCGGCACGCCGTGAACGACTGGGGCGCGCTGGCGGCCCTGGTGGAGGCGGGAGCGGGCGTGGCCCTGATCCCCCGCCTGGTCCACCCCCTCTACGCGAACCGGGCACTGGCGGTACTGACCCCGGAGGGCGCCCCTCCCTCGCGGAACATCTTCGCGGCGGTCCGCACGGGCGCGGACACGGACCCGGTCCTGGAGACGGTCAGGCGGCACCTGGTCCGGGAGGCACGACGACTGGCGGACGTGTCCCAGACCTAGCCGAAAAACCGCAGGTGGCCGGAGCCCGCCGTAGAGCAGATCGGCCCATCACCCCACCCCGGGGCCGAACCTTGCCACCCGCTGCTCCAGACGCTTCCGCCGCTCCGGCCATTCGTCCGCCGTGATCGAGAAGATCGCCGAGTCCCGCAGCCGGTTGTCCTCACCCGGGGCCCAGGAGCGGGACCAGTTGCGCAGGACGCCCTCGAAGTGGGCGCCGACGCTTTCGATCGCCGCTCGGGAGCGGGCGTTGCGGGCGTCCGTCTTCAGGTCCACCCTCGAGACGTTCCACACCTCGAAGGCGTGGCGGAGAAGGAGGAGCTTGGCCTCGGCGTTGACGCCGGTGCCCTGGGCGGAGCGGGCCAGCCAGGTGAAGCCGATCTCGATGGCGTCCAGGGTGTCGTCCGAGAGCCAGCTGCGGGGCTCCCAGTAGGACGTCGCGCCCACCACTCGCCCCGTCGCCCTGGAGATCTGGGCGTACGGCGCCAGCCTGCCGGTCGCGGCCCGGGCGAGTTGCGCGTCGACGTAGTCCGCCACTTCGTCGGCCCTGGGCACCCAGGTGAACTCGTACGTTCCCCGGTCCTCCTCCGCCGCCACCGCCAACTCGGTCACATGCGTGTGCGAGAGCGGCTCCAGGCGCACCAACTCACCCTCCAGCACCGGACCTTCAAGCTTGAACGCCATTCCCCGGCCGACCCCTCAACTCCGCGAACGCCTCATGGAAACCGGGGAAAGTCTTGCGTACGCACCCCGGGTCGTCGAACGAAATACCCGGCACGCGCAACCCCGTGACCGCGAAGGACATGACGATGCGGTGGTCGCCGTACGAGGCGATCTCCGCGCCCTCACCGCGCGCACCCGGCTGGATCTCGATCCAGTCCGGACCCGTCGCCACGTCCACCCCGAGCCTTCGCAGGTTCTGCGCGCACGCCTCCAGACGGTCGCACTCCTTGACCCGGGTGTTCGCCACGTCCTCGATACGGACCGGGCCGTCCGCGAAGGGCGCGATCGCCGCCAGCGTCGGCATCGTGTCCGAGATGTCCCGCATATTGACGGTCAGGCCGCGCAGCACGCCCGTCCCCCGCACGGTCGTGCCCGACGCGCCGACCGACACCTGCGCGCCCATCCGCCGCAGTACGTCGACGAAGCCCAGGTCGCCCTGGAGCGCGCCGGTCCCCAGCCCCGGGACCGTCACCTCGGCACCGGGGGTCACCGCCGCCGCGGCGAAGAAGTAGCTGGCCGTGGAGGCGTCCGGTTCGATCGCGTACGTCGTCGCGCGGTAGCCGCCCGGCGGGACCACGAAGACGTCCCCCTCCCGGTCCACCCGCACCCCGAAGGCCCGCATCATCGCGATCGTGATCTCCACGTACGGCACCGAGACCAGGTCCGTCACCCGGATCCGCAGACCTTTGCGGGTCAGCGGGCCCAGAAGCAGCAGCGCGGTCAGGTACTGCGAGGACTGCCCCGCGTCCAGCACCACCTCGCCGCCCTCGACCCCGGCCGCCCGCACCGTCAGCGGGTGGTGCCCCTCGGCCTGCTCGTGCCGCAGGTCCACGCCCAGGTCGCGCAGGGCTCGGGTCAGGGGCAGCAGTGGCCTGCGCCGCATCTGCTCCGAGGCGTCGAAGCGGTACGTCCCGTGCCCCGCCGCCGCCAGGGTCGGCAGGAAGCGTGCCGTCGTCGCACCGTCCCGGCAGTACACGTCCGCCTCCGCCACCGCGGGGCCCTGCGGACGCCCGTCGACCTGCCAGACATCCGGCGTCCGCCCCACCCGGTACCCGAGCCGCGTCAGCCCCTCCGCGAAGCCCTCCGTGTCATCCGACCTCAGGGGCCGCACGAGCGTGGTGACTCCGTCGGCCGCCGCCGCCAGAAAGAGCGCGCGGGCGGTGATGGACTTGGACCCGGGAACGTCAACAACGGACATACCCACATGATCGACCGCCACCCCCCTCCAACGCCGACCCGTCCACGGAATGGACCCCGCGAGCCCCCAGACAGCCCGCACCCACCCCGCCGCACCGCCCCAGTCGGGACACCACCCACGCATGCGCACCGCCCCCAGGCGGAACGCACCCCCACCACCGCGCCATCCCCGGACGGGACACCCCCCACGCATGCGCACCGCCCTCTAACGGAACGCACCCCCAACCACCACACCGCCCCCAGGCAGGACGGGCCCGCCCGCGCACTGCCCCCAGGCGGGGCACCACCCACACTCGCGCACCGCCCCCAGACGGGACGCCACCCACACTCGCGCGCCGCCCCCAGACGGGACGCACCCGTATCGACGCGCCGCCCTCAGACGGGACGGGCCCCGCGCTTGCGCAACGGCGAGCAGGGGACGTACCGGGGGGTGTCCGCCCGCAGCGTCGGGCGACCAACCAAGAGCACATCCCCAGCACACCGCACCGCCCGACCGAGGACGGACACCCCCCGGTGCGGCACCGACCCCCAACGACGAGTAGTGCGCAACGCAAACCCCCACCGAACCGCAACAGGCCGCCGCAGGCATCCCCCCACTCACCGTCAGACGCTCACGATTCCCCGCCCACCCGCACCCGCACCACCTCGCCCGCCTGCGGCCCGCCAGCCACCCCCGACCCCGCAACCACCCGCGCCCCCCGCACCGTCACCGACGCCAGCGCCACCCCACCCACCAGCAGCGCCGCCGCACACCAGCGCAGCCCGCTCACCCCCTCCCCCAGGAACAGCGCCGCCGACGACATGCCGAACACCGGGACCAGCAGCGAGAAGGGCGCGACCGTGGACGCCGGATGGCGGCGGAGCAGCCACCCCCATGCCCCGAACCCGAAGACCGTCGTGATCCACGCGACGTAGACGACCGTGCCGGCACCCTGCCAGTCCAGCGCGCGCAGTGCGTCGTAGTCCGCCCGAGGCCCCTCCAGCAGCAGCGACAGGAACAGCAGCGGCAGCACCGGCACCGTGCTCACCCACACCATGAAGTTCAGCGCGTCCGGCGGCGCCGCCTTACGGGTCAGGACGTTCGAGACGCCCCAGCACGCCGCCGCCGCGATACAGAGCGCGAACGCGCCGAGCGGACCGGAGGTGCCCTCGTCCACGGCTGCCACTCCGATGCCGGCCAGCGCCACCAGCATGCCCGACAGCCGCAGCCGGGTGGGCCGTTCGCCCAGCACCGCGAAGGCGATGGCCGCCGTGAACACCGCCTGGATCTGGAGCACCAGCGACGAAAGACCCGCCGGCATCCCCGCGTCCATCCCGACGAACAGCAGCCCGAACTTCGCCACCCCCAACACCAGCCCCACCGCCACGATCCACTTCCACGCCACCTTCGGCGGCCCCACGAGGAACACCGCAGGCAGCGCCGCCACCAGGAAGCGCAGCGCCGAGAAGAGCAGCGGCGGGAAGTGGTCGAGGCCGATCTCGATGACGGTGAAGTTGACGCCCCATACGGCGGCGACGAGGACGGCGAGGGCGATGTGTGCGGGACGCATGCGTCGAGCATCACTTCCCGGGACCGTGAAGCACCAGCGATGATTACTGCACGGTCGGATGTAGCAACCCTAACCAATCGCAACGCCGACCAACCGCAACGCCGACCAACCGCAACGCTGACCAACCGCAACCCTGATCAATGGAGGGCCCCGTGCTCGATCTCCAGCGCCTGCGCGCCCTGCACGCCGTCTCCGTCCACGGCACGGTCGGCGCGGCCGCCGCCGCGCTCGGGTACACCTCCTCCGCCGTGTCCCAGCAGATCGCCAAGCTGGAGCGGGAGACGAGGACGGTACTGCTCGAACGGGAGGGGCGGGGGGTGCGGCTCACCGCCGAGGCGCTGCAACTCGTCGACACGGCACAGGAGTTGCTCGCGATCGTGGAGCGGGCCGAGACGGGCATCGAACAGCGCCGGAGCATCCCGGCGGGGCGGCTGACCGTGGCCGCCTTCGCCTCCGCGGCCCGTGGCCTGATGCCCGCCGTGCTCGCCGACCTCGCCACCCGGCACCCCGCCCTGGACCTCCGGCTCTCCGAGATCGACCCGCATCTGTCCGTCGGTCTGGTCGCGAAGGGGGCGCTGGACATGGCCGTCGTGCACGACTGGGACATCTCCCCGCTGCCCGTGCCGCCGGGGGTCGAGCAGGCGGCCATCGGGGAGGACCGGTGCACCCTGCTGGTCCCCGAGGGGCACCCCTTCGCCGGCCGGAGGGTCGTCCGGCGGGAGGATCTCGGCGGGGAGCGGTGGGTGTGCCAGCCGCCGGGGCGGGTCTGTCACGAGTGGCTCGTACGGACGCTGCGTGCCGCCGGGCACGAGCCGGAGATCATCCACCAGGCCGACGAGAACCCGACCCTGGTCGCCCTCGTCGCCGCCGGTCTCGGCATCTGCCTCATCCCCCGGCTCGGGCGGGGCCCGCTGCCGGGCGGGGTGGTGGAGGTGGAGCTCGATCCGACGCCGGTGCGGCGGCTGTACGCGCTGTGGCGGTCCGGTGCCGCGGGGCGGCCGTCGATCACCGAGACCGTACGCACTCTGCAGGACCACTGGCCCAAGGTGGCGGCTCATCCGTCCCGTTGCCCCCGGGCCCACCAACTTCCGGGATTCGGGGCCGAGCCGGGAACCCCGTCCCACCCCCGCTCGTCCAACCCGCAAGCTGTCGGAGAGTCACCGCGGTGCGGTGTCGGCCTCGCTGCTGGCTGCGAACGCTGACTTACCCTCTCCGCCGTACTGCGGCCGGCAGCACGCCGCCATCGGCGCGCCCCCCTCCAACAGCGCCGATGGCGGCCCCTCATTGCCGGGCCGCGGGCCCACCGCGGGTTAGTGTGCACTCCCTTGACTGGCAGAAACTTCCCGGATATTGGTGACTCCTCGGAAGTTTCCTTCAGCGGATCACCTCCGGAAGGAGCGCACGTGCCCTCCAGACGCACCGTCCTCGCCGCCACCGCGGGAGTCGCCGCCACCCTCGCCGTCGGCGGGACCGCATACGCGGACGACAAGAAGCTCCGCTCCCTCGTCTCCCGTATGACCCTGGAAGAGAAGGTCGGCCAGCTCTTCGTGATGCGGGTCTACGGCCACTCCGCCACCGCCCCCGACCAGGCCGACATCGACGCCAACCTCAAGGAGATCGGCGTCCGCACGGCCGCCGAACTGATCGCCAAGTACCGCGTCGGCGGCATCATCTACTTCACCTGGGCGCACAACACCCGCGATCCGCACCAGATCGCCGACCTGTCCAACGGCATCCAGAAGGCGTCCCTCACCCTCCCCCGCGGCCTGCCCGTCCTCGTCTCCACCGACCAGGAGCACGGCATCGTCTGCCGGGTGGGCGAGCCAGCCACCCTCTTCCCTGGCGCGATGGCCATCGGTGCCGGCCGCTCCCGCAAGGACGCCCGTACCCTCGGCCGTATCGCGGGGCAGGAGCTCAGGGCCCTCGGCATCCGGCAGAACTACTCCCCCGTCGCCGACGTCAACGTCAATCCGGCCAACCCCGTCATCGGCGTGCGCTCCTTCGGCGCCGACCCGGGCGCGGTGGCCGGGATAGTGGCCGCCGAGGTCGCCGGGTACCAGCACGCGCGGCAGGTCGCCGCCACCGCCAAGCACTTCCCCGGGCACGGGGACACCGCGGTCGACAGCCACTACGGCTTCCCGGTCATCACCCACACCCGCGCCCAGTGGGACCAGCTCGACGCTCCCCCGTTCCGCGCCGCGATCGCCGCCGGCATCGACTCGATCATGACCGCGCACATCATGGTCCCGGCCCTCGACGACTCCGGCGATCCGGCCACGCTCTCCCACCCGATCCTGAACGGCATCCTGCGCGGGGAGCTCGGCTACGACGGCGTGATCGTCACCGACTCCCTCGGCATGGAGGGCGTCCGCACGAAGTACGGCGACGACCGCGTGCCCGTGCTGGCGCTGAAGGCGGGGGTGGACCAGCTCCTGAACCCGCCGAACCTGGACGTCGCCTGGAACGCCGTCCTGAAGGCGGTACGGGACGGGGAGCTGACCGAGGCGCGGCTCGACGAGTCGATCCTGCGGGTGCTGCGGCTGAAGGCGAAGCTGCGGCTGTTCGAGGCGCCGTACGTCAGCCAGGCCGGGGTGACCCGCGCGGTCGGGATCCCCTCCCACCTCGCGGCGGCCGACCGGATCGCCGAGCGGACGACGACCCTGCTGGTCAACGTGAACCACACGCTCCCTCTGTCG
This sequence comes from Streptomyces sp. NPDC087859, assembly GCF_044742595.1. Lineage (NCBI taxonomy): Bacteria > Bacillati > Actinomycetota > Actinomycetes > Kitasatosporales > Streptomycetaceae > Streptomyces > Streptomyces sp. NPDC087859. The sequence goes on along the minus strand of NZ_JBIUUU010000009.1, from coordinate 321,233 downwards.
CCCCGCAAGCTCCTCGTCGTCGGCGCCGACCCGGCCTCCCCGTCCGGTACGACGGGCCCGCCGACCGGGGTGCTCGCGGCCGCGTTCACCGAGCTCGGCTTCACGGCCACGGCCCTGTCGACCGGCACGGCACCCTCCGCCGCCACCATCGCCAAGGCGGTCGCGGCGGCGCGGGACGTGGAAGCGGTGGTCGTGGGGACGTACAACGTCTCGGCGACCAGCAGCCAGAAGACGCTCGTCGAACAGCTCGTCGCGACGGGCAGACCGGTGATCGCGATCGCGGTCCGCAACCCCTACGACGTGGCGCACCTGCCCTCCGTACCGGCCGTCGTGGCCTCGTACTCCTGGACCGATGTCGAACTGCGGGCCGCAGCGCGGGTGATCGCGGGGCGGGCGGCGCCGCGCGGGAGGCTGCCGGTGCCGGTGCAGCGGGCCGACGATCCGGCCGTGGTGCTGTATCCGATCGGGTACGGCTTGTCGTATCAGACGTAGTACGCGTACGCCACGCACCCGGCGTACGCCCACCAAAGGGCGCAAAGCGCCCCGCACGTCTGGCGTGTGCCCGCCGCGGCGGGTCACGCTGGACGGGTATCCGGGGGGCTGCGATGCGTGAGAGATGTTCCGTGGGGGTGGTGTGCGCACTGCTGGCACTGCTCGCCGCCCTGCTGGCGGGATGCCAGAACTCGTCGGACGGCACCGCCACCGACGGTGAGAGCCGGCTCAGCAACGAGGTCGCGCCCACCCGGCCCTCGGGGTACGGGGCGGTCTTCCTCTCGGTCGACGAGTGCAGTTCCTTCGGCAAGACCAGCTTCACCGAGGTCCCGTGCACCAGCGAGCGGGCGGCGGCACGGGTCGTGGCGCGCTTCGACGGCACCGTGGGCGACGGCCCGCTGTGCCCGGGGACCACGGACTTCGTGCTGCACATCAGCGAACAGAGCCCGTCCTCCGACGAGGACGGCGACGGCGCGGTCCCGCGGGGCTACGCCTGTATGCGCAACCTCACCCCGCCGCATCCCGGCGACCCGGGCGGCGGAGGCGGTCCGCGCACCATCGTCGGCGACTGCGTCTACAGCTCCGGCGACGGCCAGGTCCGCGAGACGACGTGCGACGGCGAGGGCGGGAAGAAGCCGGAGTACGAGGTGACGAAGGCGGTCACCAGCCGCGCGAAGTGCCCGGTGTCGACGGCGTTGTACGTACAGCTCCGGGGCGAGAAGCCGGTGGGCTGCGCCCGGCCGGTGTGATCGGGGGCCGGGCGCAGCACCCTGCCTTACGGCCGCAGCGTGGGCTCGCGCTCCACGTCGCGGACGTCCAGCTTCTTGTCGAACGTCGCCAGTGGCTTCGCCTGCGCGACGGCCGAGGCGGGGACGCCGGCCCAGTCGAGGATGCGGGCGGTGGCGAAGGCCTTCTGGTCGGCGACCAGGCCCGCCACGTTGGCGCCGTGGTTCATGCCGGGGGCGGTGAGGACGTACGCGTCCTTCGCGCCCTTGTCGACCCGGAAGCGCTCCGAGCCCCACGGGTCGTTCTGGCCGTAGACGTAGAGCATGTGGCGGGCGTTGTGGCGCACCCAGTTGTCCACGTCACGCATCGCGTACGGCTGGAACTTCGTCGGGATCTCGCGCGGGACGAAGTTGCGCGGCGGCTGGTAGCCGTAGCGGATGTACTTCTTCTCGATGTGCGGGAAGTGGATGTTCGGCGCACCGAGCTGCGTGGCCGCCTGGTAGAAGTACGGCGTGTACGGCTCCAGACCCTGGTCCGTGTAGAACGAGAACCCGGAGATCGTGTCGATCGAGTTCCAGATCTGGTCGTCGGTCGCGGTCTTCGCGTCCGGCGGGATCAGCTCGTCCTCGCCGCAGTCGGCCGCCTGGGCGTACTGCCAGAAGCCCCACACGTAGTCGAGGACGACCGCCTCGTACGCCTTGTCGAGGCTGCCGACGGTGTTGAAGGTGAAGCCCTCGGCGGCGGCGTACTCCGCGTACTTCTTCTCCAGCGGTTCGCGGCGCACGAGCGCCTCGCGCTGCACCGCGTTCAGACGGTCGCGGCACTGCTTGGTGTCGACGTTGGCGAAGAAGCGGTCGTAGGCCGAGTCCTCGTTGTTCACCACGTCGTTGGGGGCGACGTAGGCGACGACGCCGTCCATGTCCTTGGGGTAGAAGCGCTCGTAGTACGTGGCGGTCATGCCGCCCTTCGAGCCGCCCGTGGAGATCCACTTCTTGTCGTAGATCTTCTTGAGTGCCTTGAAGACGCGGTGCTGGTCGCTGGCGGCCTGCCAGATGTCCAGCTTGGTCCAGTCGGCCGGGTTCGGCCGGGACGGGGTGAAGAAGCGGTACTCGAGGGAGACCTGGTTGCCGTCCACGATCTGGGTCGGCTCGCGGCGGCTGGGCGTCGTGGAGACGTTGTAGCCGCCGGTGTAGAAGACCGTCGGGCGGGAGACGTCCTTGTGCAGCACGGTGATGCGCTGCTGGAACGTGCCCTTGGACGGGTGCCGGTGGTCGACCGGCTGCGTGAAGTTGAGGACGAAGAAGCGGTACCCGGTGTACGGCTTCTCCTCGATCAGGCTCACGCCCGGTATGGAGAGCAGTCTCTCCTTGATGTCGGTGGTGCCGGTGGCCGGCTCGGCGGCGGTGGCCGCCCCTGCCGTGCTCAACGTGCCTATGAGCACTGTGAGCGCCAGCAGCCATCTGAGCGCCTTGCGCATGCACCCTCCCCTGTGAGACAGATGTGCGAGCGGAAGCTATCGGAGCAACTCGCTTGCGCACCAGGGGAGATAGGGAAAACCCTCGGATATTGGCGGGTTCGGAGGGGGATTTGTCGGACGTCTACAGACGGATCCAGCCGCCGGTCGAGTACGACCCGCTGCCGACCCGCCCCTTGATCCACACCTTGCGGCCCCCGACGTACGACTTCACCGGCCCGGCGCGCTTGGTGTAGACGCCCTCGTCGACGACGGCCTCGAAGCCGCGCGTCTGAAGGCTGACCATCATCGTGCGCGGGGAGCCGACCCGCTTGGGGACGGTGATGGCGCAGAGCGAGGTGCCTTTCCTGTAGACCTTCACATGGCCCGTGGAGAAGGTGTACGTGCGGATCTTGCGGCCCTCGCAGTGTGTGGCCGCGACGGCCTCCGCCGGGACCGCGACAGCGAGCAGCCCCGAAGCGGTCAGTACGGCCAGACCGACGGCGACCCGCCGCCGTATCGCACCCATGGCCACTCTCGTCCCTCCCGTACCCGGCAATGAGCGTACTGGTGTACGGACGCAGGACGTATGTCGGATGGTTGCACGACCGTCACGAGTTCAGGCCACACCACCGCCGTGGGCTCAGGCCACCACGGGCGCGTCCTCCCCCACGAACGTCCGCCACAACTCCGCGTACCGCCCGCCCCGGGCCAGCAGTTCCTCGTGCGTGCCGTCCTCGGCGACCCGGCCGTGGGCTGAACCTCCCGATGTCGCCCTCGCACCGCTCGGCCCTGGCAGGCCTCCCGGGCCTCGGGACGACTGGCCGGACTCCGTCCGGCACCTGATGTGACCGCCGCCAGACAGACCGGCCACCGCACGCCGCCGCCCCCTCACGCCACCACAGGCGCGTCCTCCCCCACGAACGTCCGCCACAACTCCGCGTACCGCCCGCCCCGGGCCAGCAGTTCCTCGTGCGTGCCGTCCTCGGCGACCCGGCCGTGATCCATCAGCACGACCCGGTCCGCGCGGGCCGCCGTGGTGAGACGGTGGGCCACCACAAGGGTCGTACGGCGTCCGGCGATGCGGTCCGTGGCCTGGTTGACCTGGGCCTCCGTGGCCAGGTCCAGGGCGGCCGTGGCCTCGTCGAGGAGGAGGATGTCGGGGTCGACCAGTTCGGCGCGGGCCAGGGCGATCAGCTGGCGCTGCCCGGCGGAGAGGTTGCGGCCGCGTTCGGCGACCTCGTGGAGGTAGCCGCCCTCCAGGGTGGCGATCATCTCGTGGGCACCGACCGCACGGGCCGCCGCCTCCACCTCGGCGTCGGTGGCGTCCGGGCGACCGTAGGCGATGGCGTCCCGCACGGTGCCCTGGAAGAGGTACGCCTCCTGCGGGACGACACCGAGGCGGTGACGGTACGACGTGAGGTCCAGCGTCCGCAGATCCGAGCCGTCGACCGTCACCCGGCCGCCCGTCGGGTCGTAGAACCGCGCCACCAGCTTGACGAGGGTCGACTTGCCCGCGCCGGTCTCGCCGACGAAGGCGACGGTCTGTCCGGCGGGGATAGTCAGATCGATGCCGGTGAGGGCCTCTTCGGGTGCGTCGGAGGACCCGTAGGCGAACCGCACGTCCTCGAAGGCGATCTCGCCCCGCAGGGACAGGACTTCGAGGGGGTCGTCGGCCGCCTTCGTGGAGGTCGGCTCCTGGAGCAGCTCCTGGATACGGCCCAGCGAGACGGTCGCCTGCTGGTAGCCGTCGAAGACCTGCGAGAGCTGCTGCACCGGCGCGAAGAAGAGGTCGATGTAGAGCAGATACGCCACCAGCGCACCGGTCGTCAGCGTCGCGTCGTCGATCCGTCCCGCGCCCGCGACCAGCACGGCCGCCGCGGCCACCGACGCCAGCAGCTGCACGAAGGGGAAATAGACCGAGATCAGCCACTGACCCCGGATGCGCGCCTGCCGGTAGCTGTCGCTGCGCTCCGCGAACCGCGCCCCGCCGTCCCGCTCGCGCCGGAAGGCCTGCACGATCCGCAGCCCGGCCACCGACTCCTGGAGGTCGGCGTTGACCACCGACACCCGCTCCCGGGCCAGTTCGTACGCCTTCACGCTCGCCCGCCGGAAGAAGTACGTCGCGACGATGAGCGGCGGCAGCGTCGCGAACACGACCAGCGCGAGCTCCACGTCGAGGACCAGCAGGGTGCCCATGATGCCGAAGAACGTGACGACCGAGACGAACGCCGTGACCAGGCCGGTCTGCAGGAAGGTCGAGAGCGCGTCGACGTCGGTGGTCATGCGGGTCATGATCCGGCCGGTCAACTCCCGCTCGTAGTAGTCGAGTCCGAGCCGCTGGAGCTGCGCGAAGATCTTCAGACGCAGGGAGTACAGGACCCGCTCACCGGTACGTCCCGTCATCCGCGTCTCACCGACCTGCGCGATCCACTGCACGCCCACGGTGAGCAGCCCGAGCAGCGCCGCCACCCACACCGCGCCGAGGGCGAGCTCGCCGACGCCCGAGTCGATGCCGTGCCGGATCAGGATCGGGAGCGTGAGCCCCATCCCGGCGTCCACGGCGACCAGTCCGAGGCTGATGAGCAGCGGCAGCCCGAAGCCGCCCAGCAGTCGACGCAGACCGTAGGACTCCTCCGGCGTGACCGCGCGGGCCTCGTCGATGCCGGGGGTGTCGTGGGCCGGGGGCAGCGCCTCGACCTGGGCGAGGAGTTCCGGGGTGGCGGGCATGCCGTCGAGGGCGGTGTCCCGGGGGCCGCGCTCCCCCGCCCACAGCCGGGGCGTGATGCCGCGCTCGGCGTCGAACTCGGCGTCCAGCTCCTCCCGCAGGGAGGTGTCCTCGCGGGGCGCGGCGGACTGGGCGTGACCGGGCGAGACGCCGCCCAGCTCGTCGGGGTCGGTGAGGAGGCGCCGGTAGAGCTCCGACCGCTTCTGGAGTTCCTCGTGGGTGCCGATGTCGGCGAGGCGGCCGTCGTCGAGGACGGCGATGCGGTCGGCGAGGTTCAGGGTGGAGCGGCGGTGCGCGATGAGGAGGGTGGTGCGGCCCTCCATGACCTGCTTCAGCGCCTCGTGGATCTCGTGCTCGACGCGGGCGTCCACGGCCGAGGTGGCGTCGTCCAGGACGAGGAGCCTCGGGTCGGTGAGGATCGCCCGGGCGAGCGCGACGCGCTGGCGCTGGCCGCCGGAGAGGGTGAGGCCGTGCTCGCCGACCGTGGTGTCGTAGCCCTCGGGCAGCTCGGCGATGAAACGGTCCGCCTGGGCGGCGCGCGCGGCCTGCTCGATCTCCTCCTGGGTCGCCTCGGGACGGCCGTACGCGATGTTGTTGCGGACCGTGTCCGAGAAGAGGAACGAGTCCTCGGGGACCAGACCGATCGCGGCCCGCAGGGATTCCAGGCTCAGCTCGCGGACGTCGTGGCCGCCGACGAGGACGGCGCCGTGGGTGACGTCGTAGAAGCGCGGCAGGAGGAGGGAGACCGTCGACTTGCCGGAGCCGGAGGAGCCGACGACGGCGAGGGTCTCGCCGGGGCGGATCTCGAAGGAGAGTCCTTGGAGCACCGGCCGCTCGTCGTCGTACCCGAAGGAGACGTCGTCGAACTCGACCGTGGCGGGCGCGTCGGCGGGCAGCTCCTTCTTTCCGTCCCGCATCGACGGCTCGGTGTCGATCAGCTCCAGCACCCGTTCGGTGCCCGCGCGGGCCTGCTGGGCGACCGTGAGGACCATGGCGAGCATGCGGACGGGGCCGACCAGCTGGGCGAGGTAGGTGGAGAAGGCGACGAAGGTGCCGAGGGTGATGTGTCCGCGCACGGCCAGCCAGCCGCCGAGGGCGAGCATCGCGACCTGGCCGAGGGCGGGCACGGCCTGGAGGGCCGGGGTGTAGCGGGAGTTGAAGCGGATGGTGCGCAGCCGTCCCGCGAAGAGCCGGCGGCTGACCTCCCGGAGCTTCCCGGTCTCCTGCTCCTCCTGCCCGAAGCCCTTGACCACGCGCACGCCGCCCACGGCCCCGTCGACCACGCCCGCGACGGCGGCGGCCTGGGCCTGGGCGTACCAGGTGGCGGGGTGCAGCTTGCTGCGGGAACGCCGCGCGATCCAGGCGAGCGCGGGGGCCACGGCGAGGGCGACCAGGGTGAGCGGCAGGGACAGCCAGGCCATGACGACCAGGGAGACCAGGAAGAGGGCGAAGTTCCCGATGGTCATCGGGAGCATGAAGAGCAGGCCCTGGATCAGCTGGAGGTCGCTGGTCGCCCGGCCGACGACCTGCCCGGTGGACAGCTCGTCCTGGCGGCGGCCGTCGAGGCGGGTGATCGTGCCGTACATCTCGGTCCGCAGGTCGTGCTGGACGTCGAGGGCGAGGCGGCCGCCGTAGTAGCGGCGGACGAAGGTGAGGACGTAGACGACGACGGCGGAGCCGATGAGGAGGCCCGCCCAGGGGGCCATGTCGCGGCTGTGGTCACCGATGACGTCGTCGATGATCACCTTGGTGATCAGCGGGACCAGCGCCATGACGGCCATGCCGACGAGCGAGGAGCCGAGGGCGAGGACGACGTCCTTCGGATACCGCCAGGCGTATCCGGCCAGTCGTCGTGCCCATCCCCGTTGCGCGCTCACGCGGGTGCCCTCCGTCGGTCTGCGGTCCTGATCTTCCGGAAGGCACCAACGCGAAAGGAACCGGATTTCATCCCTCCGCAACAAACCGGGGGCGGCCGGCCTGGGTGCTGGTGCTCAGGCCGGCTGAGTAGCACAGCGCTGCCGTACGCCCCGCCGGAGCCGCTTTGATCGACGGCATGAAGTCGAAGATCGTGGTCCCCGCCCTCTCCGTCGCCCTCGTGGCGCTGTTCGGGCTGGTGGCCAAGGGGTGCGAGACGATGCAGGGCGGCCCCGTCCACAGCACCGACGAGTTCCGCGACCACGTCCGGGCCACGACCCGGGCCGGCGAGGACGTCTTCCACGCGCTGTCCCCGGCACCGTCCGGCGAGCCGTGGGCCTCCCAGGAGGGCAGCTCGTCCTGTGTGGACGACTTCGGCTTCGACGAGACGGGCGTCGCCCGGGACGAGCCGATCTACACCTGGGACCTGGACTTCGCGAGCGACGCCGACTACTGGAAGGCGGTGGCGTCCCTCAGGTCCGCCTGGCGCGAGGACGGCCGCACGGTCGAGGAGATCGAGAACGGCATCGCGACGACCGTCGACGACGGCATCCGGGTCTCGCTCCACCTGGGGTACTACGACGGGGAGCCGGTGCTGCGCACGGAGGGCTCGTGCATGCGCTACCGGGACGAGTACGGCGACGAGTACGACTACATGTTCGACGACAACGGGGACGGAACCGTCGACCGGAGCGAGCGGCCGAGCTGAGCCGAGCTCACGACAGGAGCCGCTGCTCCTTCGCCACCGCCACCGCGCCCGCCCGGGTGTCCACGCCGAGCTTGTCGTAGATCCGGCCCAGGTGGGTCTTGACCGTGGCCTCGCTGATGAACAGGGCCTTGGCGATCTCCCGGTTGCCGAGCCCCTGCGCGAGCTGGGCGAGGATGTCCCGCTCGCGGGCGGTGAGGGTGGGGCGCGGACTGCGCAGATTGGCCATGACCCGTCCGGCGACCGGCGCCGACAGGGTGGTCCGTCCGTCGGCCGCGGCGTGGATCGCGGCGAACAGCTCCTCGGGGCGCTCCGCCTTCAGCAGATAGCCCGTCGCCCCGGCCTCGATGGCGCGGGTGATGTCGGCGTCGGTGTCGTACGTGGTGAGCACCAGGACGTGCGGGCGGCCGCCGGGGGCCGCGGTGAGACGCCGGGTGGCCGTCACTCCGTCGATGCCGGGCCCGAGCTGGAGGTCCATCAGCACGACGTCCGGCAGCAGCTTCGCGGCGAGCGCCAGCGCCTCCTCACCGGTGCCCGCCTCGCCGACCACCTCGATGTCCGGGGCGCTGTCGAGGAGGGCGAGGAGTCCGGCGCGTACCACGGCGTGGTCGTCGCAGAGGAGGATGCGGACGGGGCGGACGGGGACTGTGGTCTCGGTCATGGGCGGGGCTCCAACGGGACGGCTGCGGTCAGGACGGTGCCCTCGTCGGGGGCCGACTCGATGGTCAGGGTGCCGCCGAGCTGGTGGACCCGGGCGCGGATCGCGGGCAGTCCGTGGCCACGGGAGCCGGAGGGCGTGCCGGGGAGGGCCGTCGGGTCGAAGCCGTGGCCGTCGTCGGCGATGTCCAGGACGGCCCGGTCGTCGAGGAGGGTGAGGGTGAGCGCGGCGGTGGCGGCACCGGAGTGCTCCCGTACGTTGGCCAGGGCACCCTGCGCGATCCGCAGCAGCGCCGACCGGACCCGGTCGGGCAGCAGGGACGTACGGCCGCCGTCGTCGATGTGGACGTGGACGGTGAGGTGCTCGCCGGACTCGCGGGCGGCGAGCGTGCGCAGGGCCTCGTCGAGGCTGCCCCCGCGGGCCAGGTCGGCGGGGGCCAGGTCGTGCACGAAGCGGCGGGCCTCGGTGAGGTTGTGCTCGGCGACGGACTCGGCGGTGCGGACGTGGGCGCGGGCCTTCACCGGGTCGCACTCCCAGACCCGATCGGCGGCCTGGAGCAGCATCTGCTGGCTGGACAGGCCCTGCGCGAGGGTGTCGTGGATCTCCATGGCGAGGCGCTGGCGCTCGGCGAGGGTGCCCTCGCGGCGTTCGGTGGCGGCCAGTTCGCGGCGGGTGCGGACGAGGTCGTCGATCAGGGTGCGCTGGCGGGCGCTCTGGCGCTGGAGGTGCGTGAAGATCGCGGTGGCGAAGCCCGCGACGGCCGCCGGGCCCACCACCAGGTCGAGGTCGAAGCGGCGGGCGAGCTGGAGCTGGGCGACGATCACGAAGACGGTGAGCACGGCGACGAGGACGTACGCGGCGACGGGCGGCAGCCGGCGCAGGGCCACGTAGAAGAGCGGGACGGCCACCCAGGAGAAGCTGGGGGCCAGGGCGACGAGGACGCCCCAGACGGCGACGACCCCACCGAGCCAGGTGAGGCGCGGTGCCGCCGTCCGTGAGCGCTCGCAGAGCGGCCCCACGACATACAGCGCCGCGAGGACCACGGCCAGCGCGATCACCCAGGGGGCACGGGCCTCGTCCTCGTGGCGATGGACGTAGCGGGCCATCGAGGACGCCAGCAGCACGAGGAAGGTGACGTGCATGACGACGGCGAGCCAGCGGGCGTCCGGGTCGGCCGGGGGCGGTGCCGTGCCGTCGAGCCGTCGTGTCCGCATCGCGCCGGACCGCCTTCCCACTTCCCACCGAGCCCGTCCCAGGGCCGTGAACAGGTCGAACACCCTCAGTGTCCCCCGGCCCGCACGAGCCGGGGGTCAACCGATCGGATGACCCGGGCATCGGCCGTCCTGCCCGCCGTGAGCAGCCGGAACGCCGACGGGGAGCGGCCGGGTCCGGCACCACGCTGGAAGCACACCGGACGTCGGAGCACCGACGCCGCCGCAGACCTCCAGGAGTTGCCGAGCCATGAAGAAGTTCTCCCGTCGTGTCCGTGTCGCCACCGGCGGCGTCGTCCTGGCGGCCGTGGCCGCCGGAACGTTCGGCACCGTCTCGGCGAACGCGGACACCTCCGCGCCGGCCGCCGACCGGGCCCGCCCCGCCACCGTGCAGTCCGCGGACACCGTCACCTCCACCCACCTGTCGGTCGCCGCGGCCACCGAGGCGGCCGAGGCCGTCCTGGACGCGGCGAAGAAGGAGAACCAGCGGGTGTCCGTTGCGGTCGTCGACCGCAACGGCACCACCCTGGTGACCCTCCGCGGCGACGGCGCGGGCCCGCAGTCCTACGACTCCGCGGTCCGCAAGGCCTTCACCGCGGTGTCGTGGAACGCGCCGACGTCCGAGCTGGCCAAGCGCCTGGAGACGGCGCCGAACCTGAAGGACATCCCCGGCACGCTGTTCCTGGCCGGAGCCGTCCCGGTGACCGCGAACAACGCCCCGATCGCCGGGATCGGGGTCGCGGGGGCGCCGTCCGGCGACCTGGACGAGAAGTTCGCCCGGGCGGGCGCGGCGGCCCTTCGCTAGGGAGTCGTCCGCACGCGCAGGAAATAGAACCGCGTCGTCTGGACCGCGTTCTGGTTGTCGTCGCTCACCAGCAGCACCTTCCAGGCCCCCTGGCTCCGGCCCGTCACCACCATGCCCTCGATGTTGTCGAGGAGCGGGTTGGGCTGGGGCTGCCTGGCGGTGGCGCCCAGGGTCGGGCAGTTCACGATGTCGGCGAGCAGGGTCTTCCCGATCAGGCGTACGCCGGGCTGCCCCGTGAGGTTCTCGACACCGCTCGTGTCGGTGGCGTGCCGGGGGTCGGCCAGGTAGAGGCGGACCGTGTTGCCGACGCCGGAGGTGAAGCCGCGCTCCAGGACGAGCAGCCGGCCGTCGGGGAGGGCCTGGACCTCGGGGACGCCGAGGCCGGTGTCGGGCCGGTAGGCGTACTGCTCCGCGGGCTGCCAGCTCTTCGCGTGCCGCTCCCACGTCTGGAAGCGCACCGCGCCCGACGTGTCACCGGAGAGCGCGTACTCCATCGACGCGAGCAGTGTGCGGCCACCCGCCAGCAGGGTCAGCCCCTCGAAGGTGCCGTTGGTGACGGCCCGCCCGGCGGGGGCCACCCGAAGTGCGGCCGGCACCGGGAGGCGGTCGAGTATCGCGCCGTCGCGGGAGTAGCGGCGTATGGACGGCTCGGTCTCCGAGGTGATCAGGCGGGTGCCGTCGCGGTCGATCACCAGGCCCTCGGAGTCGAGCGCCGCGCCGCTCTCGTCGGCGAGCGGGACGACGGACTCCGGCGCGAGGGTCCTCGCGTCCAGGTCGAACAGCGCCGACCGGTCCGAGAGCGCGGCCAGGGAGCCGTCGCGGTCCACCGCGAGCGCGGAGAGGTTGCCGACGTAGCTGCCCTGGTACGTCGTCTTGTCGAGCGCGTCGGAGAAGCGGTCGAGGGAGACGGAGGGCGAACAGGCTTGGTCCGGCCGGGCGTTGGCGGGCCCGGCGGCGGACAGACAGGTGGCCGCCGCCAGGCCGGCGGTGAGGGTCGCGAGTACGGTTCTCATGCGCATGCGCGTCACCGTAGGGCCGCCCGGTGAAGGGCGGGAGTCCGGAAGGCGTCAGGACGCGGCGAGGTCCTTGTGGATGACCTTCGCGACACCCTGGATGGTCGTGATGCCGTAGTTCATGGTGCTGTTGCCGTGTGTGAGCACCGTCATCACGTAGTCGTGGCCGCCGCCCTTGAAGGTGCCGACGCTGTGCACCCGCCAGCCGTGCGTGGAGCGCTGCAGCCAGCCGTTCTTGACGTGCACGAGGACGTCGGAGGGGGCGCCGTACGGGGTGCCCCAGCGCTGGGAGGAGATCACGTCGCCCATCAGCTTGCGGACGTACCAGCGCGAGTCGTCGGTGAGGACGGCGTTCTTGGCCGTGAGCAGCTTCATCAGCTTCTGCTCGTCGGTGACGGTGATCTGGGTCAGACCCCAGTAACCGTCGGCGCCGGGCTTGGTCTGGGTCATGCCCGCCTTGGCGAGGAAACCCTTCACCTTGGTCAGGCCGAGCTGCTTCCACAGGGTGGACGTGGCCGTGTTGTCCGACTTGGTGATCATGGCCGTGGCGAGGGACTTCTCCCGGCTGGTGAGGGAGCGGCCGGTCTTCTGCGCGTCCCACAGCAGGGTGGCGAGGACGGTGACCTTGACGACGCTCGCGGAGTCGTAGGCCGTCGACGAGCGGAGCGTGCAGGTGGTGTTCGTGGTGCGGTCGTAGAGGCCCACCGCGATCGTGCCCTTGCGGTTGGCGAGCGCCGAAGTGATGTCCTTCTTCAGCTTGGCGGCGAGGCCGGCCTTGGCGGACGTACAGCTGACGGTCGGCGTGGCCGCCGCGGCCGGTGTGGCGGCGGCGACGCAGGCGAGGAGTGCGCCCCCCGCCACCCATCTCGCACGTCTGGATATCCCCTGAGTCATGCCCTGTTGACTCATGAGTTCGAGGGAAAGGTTGTACGACTTGAGGAACGGATGTACCAGTCGTTACTTCCTCCTTTGCGAATTCACAGGAGAGCGCCAGCTACGGCACAGCGCGCACCCACCCGGGGTTCGCACCATGCCCGGGTGACATCTGCCACCGACCCACACCCCCACACCGACACCGCCGTACCCGCCGACCGGCCACCGCCGGCCCCACCCGCGGCGGCACCGGACAAGGCACCGCGCTGGTCGCTCCCCGCGCTGCTCGCGATCCTGGCCCTGGCGGCGGTCCTGTACTCCTGGAACCTGTCCGGATCCAGCCTCAACAGCTTCTACAGCGCGGCCGTGCTGAGCGGTACGCAGAGCTGGAAGGCGTGGTTCTTCGGTTCGCTGGACGCGGGCAACTTCCTCACCGTCGACAAGCCGCCGTTCGCGCTGATGGTCATGGGACTGTCGTGCCGCCTCCTCGGCTTCGGCACCTGGCAGATGATGCTGCCGATGATCCTCACCGCCCTCGGGACGATCTGGATCGTGCACGCGTCCGTGCAGCGCGTGTGGGGCCATGTCGCGGCGACGGTCGCTGCGCTGGTGCTCGCCCTCACCCCGATCACGGTCGCCATCAACCGGGACAACAACCCCGACACGCTGCTGGTGTTCCTGATGGCGGCGGGCGCGGCCCTCGCGCTGCGCGCCACACGTGACGGCAGGCTGTTGCCACTGCTCGGCTCGGCGGCCTGCTTCGGCCTCGCCTTCAACACCAAGATGCTCCAGGGATACATCCCGCTGCCGATCGTCTTCGCGGTCTATCTCTACGCCGCCAGGCCGAAGCTGGTGAAGCGGATCGTCAACCTGCTGCTCGCGGGCGTGGTCCTCGCCGTCTCCAGCTTCTGGTGGGCGGCCGCGGTCTCCCTGGTCCCGGCCGACGACCGCCCCTACATCGGCGGTTCGACGGACGGCAGCGCCTGGAACCTGATCATGGGCTACAACGGCCTGGGCCGGATCTTCGGCGGCGAGGGCAACGGCGGCGGAGGCGGCGGTGGAGGGGGCGGCTTCTCCGGTACGGCGGGACTCGGCCGGCTCTTCAACGACGTCCTCGGCGGCCAGATCTCCTGGCTGATCCCCTTCGCGGCGATCGCCCTGACCGGCGGCCTGGTCCTGTGCGGCCGCGCACCGCGCACCGACATGACCCGTGCCGCACTGGTGATGTGGGGCGGCTGGACCGGCCTGCACTACCTGACCTTCGCCATGGCCGAGGGCACCATGCACCCGTACTACACGACCGCGCTCGCCCCGGGCATCGCGGCCCTGTGCGGAGGCGGCGGCGTGATGCTGCTGCGCGCCTTCCGCACCGACCGGCGGTGGGCATGGGTGCTGCCGCTCGGCCTCGCGGTCACGGCGGTCTGGGCGGCGGTACTGCTGCGCCGCGCCGCCGGCTGGAACACCTGGCTGTGGCCGGCGATCCTCGTCGTCATGGCGCTGGCGATCACGGGCCTGCTGGCCCTCCGGTCCGCCCGTGACGGCAACAGGGCGCGTCTGCTGGCGGCTTCCCTCGCCGCGGCGGTCGTCGCCTCGGTGGCCGGTCCGGCCGCGTACGCCTGGTCGGTGCCGTCCGGTTCGGGCGGCGGCATGGGCGGCACGAACCCGACGGCCGGGCCCTCCACGGGCGGCGGCTTCGGCGGGGGCGGCGGCCGGGGCGGGATGCCCGGCGGCGGCACCGGTGGCGGTCCTGGGGGCACCCAGCAGGGCGGCCAGAACGGCGGTCAGGCCGAGGGCGGCTTCCCGGGCGGTGGCCAGAACGGCGAGGCGCCCGGCGGCGGCCAGATGATGCCCGGCGGCGGCGACGGCGAACTCCCGAGCGGCGGCCAGAACAGCCAGAGCGGCCCCGGCGGCATGACCGGCGGTGGTGGCGGCATGAGCGGTGGCGCGAGCAGCGAGCTCATCTCGTACCTGAAGAAGCACCAGGACGGCGCGACCTGGCTGCTGGCGGTGTCCAGTTCGCAGAGTGCCGCGCAGCTCATCATGAGCAGCGGTGAGCCGGTCATCTCGATGTGGGGCTGGTCCGGTTCCGACCGGGCGATGACCCTGGCCAGGCTGAAGGAGCTGGTCAAGGCGGGCAAGCTGCACTACATCCAGGTCGGCGGCGGTGGCATGGGCGGCGGCCCCGGCGGGGGGTCCGGTCTCAGCACCGAGGTCACCGAGTGGGTGCAGAAGAACGGCACGGCCGTGAAGGAGAGCGAATACAGCTCGAATTCGACGTCGAGCACGTCCGGTTCATCCGGATCATCGGATTCGTCCGGCTCGTCGAACTCGTCGAACACCTCGACCGTCTACCGCCTGGACGCGTCTGACGTCGACTGACGCCCCGACCGCCCAACGACCCCCGACTGAAAGGCCGGGGGTCGTTTTGGTATGTCAACTCGCGTAGATGCGGGGCGATATGCCGCTTCCAGTCACCTGATCGACATCTACAAGCCATTTACAGGGTCTCATGTCCATGTCACGCTCCCGATTGCCCGCTCCATTCAACACGCGTAGAACGGACAGCCCCCGATGCCCGTGAACCCCATACGCACGCGCCGCTGGAAATCCGTGGCGCTCACCGTCTCAGCCGTGCTCGTCGGCTTCACCGCTCCCGTGGTGGCCTCGTCCCCGGCGGCAGCCACCACGACGGCGTACGACACGACGTACTACAAGAACGCGATCGGCAAGACCGGCACGAGCCTGAAGTCCTCGCTGCACACGATCATCAGCAGCCAGTCGAAGATCTCGTACTCCGCCGTCTGGGACGCGCTCAAGGTCACCGACCAGGACCCGAACAACAGCAGCAACGTGCTCCTGCTCTACAGCGGCGTCTCGCGCAGCAAGTCCCTCAACGGCGGTGACGTCGGCGACTGGAACCGCGAGCACACCTGGGCCAAGTCCCACGGCGACTTCGGCGAGGCCATCGGCCCCGGCACCGACCTGCACCACCTGCGCGCCTGCGACGTCCAGGTCAACAGCATCCGCGGCAACCTGGACTTCGACAACGGCGGCAGCTCCGTCACCAACGGCGGCGGCAGCACCGTCGACTCCGACTCCTTCGCGCCGCGCGCCGCGGACCGGGGCGACGTGGCCCGCATCATCCTCTACATGGCCGTCCGCTACGAGGGCGACGACGGCTGGCCCGACCTGGAGCCCAACGAGAAGGTCGGCAACGGCTCCAACCCCTACATGGGCAAGCTCGCCGTCCTGAAGGCCTGGAACGAGGCGGACCCGCCGAGCGCCTTCGAGGAACGGCGCAACCAGGTCATCTACGACACGTACCAGCACAACCGCAACCCGTTCATCGACCACCCGGAGTGGGTCGAGGCGATCTGGTAGCAGCGCGGTCGCCGACCGTACGCCCGTACCGCCGGGGCCCCACACCCGCGGTACGGGGCGCCGCCTCCGTGGCCCACCTGGTCCGCCAGGCGGTCGCGGGGGCGGCGGTGGTACGTCGACTCCCCAGCGCGTCGGCTCTCCGGCGCGTCAGCTCTCCAGGTGCGTCGGCGCGAACATCCGCAGCACCGCAGGGAGCACGACCACCGAAGGCCCCGGCTCCCCCAGCGCCTTCGCCAGGTCCGCCTCCAGCGTCTGAGGCGAGGTGCGCACCCCCGGCACCCCGAACGACTCGGCCAGCGCCACATAGTCCGGCCGCGTCAGCTCGGTCGCCGTCGCCTCACCGAACGCGTCGGTCATGTACTCGCGCAGGATGCCGTAGCCGCCGTCGTCGACGATCAGCCACGTCACGTTGAGGTCGTACTGCCGTGCCGTCGCCAGTTCGGCGATCGAGTACAGCGCCCCTCCGTCGCCGGACACCGCCAGCACCGGCCGTGTCGGGTCCGCGACCGCCCCGCCCAGCGCCGCCGGGAAGCCGTAGCCGAGACCGCCGGAGCCCTGGGCGGAGTGCATGTGGTTGGGACCCTTGGCGTCGAAGGCCGACCAGGCCCAGTACGCGAGGATGGTCATGTCCCAGAAGGACGGGGAGTCGGCGGGCAGCGCCCTGCGGACGGCGGCCAACACGTCCTGTTCCAGGGTGAGTTCCTGGACCCCGAGCCGCTCGGCGACCTTCGCGAGCACCTCGCGCACCCGCTCCGGGGCCTTCGCGTCCTCCCTCGCGGACACCGTCTCCAGCAACGCCTGCAACGCGAGCCGCGCGTCCGCGTGGATGCCCAGCGCCGGGTGGTTGGACTCCAGCTTGCCGAGGTCCGCCTCGATCTGGACGACCCGGCCGCGGGGCTTGAACGTGTGGTAGTTCGAGGAGAGTTCACCGAGCCCGGAACCGACGACCAGGAGGACGTCCGCGTCCTCGAGGAAGTCGGTCGTGTGGCGGTCCTCGATCCAGGACTGGAGCGACAGCGGGTGCTTCCACGGGAACGCGCCCTTGCCGCCGGGAGTGGTCACCACGGGCGCCCGCAACATCTCGGCCAGCTGCTTCAGCTTGCCGGACGCGTCCGCCCGTACGACTCCCCCGCCCGCGATGATCGCCGGGCGCTCGGCGCGGGACAGCAGGTCGGCCGCCACCGCCGTCAGTTCGGGGCGCGGCGGCAGTTCCTCGGGGAAGGCGTCGCCGCCCGTCACCACCGGGATCGACGTCTCGGCGAGCAGCACGTCCTGCGGGATCTCCACCCACACCGGGCCGTGCGGGGCGGTCAGCGCCGACTTCCAGGCCGCCTCGATCGCGGAGGGGATCTGGGACTGGGTGCGCACGGTGTGGACCGACTTCACCACACCGCGGAACGAGGCGGACTGGTCGGGGAGTTCGTGGAGGTAGCCGTGGCGGCCGCCGCCCAGCCCCGCGGAGGGGATCTGGCTGCTGATCGCCAGCACGGGCGCGGAGGCGGCCGCCGCCTCCTGGAGCGCGGCCAGGGACGTCAGCGCCCCCGGTCCCGTCGACAGCAGAAGCGGCGCGGCCTCACCGGTGATCCGGCCGTACGCGTCCGCCGCGAACCCGGCGTTGTTCTCCACCCGCAGACCGATGTACCGCAGGTCGGAGCGGCGCAGGGCGTCGAACACGCCCAGCGCGTGCTGGCCGGGCAGTCCGAACACGGTCGTCGTGCCGAGCGCGGCGAGCGTCTCCACGACCAGGTCTCCGCCGTTGCGGCCGGGCGGAGGGTTGAGAGCAGCGGAAGTCTGCGCCTCCGTCGGGCGGAGCACCAGGTCGTGGTCGTGAGTCACTTCGCTTCCGAGTCCTTCCGGGACGCTGCGATCTGCCGGGACATGATCGTGGTCAGTTCGTACGCCGTGTGGGACGCGGCCACCGACGTGATCTCCGCGTGATCGTACGCGGGGGCCACCTCGACGACGTCCGCCGAGACCAGGTTGCAGGACGCGAGTCCGCGCAGGATCTCCAGGAGCTCGCGGGAGGTCATGCCGCCGGCCTCGGGCGTGCCGGTGCCGGGCGCGTGGGCCGGGTCCAGGCAGTCGATGTCGATGGAGATGTAGAGGGGACGGTCGCCGATGCGCTGACGCAGCTGGTCGGCGATCTCGTCCACCCCGCGCCTCATGACGTCCGCGGACGTCACGATGCCGAAGCCGAGCTTCTCGTCGTCGGTGAGGTCCTGCTTGCCGTACAGCGGACCGCGGGTACCGACGTGGGAGAGGGCCTCGGTGTCGAGGATCCCCTCCTCGACGGCCCGGCGGAACGGCGTCCCGTGCGTGTACTCGGCGCCGAAGTAGGTGTCCCAGGTGTCGAGGTGCGCGTCGAAGTGCAGCAGGGCCACCGGACCGTGCTTCCTGGCGACCGAGCGCAGCAGGGGCAGCGCGATGGTGTGGTCGCCGCCCAGGGTCATGAGCCGCGCGCCGGTGCCGAGGAGATCGTCGGCGGCGGCCTCGATCGTCTCGACGGCCTCGTGGATGTTGAACGGGTTCACCGCGATGTCGCCGCCGTCCGCCACCTGTGCCAGCGCGAAGGGGGACGCGTCCTGCGCGGGGTTGTAGGGGCGCAGCAGCCGGGACGCCTCGCGGATCGCGTTGCCGCCGAAGCGGGCGCCCGGCCGGTAGGAGACGCCCGAGTCGAACGGCACGCCCACGACGGCGACATCGGCGCGGCCGACCTCGTCGAGGCGGGGCAGCCGGGCGAAGGTCGCGGGTCCGGCGTACCGCGGGATGCGGGAGGAGTCGACGGGGCCGCGGGGCGTCTCGTTGCTGCTCATGGGGTGATGCCTTCTTCCTTACGCTTCATCGCGTATGCCTGCATTTGCCTTCACTTGTCCACGACTCTACTGGGGAGCCGGGACTGGTTCGGACACGAGTTCGGGGGCGCCGCGGCCGGCGAGACGCTCGCGCCAGGCTTCGAGTACGGCGGCGTCGGTCGCCGGAGTGGCCAGGGAGACGACGACGTACGCGGCCAGGGAGGAGAGCAGGCCGTAGTAGACGGGCTCGTTGGCGAGGATGCCGTAGCCCGCCATCAGACCGATGACCGCGAGCCCGCCGACGACGACCGAGGCGAGGGCGCCGTGCACCGTGCCGCGCTTCCACAGCAGCCCGCCGAGGATCGGGACGAGGAGTCCGCCGACGAGCAGGTTGTACGCCACCGTCAGCGCCTCGACCACGTTGTCGATCGCGATGGCCGTGCCGATGACGGCGAGGCCCATGATCAGGATGAAGGCGCGGTTGCCCCTGACCTCGTCGTGGTCGCTTCCGGACGTCCGGACGGCCCCTCGCAGCCGGGACCAGATGTCGTTGTTGGCCACGGTCGCGCAGGCGATCAGCGCGCCGGAGGACGTCGACATGACGGCCGCGAGCGCGGCGGCGAGCACCAGCCCCCGCACGCCGACCGGGAGTTCGTCCTTGACGATGGTCGCGAAGGCGTCGTCCGCGTTCGCCAGGTTCGGGTAGAGCACCTTGGCCGCGGTGCCGATGACGGCGCCGGCGAGGGCGTAGACGAGACAGTAGGTGCCCGCGACCGTGCCGCCCCACTTGGCCGTCCGATCGCTGCGGGCGGTGAAGACGCGCTGCCAGATGTCCTGCCCGATGAGCATGCCGAAGGTGTAGATCAGCACGTAGGTGAAGATCGTCTCGCCGCCGATGCCCAGCGGGTCGAAGTACTCGGTGGGCAGCTCGGCCCTCATCTCGCTGAAGCCACCGGCCTTGACGACGGCGATGGGCAGCAGCAGGAGCAGCACGCCGATGGTCTTCACCACGAACTGCACCATGTCGGTGAGGGTGATCGACCACATGCCGCCGAGCGTGGAGTAGGCGACGACGATCGAGCCGCCGAGGACGATCGCGACGGTCCGGTTCACGTCGAAGAGGACGTCGAAGATCGTGGCGTACGCGATGGTCGAGGTGACCGCGAGCATGAGGGTGTACGCCCACATGACCACGCCGGAGATGACGCCGGCCCGGCCGCCGTAGCGCAGGTCGAGCATCTCGGAGACGGTGTAGACCTTGAGGCGGGCGATGCGCGCGGAGAAGAAGACGGAGAGGGCGAGGAGCCCGAGGCCGATGGTGAAGACCATCCAGGCGCCGGACAGTCCGTACTGGTAGCCCAGTCCCACGCCGCCGATGGTGGAGGCGCCGCCGAGGACGATGGCGGCCATGGTCCCGGAGTACATGGCGGGACCGAGCCGCCGCCCGGCGACGAGGAACTCGCTCTTGGACTTGGCGCGGCGCATGCCCCACCAGCCCATGGCCAGCATGCCGGCCAGGTAGATGACGATCACTGTGTAGTCGACGGCCACTGGGCCCTCCTTCGCGCGTTCTCGCCGCGGCGGGTGTCGAGCATTGACACTAGGTGGCCGGAAAGCGGCCGCGAAGTGTAGGTTTCATCCATTCCAGCCGCGCCGCATGGAGGAAATGCACACCATGCCGGACCCCTCCGTTCCGCCCACTCCCCCCGTGCCCCTCGCGGCCCTCCTGGCCCGTGAGGACCTCGCCCTGCGGCAGATCGCGGGCCCCTCCGATCCCGCCACGGTGATCCACTGGGCGCACACCTCGGAGATGGCGGACCCGTATCCCTATCTGCTGGGCGGCGAGCTGCTGCTGACGGCCGGCGTCCACGTCCCGGAGGCGGCGGGCTCGGGGGCGTATTTCGACGACTACGTCTCCCGGATCGTGGCGGCGGGCGGCGCGGCCCTCGGTTTCGGTGTGGCCCCGGTCCACGACACGGTGCCGCGGGCACTGGTGGAGGCCTGCGACGCCTACGAGCTCCCGCTCATCGAGGTCCCGCCCCGGACCACGTTCTCCGGCGTGGCCCGCGCGGTCTGGCAGCTCATGGCCCAGGCCCGCCTCGCCGAACTGCGCCGCGTGACGGAGGCCCAGCAGAGCCTGGCCGCCGCCGCCTCACGCCCGGACCCGGTGCCTTCGGTGCTGCGGCAACTGGCACAGCGGGTGAGCGGCTGGGCGGTGCTGTACGGACCGGAGGGAACCGAACTGGCGGCGTCGGGACGGCGGCCGGGGGGCTCGGTGCCCGGGGGGCTGGCAGAGCTGGCGGGGGTCGTACGTCCGGTGGCGGCGCCCGGGGCAGGCTTCTCGCCCTCGCAGGCGGACGGCCCGGCGGCATCGGGGAGCCCGGCCACGGAACGGCCGGGTGGCCTCGCCGGCGCGCCGAAGTCCCGGCCGGCCGGCGGGCCTGCTCGCGGCGCCGAGCGGACCGGCTCCGGCTCGGCCGCGACCACCGGCCGCCTCACCCGCAGCTCCGTCCCGCCTGCCGTCGACGCCCCACCCTCCCCGTCGCCCACCAGCCGCCCCGCCCCCACCTCCGCCACCGACACCGTCGCCGGCACCCACCTCGCCGCCTACGCCCTCGGTGCCGGGCAGGGGTTCGTGCTCGGGGTCGCCTCGCCGCAGGGGGTTCCCGGCGACCACACCATCGCCTCCGTCGCCGCCGTCCTGCTCTCCCTGCTCACCGGCGAGCAGCAGAGCGGTTCGGGCGCGGCACGGTCGTCCGCGCTGGTACGGCTGCTGCTGGGCGCCCAGCCGGAGGACGTGGCCGTGCTGCTGGGGGCCGAGCGGTGGGTCGTCGTGCACGCCCGTCCCGACGCGCACGCGCCCGACGCCGTCGCCGCCTCCGCACTGGGCACCGCGCTCGGCTCGCCGCTCGTCGACCTCGCGCAGGACGTCGTACGCGTCCTCGTCCCGGCCGACCGGGAGGCCCAGCCGCAGCCCGGCTGGACCCTGGGCGTCAGCGCGCCGGTGAGCCCGTCCGAGTGGCCGGCCGCGGACACCCAGGCCGCCCGTGCCCTCGCCCGCGCCCGGGCGACCCGCGGCGGACTGGTCCGCCACGGTGCCCGCCCCGGTCTGAGCGCCCTCGTCCCGCACGACGAGGCCGAGGCCCACGCGCGTGCCCTCCTCGCGCCCATCGCGGACACCCCGGCCCTCACCGACACCCTGCGCACCTGGCTGTCCCTGCACGGCAGTTGGGACCGCACCGCCGTGGCGCTGGCCGTGCACCGCAACACCGTCCGCCAACGCGTCGCCCGCTGCGCGTCGCTGCTGGACACGGACCTGGACGACCCGGACGTACGCATGGAGTTGTGGTTCGCCCTGCGACAGTGACCCGCGTCCCAGCGTCCGGTACACCGGGCACGCCCACGGCCGCCTGC
Organism: Streptomyces sp. NPDC087859; assembly: GCF_044742595.1. Lineage (NCBI taxonomy): Bacteria > Bacillati > Actinomycetota > Actinomycetes > Kitasatosporales > Streptomycetaceae > Streptomyces > Streptomyces sp. NPDC087859. The sequence continues at coordinate 299,067 of NZ_JBIUUU010000009.1, read as the reverse complement.
CTCACAATGGACACCATGCCGATACCCGGGACCCCCAGCCGCGCCGAGCTCGTCGACCACCTCGTACGGACCCGCATCGCGGGCGATGTCGCGACGCCCCGCGAGAACAACCTCTCCCACTACCGCCAGCTGGCGAACGGCGTCCGCAACTTCTGGCTCGGCCTGGAGCTCGGCGACCGCTGGACCGACGAGCAGGACGTGCTCGCGGTGATGGCGGAGCGGGTGGGTGTCAACGACGACCCGGAGTACCGGTACGGCCAGGACACCATCGACCCCGAGCTGACCGTGGACGGCCTCGACCGCATGGCGGCACGGCTGCGCAAGGCCGCCGACGGGCAGCAGCGCGTCCTGTTCGCCACCGGCCACCCGGGCGGCCTCCTCGAGGTGCACCACTCCACCGCCGCCGCGCTGCGGGCCGCCGGCTGCGAGATCGTCGTCATCCCTGAGGGGCTCCAGACGGACGAGGGCTATGTCGTGCAGTTCGCGGACGTGGCGGTCCTGGAGCACGGCGCCACGCTGTGGCACACCCACTCCGGCGAGCCGATGAAGGCGATCCTCACGGGACTGGTGCGCGAGGGCCGTCCGCTGCCGGACCTGGTCGTCGCGGACCACGGGTGGGCGGGCTACGCCGGTCAGCACGGTGTCGACTCCGTCGGTTACGCCGACTGCAACGACCCGGCGCTCTTCCTCGCCGAGGCCGAGGGCACCGTCCAGGTGACGGTCCCTCTCGACGACCACGTCATCAGCCCCCGCCACTACGACCCGCTCACGGCGTACCTTCTGGCGGAGGCAGGCCTGGTGTAGGCGTCGGGTCCAGATACACCCGGCTCACTCCCGGGAACACCGCCCGCAGCCGCTGCTCGGCCCGCTCGCAGGCCCACTCGATCTCGGCCGCCGTGGAGACGTCCCGGAAGTCCACCTTGGCGGCGACGAGGGCCTCGCGCGGGCCCTGCACCAGGGTCGTCAGTTCGAGTACGGCCTCGATCTCCGCCACGGCCAGCAGCTCGGCCCGGATCCGCTCCCGCATCGGCGCGGGCAGCGGCCGGCCGATCAGCAGCTCGGCGTTGGAGCGGCCGAGGACCCACGCCACGTAGAGCAGCAGCAGACCGATGAGCAGCGAGGCGATGCCGTCCCAGACCCCGGACCCGGTGAGCTGGCCGCCGAGCAGTCCCCCGGCGGCGAGCACGAGTCCGATGAGCGCGGCGGAGTCCTCGAGGACCACGGCCTTCACCGCGGTGTCGGGGGTGTGCCGCAGATAGGTCTTCATGGGCGCCCGGAAGCGGGCCGCCTCGCCGCGCGCCTGCTTCAGCCCGGTGCGCAGCGAGTAGCCCTCCAGCAGGAAGGCGACGCCCAGCACGACGTACGACACGAGCGGGTCGCCGAGTTCCTCGCCCGCGACGAGGGTGTGGATCCCGTCGTAGAGCGAGAAGACCGCGCCGCCGACGAAGGTGGCGACGGCGGCGAGCATCGCCCAGATGTACCGCTCGGGCCCGTAGCCCAGCGGATGGTCCTCGTCGGCGGGTTTCTCGCTCCGCTTGAGGGCGGTGAGGAGCAGTACCTCGGTGACGGTGTCGGCGACCGAGTGGGCCGCTTCCGACAGCATCGCGCTCGATCCGCTGATGACACCGGCCACGGCCTTGGCGACCGCGATCCCGAGATTGGCGACGGCGGCGACGACGACCGTGAAGGTCGACTCGCCGCCGCCGTGCTGATCCGCTGAGTCCACTGAGTCCGCTGCTTGCGCCATGCCCCTCAGTGTCGCCGACCAATGTGGCCGATCAGTGTTGCCGGGGTGCGCGGACGACACCTTCCTGGATCACCGAGATGGCGAGCCGTCCGTCCTGTGTGTAGATGCGGGCCTGGCCGAGACCGCGGCCGCCGTACGCGGACGGCGACTCCTGGTCGTACAGGAGCCACTCGTCGGCGCGGAAGGGCCGGTGGAACCACATCGCGTGGTCGAGGGAGGCGCCCACGACGTCGTTGACCGCCCAGCCGCCGCGGCCGTGCGCGAGCAGGACCGAGTCGAGGAGGGTCATGTCGGAGACGTAGGTCGCGAGGACGACGTGCAGCAGCGGGTCGTCAGCGAGCTTGCCGTTGGTGCGGAACCAGACCTGGGAGTGCGGCTCGCGGGGCTCGCCGAAGCGGCCGTACGGCGGCTCGTCGACGTAGCGCAGGTCGATCGCCTCGCGGGCCTCGAGGAACCTCTCGATGACGTCCGGGGCGATGTGGTCGTAGCCGCGCAACCGCTCCTGCGAGGTGGGCAGGGTGGCCGGGTCGGGGGCGGCCGGGGTCGGGGTCTGGTGGTCGAAGCCTTCCTCGTACTTCTGGAAGGACGCCGACAGGGCGAATATGGGCTGCCCGTGCTGCACCGCGACCACGCGGCGGGTGGTGAAGGAGCGGCCGTCGTTCATGCGGTCGACCGTGTACACGATGGGGGCGCCCGGGTCCCCCATGCGCAGGAAGTACGCGTGGAGGGAGTGGGCGAGGCGGTCCTCGGGGACCGTCCGCCCCGCGGCGACGAGCGCCTGCGCCGCGACCTGCCCGCCGAAGACACGGGGGACGATGGCGGGCCGGGACCGGCCGCGGAAGATGTTCTCCTCGATCTGCTCCAGGTCGAGCAGATCGAGGAGATCCTGTAGTGCCTGACTCATGCAGTCATTTCTACTGGTCAGTAGTTGCGGGAGTCTTACAGGCCCATGTCCTTGGCGATGATCGTCTTCATGATCTCGCTGGTGCCGCCGTAGATGCGGTTGACGCGGTTGTCCGCGTACAGGCGCGCGATCGGGTACTCGTTCATGAAGCCGTAGCCGCCGTGCAGCTGGAGGCAGCGGTCGATCACACGGTGGGCGACCTCGGTGGCGAACAGCTTGGCGCTGGCGGCCTCGGCGGGGGTCAGCTCGCCCGCGTCCAGGGCCTCCAGGGCGCGGTCCACGACGGCCTCGGCCGCGTCCACCTCGGACTGGCAGGCGGCCAGCTCGAACTTGGTGTTCTGGAACGAGGCGACCGGCTTGCCGAAGACGGTGCGCTCCTGGACGTACTCCTTGGCGAACCGGACGGCGGCCTTGGCCTGCGCGTAGGCACCGAAGGCGATGCCCCAGCGCTCGGAGGCCAGGTTGTGGCCGAGGTAGTAGAAGCCCTTGTTCTCCTCGCCGAGGAGGTCCTCGACGGGAACCTTCACGTCGACGAACGCCAGCTCGGCGGTGTCGGAGGTCTTCAGGCCGAGCTTGTCGAGCTTGCGGCCGATGGAGTAGCCCTCGGACTTGGTGTCCACGGCGAACAGGGAGATGCCGTGACGGCGGTCCTCGGCGGTGGGCGCGGAGGTACGGGCGCAGACGATCACGCGGTCGGCGTGGACGCCGCCGGTGATGAAGGTCTTCGAGCCGTTGAGGACGTAGTGCGTGCCGTCCTCGCTGAGCTTGGCGGTGGTCTTCATGCCCGCGAGGTCGGAGCCGGTGCCCGGCTCGGTCATCGCGAGGGCCCACATCTCCTCGGCGGAGACGAACTTCGGCAGGAAGCGCTTCTTCTGCTCGTCGGTGGCGAGCATCTTGATGTACGGCAGCCCGAGCAGGACGTGCACACCGGAGCCGCCGAACTGCACACCCGCGCGCGCGGTCTCCTCGTACATCACCGCCTCGAACTTGTACGAGTCGATGCCGGCGCCACCGAACTCCTCGTCGACGCGGATACCGAAGACGCCGAGCTCGGCGAGCTTGTAGTAGAAGTCGCGCGGCGCCTGGCCGGCTGCGAACCACTCGTCGTAGACGGGGACGACCTCGGCCTCGATGAAGGCCCGCAGGGTCTCCCGGAACGCCTCGTGATCCTCGTTGAACACCGTACGGCGCACCGCCGCCACCCTCTCTGCGCCTAAACCGGCGCCGCTCTCGCGTACGTGGTTGCTCGCCGTCGGGGTTCCTCAATTGATGGTTGCGGTCCGCCCGTGGCTAAGCGCTTGCTCATGCCCAACCGTACCGGCCGGTAGCGAGAGGCGCCAGAGGCGCATCCCCGTAACGCTCGTCACGCCGTCTCAGCGGTACCGGACGAGCAGCGGCTCCTCGGTGATGCGTACGGCGTCCTCGGGGCAGGTCTCGCGGGCGGTGCCGTCGAGGTGTTCGACGCGGTACGCGCCCGCGCCCGCCGGGACGTCCGCCGTGCCGGACAGGGTCCAGCGGATGCGGACGAGCTCCGGGGTCAGGGCCTCGCACTGCCAGACGTTCCCGGGCAGCCCGATCTCCGCGCCACGGCCGCAGGAGCGGATCTCGGCGTGGGCGAGCCACCGCTGGAGCCGCTCGACATGGCGGCCGGCCTTGGTGGGGGCCTGGCCCTCGGCCTGGACGACCAGGGGGATCTTGCTGTTTCCCCAGGCGTAGAAGTACATCCGCTCCACGATCCTGGAGTACAGCCCCGTCAGATAGAAGCGGACCGCGTGGTTGGCCGCGGTGTCCGGGTCCAGCGCGTCGTTCAGCTGGATCATCTGTGTGGTCCCCGTGCTCCACAGCGGCAGGTGGTACCCCGCGAGCTGGAAGGTCCGCTCGACCTTCCGGACGATCTCCAGCATGGTCTCCGGCGGATCGGTGGCCCGGCGCTGGAACAGGTTGACGGCGGCCGCGTCGCAGTACTGGTAGGCGCCCGCCTCGGCGAAACGGAGCAGGTACGCGTGCGACGCGTCGTCCCACAGGTCGGTGACCGAGGGACAGACCACGGTCGCGTCCGGGCGGTACTGCCGGATGATGCCGCTCGCGCGCCGCGTCATCTCGACGAGCGTCTCCACGCCGCCGTTGTAGTGGTGCCCGTGGTTGGCCGTGATCCACGGCTCGTACGCGTCGATACGGTGGCCCGCGTGCCGCACCACGGCGTGGACGAAGGCGTCCCAGTCGGCCAGGTCGTCCGGCGGGGCGGCCCGGCAGTCCTCCCGGTACGCGGCCTTGCGGCCGTTCGGGGCGGCCCAGCCGGGCGTACCGCCGAAGACGAAGGTCACCGGCAGGCCCTGCCGTTCGGCGCCGTCGAGCAGCCGGTCGAGGGTGGAGAAGTCGAACACGCCCCGCGCGGGCTCCAGTTGGGACCAGCGTGTCTCGCTGTCCCACAACCGCACCGCGCCCACCCGGAACGCCGGCATGACCCCGCTGAAACTGTTCATCGTCACGCCGAACATCTCGCGGGCGACCGGTAACGGCGCCTGGGCCCAGCTCTCCGCCCCCATCGGCACGGCGGACACGGCGGACACGGCCGCGGGGAGACCGGAATCCGCCCCCTGCTCCGTCGCCGCCTCCCAGTACCGCAGCAGGTCGTTGAGCTCGGCCGGCTCCGCCCCGCACTCCTTGGCGAAGCGCAGGACGATGTCGTAGTCCCCCGGCACTCCCCGGCCGGTGCAGTACCGGTGCAGGGTGGAGCCGCTGATGAAGATCCGCTGCCCCAGTACCCGGTAGCCGAGCCCGCTGCGGTCCTTCAGAGCCCGCAGCGCGGTGGCCAACTCCCGTCCGCTCATGGCATCCACCCCCGTGACGGCCTGCTCCACCCTCCCAGGCTTGTCCCGACCCGTCTGCGTCATTCCTGGTCATCCGTGTGACGGATGTCCCACGCCGAGACGGGACGCGCTCCCCCTGGCCGGCGGGGCCCCCGGGTCGGCACCATGATCACACCGGGCCGACAGGGAGGGGATGCCGGTCCGGCCTGCTTCACCGACCGGGTCGTGGCCGTTCCCGCGACGACCTGAGCCGCCGGCGGGGGGCGAGCCACCCATCGCTCCCCGTCGCGGTCACTCCGTCCCCGCCGCCGCGAACGCCCCCCGGGCCATGCGGTGCAGCAGCTCGGCCGTGGCACCGCGGCCCGGCAGGGATCCCGGGCGGCCGAGATGCGGAGTCGAGTTCAGCAGGCCGAACACCGAGTGCACCGCCGAGCGGGCCGTGGGTTCCGTCAGGGCCGGGTACACCTCGCGCACCACCTCCACCCACAGCTCGACGTACTGCCGCTGAAGCTGGCGCACGAGCTTGCGGTCGCTGTCCCTCAGCCGGTCCAGCTCCCGGTCGTGGAGCGTGATCAGGGGCCGGTCGTCCAGGGCGAAGTCGATGTGGCCCTCGACCAGCGAGTCGAGGACGTCCTCCGCCGAGCCCCCGTCCACCTCCGCCAGCCGGTGCCTCGCACCCCTGAGCAGCTGCTCGCTGATCCCCACCAGCAGCTCGGCGAGCATCGCGTCCTTGCCCGCGAAGTGGCGGTACAGCCCGGGTCCGCTGATGCCGACGGCGGCGCCTATCTCGTCCACGCCGACCCCGTGGAAGCCACGCTCGGCGAAGAGTCGAGCGGCTTCCTTGAGGATCTGCTCACGGCGGGTGGGGGCGTCGGTTCTGGTGGCCATGAAGGCAATTCTAGACAGGGAGGTTAGCGCTCGTTAACCTGAAGGAAATGCGTTAACGCTCATTAACAAGGTGAGGGGATCGCGGGATGCATCAGGCACCGGAGCTTCACAGCGCGGCGGACCCCGCGTCGGAGGCCTGGCGGGCCAATGAGCGGGGCCACCGAAAGCTCGTCGAGGAGCTGCACGACAAGCTCGCCGCAGCCCGGCTCGGCGGCGGCGAGAAGGCGCGTGCCCGGCACACCGCGCGCGGCAAGCTGCTGCCGCGGGACCGGGTCGACCACCTCCTCGACCCCGGTTCCCCCTTCCTGGAGCTCGCCCCCCTCGCCGCCGACGGGATGTACGAGGGCCAGGCCCCGGCCGCCGGTGTCATCGCCGGGATCGGGCGGGTCAGCGGGCGCGAGTGCGTGATCGTCGCCAATGACGCGACCGTCAAGGGCGGCACGTACTACCCGATGACCGTGAAGAAGCATCTGCGGGCCCAGGAGGTGGCCCTGGAGAACCGGCTCCCCTGTCTCTACCTCGTGGACTCCGGGGGTGCCTTCCTGCCGATGCAGGACGAGGTCTTCCCGGACCGTGAGCACTTCGGGCGGATCTTCTTCAACCAGGCCCGGATGTCCGGCGCGGGCATCCCGCAGATCGCCGCCGTCCTCGGCTCCTGCACCGCCGGCGGGGCGTACGTGCCCGCCATGAGCGACGAGGCGGTCATCGTCCGGAACCAGGGGACGATCTTCCTCGGCGGGCCCCCGCTGGTGAAGGCCGCCACCGGTGAGGTCGTGACCGCCGAGGAGCTGGGCGGCGGCGAGGTGCACTCCCGGATCTCCGGTGTCACCGACCACCTCGCCGAGGACGACGCTCACGCCCTGCGCATCGTGCGGAACATCGCCGCCACGCTGCCCCCGCGCGGGCCGATGCCCTGGTCCGTGGAGCCGGCGGAGGAACCCAAGGTCGACCCCTACGGCCTGTACGGCGCCGTCCCCGTCGACTCCCGCACCCCGTACGACGTACGCGAGATCATCGCCCGGATCACCGACGGCTCGCGTTTCGCGGAGTTCAAGGCCGAGTTCGGGCAGACCCTGATCACCGGCTTCGCCCGGCTCCACGGCCACCCGGTCGGCATCGTCGCCAACAACGGCATCCTCTTCTCCGAGTCCGCCCAGAAGGGCGCCCACTTCATCGAGCTGTGCGACCAGCGCGGCATCCCGCTGCTCTTCCTCCAGAACATCTCCGGCTTCATGGTCGGCAGGGACTACGAGGCGGGCGGCATCGCCAAGCACGGCGCCAAGATGGTCACGGCCGTCGCCTGCACGCGCGTGCCCAAGCTGACCGTCGTCGTCGGCGGGTCGTACGGCGCCGGGAACTACTCCATGTGCGGCCGGGCCTACTCCCCCCGCTTCCTGTGGATGTGGCCCAACGCCAAGATCTCGGTCATGGGCGGCGAGCAGGCCGCCTCGGTCCTCGCGACCGTCAAGCGGGACCAGCTGGAGGCGCGCGGCGAGGAATGGGCCGCCGCGGAGGAAGAGACCTTCAAGGACCCGATCCGTGCGCAGTACGAGCGTCAGGGGAACGCTTACTACGCGACGGCCCGCCTGTGGGACGACGGGGTCATCGATCCCCTGGAGACCCGTCAGGTGCTGGGACTGGCCCTGACCGCCTGCGCCAACGCGCCGCTGGGTGACCCCCAGTTCGGCGTCTTCCGGATGTGAGGGACTTCCAGACGATGTTCGACACAGTGCTTGTCGCCAACCGGGGCGAGATCGCCGTCCGCGTCATCCGCACCCTGCGCTCGATGGGGGTGCGGAGCGTCGCCGTCTTCTCCGACGCGGACGCCGACGCCCGGCACGTCCGGGAGGCCGACACCGCCGTACGGATCGGTCCCGCCCCGGCGTCCGAGAGCTATCTCTCCGCCGAGCGGCTGCTGGAGGCGGCCGCCCGGACCGGCGCCCAGGCCGTGCACCCCGGGTACGGCTTCCTCGCGGAGAACGCCGCCTTCGCACGCGCCTGCGCCGACGCGGGGCTGGTCTTCATCGGGCCGCCCGCCGACGCCATCGCCCTCATGGGCGACAAGATCCGCGCCAAGGAGACCGTCGAGGCGGCGGGCGTCCCCGTGGTCCCCGGCGGCCGCGACCCCGAACTGGCCGAAGCCGCCCGCGCCCTGGGCGCCCCGGTCCTGCTGAAGCCCTCCGCCGGCGGCGGCGGCAAGGGCATGCGCCTGGTCCGGGACCTCGACCTCCTGGACGACGAGATCGCCGCCGCCCGCCGCGAGGCCCGCACCTCCTTCGGCGACGACACCCTCCTGGTCGAGCGGTGGGTGGACCGGCCCCGGCACATCGAGATCCAGGTCCTGGCCGACGGCCACGGCAACGTCGTCCACCTCGGCGAACGCGAGTGCTCCCTCCAGCGCCGCCACCAGAAGATCATCGAGGAGGCGCCCTCCGTCCTCCTGGACGACAAGACCCGCGCCGCGATGGGCGAGGCGGCGGTCCAGGCGGCCCGCTCCTGCGGCTACCGGGGCGCGGGCACGGTGGAGTTCATCGTGCCGGGCGGCGATCCCTCGTCGTACTACTTCATGGAGATGAACACCCGTCTCCAGGTGGAGCACCCGGTGACGGAGCTCATCACCGGCCTCGACCTGGTGGAGTGGCAGCTGCGGGTCGCGGCGGGCGAACCACTCCCCTACGAACAGGACGACATCACGCTCACCGGGCACGCCATCGAGGCGCGTATCTGCGCGGAGGACCCCTCCCGCGGGTTCCTCCCCTCCGGCGGCACGGTCCTCATGCTGTCCGAGCCCCAGGGCGACGGCGTCCGCACCGACTCCGGGCTCAGCGAGGGCACCGAGGTCGGCAGCCTGTACGACCCGATGCTGAGCAAGGTGATCGCGTACGGCCCCGACCGCGCGACCGCGATCCGCAAGCTCCGGGCCGCCCTCGCCGGGACGGTCACGCTGGGCGTGCAGACCAACGCCGGGTTCCTGCGGCGGCTGCTGGCCCACCCGGCGGTCGTGGCGGGCGAACTGGACACCGGGCTGGTGGAACGCGAGGTGGCGGAGCTCGTCCCGGTCGACGTGCCGGAGGAGGTGTACGAGGCGGCGGCGGCGGTACGGCTGGACGCGCTGCGCCCGCACGGCGACGGCTGGACGGACCCGTTCTCGGTGCCGAGCGGCTGGCGCCTGGGCGGGACCCCGAAGCCCGTCGGTTTCCACCTGCGGGTGCAGGACCCGGTGGAGTACGTCCCGCGCGGCACCGCCACCGTCACGGAGGACCGGGTCCGCGTCACCCTCGACGGCGTACGCCACACCTTCCACCGGGCCGCCGACTGGGTGGGCCGCGACGGCGACGCCTGGCAGGTGCGCGACCACGACCCGGTGGCCGCCTCCCTCACCGGGGCCGCGCACGCGGGCGCCGACTCGCTCACCGCGCCCATGCCGGGGACGGTGACGGTGGTGAAGGTCGCCGTGGGGGACGAAGTGAGCGCGGGCCAGAGCCTGTTGGTGGTGGAGGCGATGAAGATGGAGCACGTCGTCTCCGCCCCGCACGCCGGCACGGTCGCCGAACTGGACGTGGCACCGGGCTCGACGGTCGCCATGGACCAGGTGCTCGCGGTGATCGCACCTCACGAGGAGGCGACGGAATGACACACCCCCTGGCACTGCCCATGGCCGTACCGGAGAAGGGCCTGCCCGCCCGGGTCCGCATCCACGAGGTCGGCGCGCGCGACGGCCTGCAGAACGAGAAGGGCACCGTCCCGACGCAGATCAAGGCGGAGTTCATCCGCCGCCTCGCCGACGCGGGCCTGACAACGATCGAGGCCACCAGCTTCGTCCACCCGAAGTGGGTGCCCCAGCTCGCCGACGCGGAGGAGCTGTTCCCGCAGCTCGCCGACCTCCCGGTGGACCTCCCGGTGCTGGTGCCGAACGAACGCGGCCTGGACCGCGCCCTGGCGCTGAAGGCGACCCGCGTCGCCGTCTTCGCGAGCGCCAGCGAGTCCTTCGCCAAGGCCAACCTCAACCGCACGATGGACGCGGCGCTGGCGATGTTCGCACCGGTGGTGACGCGGGCGAAGGAGGCCGGCGTCCATGTCCGCGGCTATCTGTCGATGTGCTTCGGCGATCCGTGGGAGGGCCCGGTGCCCGTCCCGCAGGTGGTGGACGTCTGCCGGACGCTGCTCGACATGGGCTGCGACGAGCTGAGCCTGGGTGACACGATCGGTGTGGCGACGCCGGGCCACGTGCGGGCCCTGCTCACCGAACTGACCGGCCACGGCGTCCCCGTGGAGCTCCTGGGCGTGCACTTCCACGACACCTACGGGCAGGCCCTCGCCAACACCTACGCCGCCCTCCAGCACGGCGTCACCACCGTCGACGCGTCCGCGGGCGGCCTCGGCGGCTGCCCGTACGCCAAGTCCGCCACCGGCAACCTCGCCACCGAAGACCTCGTGTGGATGCTGCGGGGGCTCGGCATCGACACCGGAGTCGACCTCGACCGTCTCGTCGCCACCAGCGTCTGGATGGCCGAACAACTGGGCCGACCCAGCCCGTCCCGCACCGTACGAGCCCTGTCCCACAAGGAGCAGTGACCGCGATGGACCACCGACTCTCCCCCGAACTCGACGAACTGCGCCGTACGGTCGAGGCGTTCGCGCACGACGTCGTGGCGCCGAAGATCGGCGAGTACTACGAGCACCACGAGTTCCCGTACGAGATCGTCCGCGAGATGGGCCGCATGGGCCTGTTCGGCCTGCCCTTCCCGGAGGAGTACGGCGGCATGGGCGGCGACTACCTCGCGCTGGGCGTGGCCCTGGAGGAGCTGGCCCGGGTCGACTCCTCGGTCGCCATCACCCTGGAGGCGGGGGTGTCGCTGGGCGCCATGCCGCTCCACCTCTACGGAACCGAGGCGCAGAAGCGGGAGTGGCTCCCCCGGCTCTGCTCGGGCGAGATCCTGGGCGCGTTCGGCCTGACGGAGCCGGACGGCGGCAGTGACGCGGGGGCGACCCGTACGACGGCTCGGCTGGACCCGGAGACGGACGAGTGGGTGATCAACGGCACGAAGTGCTTCATCACCAACTCGGGCACGGACATCACCGGCCTGGTGACCGTGACGGCGGTGACGGGCCGCAAGCCGGACGGCAAGCCGCTGATCTCCTCGATCATCGTCCCGTCGGGGACCCCCGGCTTCACGGTGGCGGCCCCCTACTCCAAGGTCGGCTGGAACGCCTCGGACACCCGCGAGCTGTCCTTCGCGGACGTCCGGGTCCCCGCGGCGAACCTCCTGGGCGAACAGGGCCGCGGGTACGCCCAGTTCCTGCGCATCCTCGACGAGGGCCGCATCGCGATCGCGGCACTGGCGACGGGGCTGGCGCAGGGCTGTGTGGACGAGTCGGTGAAGTACGCCAAGGAGCGGCACGCCTTCGGCCGGCCGATCGGTGCGAACCAGGCCATCCAGTTCAAGATCGCCGACATGGAGATGAAGGCCCACACGGCCCGCCTCGCCTGGCGCGACGCGGCTTCCCGCCTGGTCTCGGGCGAGCCCTTCAAGAAGGAGGCGGCCCTCGCGAAGCTCTACTCGTCGACGATCGCGGTGGACAACGCCCGGGACGCCACGCAGGTCCACGGCGGCTATGGCTTCATGAACGAGTACCCGGTGGCCCGCATGTGGCGGGACTCCAAGATCCTGGAGATCGGTGAGGGCACGAGCGAGGTGCAGCGCATGCTGATCGCCCGGGAGTTGGGGCTGGTCGGCTGAGCGGGGTGCCGACCCGCTGAGCGCGGGCCGGCACCGCCCTACCTGCCCGGGCGCCGCCGCATCCGCCGGACCTGACGGTTGTCGCCGACCGCGTCCAGGAACCGGCGGCCCCTGCCGCCCTCGTAGGCCGGGCCCTCCAGCCGCAGCAGGGTGCCGTCGCGGACCTCGGCGTACGCGACCGGGGTGTCCGCCTTCGGGAGGGTGACCGGGTGGCGTCCGTCCGGGAGCTTCCCGAGGCGTGCGGGCAGGCGCAGCCGTGCCGTGCCGTCGGCGCCCGGGAGCAGCTCCGCCGCGATCGACAGGGCGGACACGGTGACCTCGACGGGCAGCGGGTCGCCCGGGGCCGCCGCCAGGTACGGCAGTCCGAGCGACCGCCGGGCGCGCGCGGGGTTCGCGGCGACGAGGTCCGCCGTGTCGGGTCCGAGCCGGCGCTGGCGCTGGTCCACGTCGAGGGCGAGCTGGCCCTTGACCGTCCAGTACGGGAGCGACAGGCGTCCGCCGGTCAACGCAGGGCCCACGGCCGGGGCGCCCGGCTCGCCGTCCCCGGTGACGCGCAGTATCCGCTCGACGCCCAGCAACTGGATGTACGCCCAGACGTCGTGGACCCCGCGCTGCAGTGGCCGGCCGCCGGCCAGCCGCTCCGGGTCGAGGCGCAGCCGCCCGGACGCGACAAGCCGGGACCTCCCCTCTCCGAGAGGCTTCAGCCGTACCTCCAGTTCGCCCTCCGGGTACCACCAGTCCTCACGGTCCCGGTCCTTGACGACCAGCTCCGCGTACGCCAGCCGGAAGGGGTCACGGACCTCCCGGCCGTCCTGCGTTCCCGGGACGCCGTCCAGCAGCGCGGGGTCCAGCCACCGCTTCCCGTCCCGCTCGACGAGGACGAGCGGCTCGCCGTCGCCGCGCAGCAGGTCGAGCGTGACGTCTCCGACGAGGCGGCCGTCCTCCCACCGCAGTCCGCCGACGCGGCTGCGGGCCTTGATGTCGCGGATCCGCTCGGCGAGGGCCCGCGCCCCGGCGAAGTCACCGCCCTCGAGCAGCTCGGCCCGCAGCCGGGACACGGCGGGCAGGCCTTCCCGCACGGCCGCCGGGAACTCCTCCAGCGCCAGCTCCCGGGCCGCCTCGAACCGCTGCCGCTGCTCGGCCGGGTCCTCGCGCAGGATCTCGGGCTCACGGGCCCGGGAGAGGATCTCGATGTGGTAGAGGCGGTGCAGCAGCCGGTTCTGGAGCGCGTCGATGTCGTCGGAGGGAGTGGTCCCGTCCTTGATCTGGCGGACGACGGTACGGCAGTTGGGCCAGAATCCGTGCCGCGGGTTGAACCGGTGCCGGGTGTTGTTGCCGCCGTCGTCCCGCTTCATCCAGTAGTAGGAGGGGTAGTCGGCGAGGACCGAGATCCGCTCCGCTTTGAGATAGGCGGCGCTGACGAAGAGAAGGTCCTCCAGGATCCAGGGTCCCTCGGGGAACCGCAGTCCGTGCTTCTCGGCGAAGGCCCGCCGGAACATCTTGTGCGGCGACATGCTCTGCATGAGCTCGTCGTTCTCGATCGTGCAGGAGTCCACCGTGTGCCGGAACAGCCGCCGGGGCCGCACTATCGTGCTGGACATCTTGCCGATCACCACGTCGGCGTCGTTCCGCTTCGCGTGCTCGTACAGCCGCTCCAGGGCCTCGGGCCCGAGCGTGTCGTCGTGGTCGACGAACTGGATGTACTCACCCTTGGCATGCCGTATGCCGTGGTTGCGCGGAGCCCCCGGCCATCCCGAGTTCGGCCGGGTGTGCACCTGGACGTTCGGATGCGCGGCCGCGATCTTCTCCAGTCGGCCCGGGGTGTCGTCCGTCGAACCGTCGTCGACGTAGATGACCTCGTACTCGTCGGCGGGCAGGCTCTGGCCCAGCAGCGAGGGCGCGCACTCGTCGAGGTACTTCCCGGTGTTGTAGACGGGAACGATGACGCTGACCTTGGTTCTCAGCATTTGCCGGACTTTACTGCGCATCGAGGTCCGGTCCGTGGACGGTGGAGACCGGGGAGCGGCGCGCGCTCCGGCATCGTTCTGACCAGAAGTCAGAGTCATCCAACAGGTATGGATTTCCAGGGAGTTGGGTCGCGCGAACCTCGACAGCCCACACCACAGAGCTCTCACAGCTTCCGATCGAAGGGGTCCGGCCCCTGGACAAGATCTGAGGTTAGGCTAACCTACATTCGAACTTGTCCGGCGGGCGCTCCGCCCCGTTCGAAAGCAGCCACACACATGTCCAACGCCCGAGCCACCCACCTCTCCCGCCGCGGCATCCTCGCCGCGGGCGGCGCCCTCGGCCTCGGTGCCGTGCTCGCAGCCTGCGGCGACGACGACGCGAAAAGCGGTGGCTCTGACACGGAGACGACCGCCGCGAAGAAGTCCGGTCCCTGGACGTTCAAGGACGACCGCGGCACCGAGGTGAAGCTCGGCAAGATCCCCGCGAACATCGTCGCGTTCACCGGTGTCGCCGCCGCGCTGTACGACTACGGCATCTCGGTCAAGGGCGTCTTCGGCCCGACCAAGACCACCGACGGCAAGGCCGACGTGCAGGCCGGCGACATGGACATCTCCAAGGTCGAGATCCTCGGCAATGTGTGGGACCAGTTCAACGTCGAGAAGTACGCCGCGCTCGCCCCGGACGTCCTCATCACCACGATGTTCGACGACGCCGGCACCCTCTGGTACGTCCCCGCGGCCTCCGCGGACAAGATCGCCAAGCTCGCCCCGAGTGTCGGCATCTCCGTCTACGACCGCCAGATCACCGAGCCGCTGCAGCGCGTATGGGAGCTCGCGGAGTCGCTGGGCGCCGACATGACGGCCGCCTCCGTCACCGACGCCAAGAAGAAGTTCGAGGCCGCGGCCACCCGGCTGCGCGCCGCCGCGAAGGCGAAGCCCGAGATCAAGGTGCTGGCCGGTTCCGCCAGCCAGGACATCTTCTACGTCTCCGGCACCAACCTCTCCATCGACCTGGAGTACTTCAAGGCCCTCGGCGTCAACTTCGTCGAGCCCTCGGAGAAGGCCAAGGCGAAGGGCGGCGGCTGGTACGAGAGCCTGAGCTGGGAGAACGTCGACAAGTACAAGGCCGACATCATCATGATGGACGACCGGTCCGCGACGATCCAGCCGGCCGACATCACCGAGGCCACGTGGAAGAAGCTGCCTGCCGTGAAGGCGGGGCAGGTCATCTCCCGTTCGCCCGAGCCGATCCTGTCGTACGACAAGGTCACGCCGCTGCTCGAGACCCTCGCCGAGGCTCTTGAGAACGCGAAGAAGGTCAGCTGAAGAACGGGGCTCGATGCAGTGGGTGAACTGCGGGCCCGTCGTGGCTGGTCGCGCAGTTCCCCGCGCCCCTAAAGAAACGTCACTTCGCCCCCTGATCAGGAGCGCACCCCCATGACCACCGCCGTCGCCGCCCCGTTCCGTTTCTTCTCCCTCCAGGTCGTACGGACGCGGTCGCTCGGGCCGTCCCTGGTCCGGGTCACCTTCGCCGGGGAGGAGTTGCGGGAGTTCTGCTCCAACGGGTGTGACCAGTCGCTGTCGCTGTTCCTGCCACATCCGGGGCAGACCGAGCCCGCGGTGCCGATCGAACTCGGTGACGGCTGGTGGCAGGCGTGGCGTGAACTCCCCGACGACGTACGGGCCGTGATGCGGTCGTACACGCTCCGCGCGCTGCGTCGCGACTCCCTGGGGAACACCACCGAGATCGACATCGACTTCGTCCTGCACGGCGTCGAGCCCGACGCCGCCACCCCGGCGGGCCCCGCCTCCCGCTGGGCCTCCCGTGCCGCCGCCGGGGACCGTGTCCTGCTGCTCGGCCCGGCCATCGCCGACAACCGGGCGATCCGGTTCCGGCCCGCCGAGGACACCGACCTGGTCGTCATCTGGGGTGACGAGACCGCCGTACCCGCCGCCTCCGCGATCGTCGAGTCGCTGCCCGCCGGCACCCGGGCCCGGGTCTGGCTGGAGGTGCAGCACGCCGAGGACGTCCAGGACCTGGTGACCGAGGCCGACGCCGAGGTCACCTGGCTCGTGCGGGACCACCAGGAGCCTGACGCCGAGGGCGCCCCCATGGCCCTCGGCGCCCTTCGCGACGCCCAACTCCCGCCCGCCGAGCGCCCCTACGTCTGGATCGCCGGCGAGTCCGGTCACATCAAGGCACTGCGCCGGCACTTCGTGGGTGAGCGGGGCATCGACCGCCGCAGTGTCACCTTCGTCGGCTACTGGCGTCAGGGGCTGACCGAGGAGCAGCTCCGCGCCGCGGAGTAACCCACCGAGCGGCACCCACCGCTGTACGCGACTCCCGCGTGCGGCGGTGACTGCTGTGCCCGCAGGGCCGACTGCGGCCGGAGTGATCACAGTCACGGCTGATGCCACGTTTGACCAGCGTTACTTAGGTTAGGCTAACCTAAGTAACGCGAAGCGAGATCGAAGATCGCGTCCCCACCCCCGTCCGACCCGCACGGACTGCTCCCCCCGGAGGACCCCCACCATGCGCTCGCACCTGCTCAATGACACGACCGCGGAGCAGTACCGCCGCTCCGTGACCGAAGGAGTAGAGCGGGTGGCAGCCAAACTCGCCGCCACCGACCGTCCGTTCACGGGTGTCACCGTCGATGCCCTCGCCCCGACGATCGACGCGATCGACCTCGACAAGCCGCTGCTCGACACCGCCGCGGCCCTCGACGAGCTGGAGGACGTGTACCTCCGCGACGCGGTCTACTTCCACCACCCGCGCTACCTCGCCCACCTCAACTGCCCGGTCGTCATACCGGCGGTGCTCGGCGAGGCGATCCTCTCCGCGGTCAACTCCTCCCTGGACACCTGGGACCAGTCGGCCGGCGGCACCCTCATCGAGCGCAAACTGATCGACTGGACGAACGCACGGATCGGCCTCGGCCCGAACGCCGACGGTGTCTTCACTTCCGGCGGCTCCCAGTCCAACCTCCAGGCCCTGCTCCTGGCCCGCGAGGAGGCCAAGACCGACTCCTTCGCGAAACTGCGTATCTTCGCCTCCGAGGTCAGCCACTTCAGCGTGAAGAAGTCCGCGAAACTGCTGGGCCTCGACCAGGACGCCGTGGTCACCATCCCGGTCGACCAGAACAAGCGCCTGCAGACCGTCGCGCTCGCCCACGAGCTGGAGCGCTGCAAGGCGGACGGCCTCGTCCCCATGGCCGTCGTCGCCACCGCCGGCACCACCGACTTCGGCTCCATCGACCCGCTGCCCGAGATCGCCGAGCTGTGCGAGCAGTACAACACCTGGATGCACGTCGACGCCGCCTACGGCTGCGGACTGCTCGCGTCGGTGAAGCACCGCGGCCGTATCGACGGCATCGAGCGCGCCGACTCGGTCACGGTCGACTACCACAAGTCCTTCTTCCAGCCGGTGAGTTCGTCCGCGGTGCTGGTCAGGGACGCGGCCACCCTGCGCCACGCGACCTATCACGCGGAGTATCTGAACCCCCGCCGTATGGTCACCGAGCGCATCCCCAACCAGGTCGACAAGTCCCTGCAGACCACCCGCCGCTTCGACGCCCTCAAGCTGTGGATGACCCTGCGGGTGATGGGCGCCGACGGCATCGGGCAGCTCTTCGACGAGGTGTGCGACCTGGCCGTCGACGGCTGGCGGCTCCTCGCCGCCGACCCGCGCTACGACGTGGTCGTCGAGCCCACGCTCTCCACCCTCGTCTTCCGCTACATCCCCGCCGCCGTGACCGACCCGGCCGAGATCGACCGCGCCAACCTGTACGCCCGCAAGGCCCTGTTCGCCTCCGGGGACGCGGTCGTCGCGGGCACCAAGGTCCAGGGCCGCCACTACCTGAAGTTCACCCTGCTCAACCCCGAGACGACGACCGACGACATCGCCGCCGTCCTCGACCTGATAGCCGGCCACGCCGAGCAGTACCTGGGAGAGTCCCTTGACCGCGCGTCCTGAAAACCCGACAAAAACCCATGACTTCGTGGGCATCGGGCTCGGCCCGTTCAACCTCGGCCTCGCCTGCCTGACCGAGCCCATCGACGAACTCGACGGTGTCTTCCTGGAGTCGAAGCCCGACTTCGAGTGGCACGCCGGCATGTTCCTCGAAGGCGCCCACCTCCAGACGCCGTTCATGTCGGACCTGGTGACGCTGGCGGACCCGACCTCGCCGTACTCCTTCCTGAACTACCTGAAGGAGAAGGGCCGGCTGTACTCGTTCTACATCCGCGAGAACTTCTACCCGCTGCGCGTCGAGTACGACGACTACTGCCGCTGGGCCGCGAACAAACTGAGCAGCGTCCGCTTCAGCACGACGGTCGCGGAGGTCACGTACGAGAACGGCCTGTACGTCGTGACGACCACGGCCGGCGACACCTACCGCGCCCGTCACCTCGTCCTCGGTACCGGCACCTCCCCGCACTACCCCCAGGCCGTCCAGGGCCTCGGCGGCGACTTCTTCCACAACTCCCGCTACATGCAGAACAAGGCGGAGCTCCAGAAGAAGGACTCGATCACGATCGTCGGCTCCGGCCAGTCCGCCGCCGAGATCTACTACGACCTCCTCGCCGAGATCGACGTGTACGGCTACCGGCTGAACTGGGTGACGCGCTCCCCCCGCTTCTTCCCCCTCGAATACACCAAGCTCACGCTGGAGATGACCTCCCCGGAGTACATCGACTACTATCGCGAGCTGCCGGAAGCCACCCGCTACCGGCTCACGGCCCAGCAGAAGGGCCTGTTCAAGGGCATCGACGGCGATCTCATCAACGAGATCTTCGACCTGCTCTACCAGAAGAACCTCGGCGGGCCCGTCCCCACACGGCTGCTCACCAATTCCTCGCTGAACAGCGCCGCGTACGAGAACGGCACGTACACCCTCTCCTTCCGCCAGGAGGAGCAGGAGAAGGACTACGACCTGCAGACGCAGGGCCTGGTCCTGGCCACCGGCTACAGGTACGCCGAGCCGGAGTTCCTGACCCCCGTCAGGGACCGGCTGCGCTACGACACACAGGGCAACTTCGACGTCGCCCGCAACTACTCGATCGACACCACGGGCCGCGGCGTCTTCCTGCAGAACGCCGGTGTGCACACCCACAGCATCACCTCGCCCGACCTGGGCATGGGCGCGTACCGCAACGCCTACATCATCCGTGAGCTGCTCGGCACCGAGTACTACCCGGTCGAGAAGACCATCGCGTTCCAGGAGTTCTCCGTATGACCACCCCCCACACCTTCGCCTTCCGCCCGCTCGACCCGCTCAAGGACGCCGAGCTGCTGCACGGCTGGGTCACCCACCCCAAGGCCGCGTTCTGGATGATGCAGGACGCGAAACTGGAGGACGTCGAGCGCGCGTACATGGAGATCGCCGCCGACGAGCACCACCACGCGCTGCTGGGCCTCGACGCGTACGGCGTCCCCGTCTTCCTCATGGAGAAGTACGACCCCGCCCACCGCGAACTGGTCGGCCTGTACGACCCGCGGCCGGGCGATGTCGGCATGCACTTCCTGACTCCCGCGACCGACACCCCCGTGCGCGGCTTCACCCGGTCCGTCATCACCGCGGTCATGGCGCACCTCTTCGAGGACCCCTCCACGAAACGTGTCGTCGTCGAGCCGGACGTCTCCAACAAGGCCGTCCACGCCCTCAACGAGGCCGTCGGGTTCGTGCCCGAGCGCGAGATCCGCAAGCCGGAGAAAATGGCCCTGCTGAGCTTCTGCACCCGGGAGCAGTTCACCGCGGCGACGGCGGTGACGGCATGACCCTCGCCGACTCGGTCGCCCACCTCTCACCCGAGCGCTGGGAGCAGGCCAACCGCCTCCTCATCCGCAAGGCCCTCGCCGAGTTCGCCCACGAGCGGCTCATCACGCCGGAGGCCACCGCCGACGGCCGCTTCGAGGTCCGCAGCGACGACGGTCTGACCCGCTACGGGTTCACCGCCACGCGCCGCGCCCTCGACCACTGGCAGGTCGACGCCGACTCGATCTCCCGTCACCGAGACGGCGTCGACCGCCCCCTCGCCGCGCTGGACTTCTTCATCGAGCTGAGGAAGTCGCTGGGCCTGAGCGACGAGATCCTGCCGGTCTACCTGGAGGAGATCTCCTCCACCCTCTCCGGCACCTGCTACAAGCTCACCAAGCCGCAGATCCCGGTCGCCGAGCTCGTCCGCTCGGACTTCCAGGCCATCGAGACCGGCATGACCGAGGGCCACCCCTGCTTCGTCGCCAACAACGGACGGCTCGGCTTCGGCATCCACGAGTACCTGTCGTACGCCCCGGAGACGGCGAACCCGGTCCGCCTGGTGTGGCTGGCCGCACACCGCTCGCGCGCCGCGTTCACCGCCGGTGTCGGGATCGAGTACGAGTCCTTCGTACGGGACGAGTTGGGCGCGCGGACCGTCGAGCGCTTCCACGAGAAGCTCACCGCCGAGGGCCTCGACCCGGCCGACTACCTCTTCATCCCCGTCCACCCCTGGCAGTGGTGGAACAAGCTCTCCGTCACCTTCGCCGCCGAGGTCGCCCGCCGGCACCTGGTCTGCCTCGGTGAGGGCGACGACGAGTACCTCGCCCAGCAGTCCATCCGGACCTTCTTCAACACCTCGCACCCCGAGAAGCACTACGTGAAGACGGCCCTGTCCGTCATCAACATGGGCTTCATGCGCGGACTGTCGGCCGCCTACATGGAGGCGACCCCGGCGATCAACGACTGGCTCGCCCAACTCATCGACAACGACCCGGTGTTGAAGTCGACGGGCCTGTCGATCATCCGCGAGCGCGCGGCCGTCGGCTACCGGCACCTGGAGTACGAGGCCGCGACCGACCGCTACTCGCCGTACCGCAAGATGCTGGCCGCCCTGTGGCGGGAGAGCCCGGTGGGCTCCCTCCAGGACGGCGAGTCACTGGCGACGATGGCCTCCCTCGTCCACGTCGACCACGAGGGGAAGTCGTTCGCCGGCGCCCTGATCGAACAGTCGGGCCTGGCGCCCACCCAGTGGCTGCGCCGCTATCTGACGGCGTACTTCACCCCGCTGCTGCACAGCTTCTACGCCTACGACCTGGTCTACATGCCGCACGGCGAGAACGTGATCCTCGTCCTGAAGGACGGCGTCGTGGAGCGCGCGATCTACAAGGACATCGCCGAGGAGATCGCGGTCATGGACGTCGACGCGGTCCTGCCGCCGACGGTCGAGCGACTGCGTGTGGACGTGCCGGAGGAGAAGAAGCTCCTCTCGATCTTCACGGACGTCTTCGACTGCTTCTTCCGCTTCCTCGCCGCGAACCTCGCCGCCGAGGGAATCGTGGCGGAGGACGACTTCTGGCGGACGGTCGCGGACATCACCCGCGAGTACCAGGCCTCGCTGCCCGAACTCGCCGACAAGTTCCGGCAGTACGACATGTTCGCCCCGGAGTTCGCGCTGTCCTGCCTCAACCGGCTCCAGCTGCGCAACAACAAGCAGATGGTGGACCTGGCCGACCCGGCGGGCGCACTCCAGCTCGTCGGCAATCTGAAGAACCCGATCGCCGGGTTCTGACCCGGAGACAGACGGGCGCCCGGGGTACGGTCCCCCGGGCGCCCGTCCGCGTCTACCGTGCGGGCCAGGGGACTTGGGGCGACCTGTAGTAGTCGATCCCCAGCGCCTCCCACCGCGGCCCCTGCGCCGCGAGCCGCACCTTGTACCGGTCCCAGTCGTGCGTGGCCGCCGGCGACCACCCCAGCTCGGCCGCGCCCGCCAGCCTCGGGAAGGCCATGTACTCGATGTCCGCGGAGTTCGTGAGCGTCTCCGTCCACATCGGCGCCTCCACCCCGCGGATCGCCGAAGCGGGCGCGCCCGGGAGGTAGGTGCCGGGGTCCCAGTCGTACGACCGCTGCACCTCGACCAGACCGGCCCAGTCCAGCCCCAGCGGAGTGTCCGCCGTGTACTTCATGTCGAGGTAGATCCGGTCGGCGGGCGACAGCACGATCCCGGTCCCGTTGCGCGCGGCTGCCGCGACCTGCTCCTTCTCCTCGGCACTGGTGTCATCGAGCCCCCAGTACTGGGCCACCGCCCCCTTCGCGGGCGTCGCCCCGGTCAGCTGGTGCCAGCCCACCACGGTCTTCCCGTACTCGGCGACGACCGGCTGCACCCGGTCCATGAACTTCACGTAGTCCTCGTGACTCGTGGAGTGCGCCTCGTCCCCGCCGATGTGCAGATACCGGCCCGGCGTGAGCGCGGCGAGCTCCCGGATCACGTCGTCCACGAAGTCGTACGTGATCTCCTTCGACACGCACAGCGAGCTGAAGCCGACCTCGGTGCCGGTGTACAACGGCGGCGCGACGCCGTCGCAGTTGAGCTCGGCGTAGGAGGCGAGGGCCGCGTTGGTGTGGCCCGGCATGTCGATCTCGGGGACGACCTCCAGATAGCGGGAGGCGGCGTACCGGACGATCTCCTGGTAGTCGGCCTTCGTATAGAAGCCGCCGGGCCCGCCGCCGACCTGGGTGGAGCCACCGTACGTCGTGAGGCGCGGCCAGGAGTCGACGGCGATCCGCCAGCCCTGGTCGTCGCTCAGGTGCAGATGCAGCTTGTTGACCTTGTACAGGGCGAGTTGGTCGACGTAGCGCTTGACCTGGTCGACGGTGAAGAAGTGCCGGGACACGTCGAGCATCGCGCCGCGCCAGCCGTAGCGCGGGGTGTCCTCGATCGTGCCGCCGGCGACCAGCCACGGGCCCTGCTGCACCGAGTCCTTCTCGACGGCGGCCGGGAGGAGCTGGCGCAGGGTCTGGACGCCGTGGAAGAGCCCCGCGGGCTGGGCGGCGGTGATGGTGACGCCCTTGGCGCCGCTGTCGAGGCGGTATCCCTCGGCGCCGAACGGACCCTTGGCCAGGCGGAGTTGGATGCCGCCCCGACCCCGGGAGGTGACCGGCAGCGGATAGCCGGTCGAGGGGCGCAGGACGTCCGCGACGTACTCGCCGATACGGCGGACCGCACGGGAGTCGTCGACGCGGATGTGAGTGGCGCGGGTGATGCGGTACGGCGATCCGCCCGGCTCGACCGAGGCGGGCGCCGGGACGACCTCGTCCAGCGGCCTCGCCCCGGTGTCGGACGCCGGGGGCGCCGCCCCGACGCTGAAGGAGCCCGCGGCGGCCATCAGCAGCAGCGAGCCGAGCAATCGGGTCATACGGGGAGTTGGTCTGTGGCGCGGCCTCACCTGTGGCTCCCTTCAGCCCTGAATTGGTAGAGACCACTCTGCGACGGCCACCCCACCGAAGTCCACCCCGAAGCCGCTGGGCAACCCCGTCTGGAATGCCAGACTTTGCCCATGGCGGAAATCATCCAGAAGGACGGCACCTGGACCTTCGACGGCGACGCCCTGCGGCTGACCCCCGGGCGCGACAAGAACGTCAGCCTGTTCCGCAAGACCCTGGGTGAACTGGTCGTCCCGCTGGGCGCGTTGGCGGGCGCCTCGTTCGAGCAGGGCCGCAAGGCCGGGCGGCTGAGGTTACGGCTGCGCGACGGCGCCGATCCGTTGCTGCACGCGACCGGAGGCCGGCTGACCGAGCCGAACGACCCGTACCAGCTGTTCGTCGAGTCCGACCGCTACGGCGTCGCCGAGTACTTCGTGGACGAGGTCAGGAACGCCCTGCTGCTCGACCAGGTCCCAGCCGTGCCCGTCGCCGAGTATCTGCTGCCGGGCCCGGCCGTCCCGCTGTCCGTGTCCGCCGGGGACGGCACCGCGAGCTTCGACGGCGAGCGCGTCCGGCTGGAGTGGAACTGGAAGACGGAGGACGCCAAGGCCGCCGCCGGCATCCGCACCCTCGCCGTCACCGACCTCGACGCCGTGGAGTGGCTCCCGGCGGTCGGCCTGGAGAACGGCTGCCTCCGCTTCAGCGTGAAGAACGCGCCGACCAAGGCACCCCCGAAGTACGACCCCAACTCGGTGGAGCTGTGGGGCTTCAAGAAGGACCCGCTGATGGCCCTGATCGCGGCGGCCGTCCAGGCCCGGCTTCCTCACCCGGCCAGGGCGGCCGCCACGGACGTACGGGGCGCACGCGAGGGACGACCGGAACTGCCCTCCGCTCCGGTCGGGCCCGCCGAGGACGACCACGACGCCCTTCTGCGCCGTCTGCGCGAGCTCGGCGAGCTGCGCCGCACGGGTGTGCTGACGGACGAGGAGTTCACGCTGGCCAAACAGGCGGTCCTCAAGCGGATGTGATCCCCGCGGGCCCCGGAGACTCCACGGCCCCCACGGCCCCCTCGGGGCTACTTGGCCCTGCGGGCCACCGTGAAGCGGTCGACCTCCTCGCCCGTCTCGGCGATGCCGCGTACCGTCAGCGTGGCCGTCCGGCCCTTGGCCGCGGGCGTGACGTCGACCCGCAGGAACGAGTAGTCGAGGTAGCGCACCCGGGACCAGGTGACGGTCTCGTTCTGCTTGCCGTCCTTGGTGTTGATGAACGAGGCGACGGACTCGACCTCGTTCTCGTGCCCCTCGTAGGACTCGGCCGCGCTGAACGCGTACAGGCTGCGGCCCGCCGCACCCGCCGTCACGTACACCACGCCCTCGCTCTCGGGGTACGCCGTGCCGCCGACCGGCAGCTTCTTGGCGACCTCGCCCGCCTTGATGACGTCGGTGCGCTCGTACTGGTGGTTGTGGCCGTTGATGACCAGGTCCACGGTGTACTTCTCGAACAGCGGCACCCACTCCTGGCGCACACCCCCCTCCGAGGCGTGCGCGGTGGAGGTGCAGTAGGCGCAGTGGTGGAAGAAGACCACGACGAAGTCGATGTCGTGCGCCGCCCGGAACTTCTTGAGCTGCGCCTCCAGCCATGTCGTCTGGGTGCCCCCGGAGAGGCCGAGGTTGGCCGGAATCTCGTACGAGATGTCGTTGGCGTCGAGCGAGATGACCGCGGTGTTGCCGTAGACGAAGGAGTAGACGCCCGGGAGGTTCTTGGCGTCGGGTCCGTTGGCGGGGAGGTTCCAGCGGGCCTCCTCGCCGCCGTAGCCGTTGGGCGAGTACCAGGCCTCCATGTCGTGGTTGCCGTACGCCGGCATCCACGGCACGGACTTGGCGACGGACTCGGTCTGGGCCAGGAACTGGTCCCACACGCGCGAGTCGAAGCCGGTGTCGGCGGTCTTGCCCTGGCCCGCCGGGTCGGCGTACGCGATGTCGCCGGCGTGGAGGTGGAAGGCCGGGTTCTGGCCGAGGAGCAGGCTGTTGTTGGCGAGGCCGTGGTAGCCGACGCCCTCGTCGCCGAAGGCGGTGAAGGTGAACGGCTTCTTGTGCGCGGGGGCGGTGGTGAAGGTGCCGAGGGTGCCCAGGAGGTGCGGCTCGGCGGGGTCGAAGCCCTGGTGGCCGACGCCGTAGTAGTACGTCCGGCCGGGCTTGAGCCGGCTCAGCTCGGCGTGCACGTAGTACTGCGTGTGGTCGCCGCTCGCGCCGACGCCGGCCGGTGTGTGGAGCGTGCGGACCTCGGCCTCGATCTTGCGGGAGAGGTCCCAGGGATGGACGCCGATGCGGAGGAAGGGCTTCTTGACGGCGAGCGGGACCTGCCAGGAGACGGTGAGCTCGGTGCGGGGGTCGGCGCCGAAGGCGAGGTGGCGGCCGAAGGGGGCGACGAGGGAGCCGTCGACCGTCTCGGTGCGCGGCGTGGCCGAAGGGGTGGCCAGGGGCGTGGCCTGTGCGGTGGCGCCCGGCACGAACACGCCGCCCGCGACGGCGCCCAGCGTGACGGCGCCGCCTCTGATCATCGTGCGCCGGGAGAATCTGGCGCGCAGGTACTCGTGCTGCTCGGCCATGCTCATGCGCTCGGCGAGCTGCTCGGGTACGCCCATACGAGGAATGTCCATGGCTCCACAAGCTGCTGGTCGGACACATCGGCCCGGGGAACAGCCGGCCAATGGACTCCCATGGGCAGCCCATAAGTGTTCTAAGTGCCCGAACAGCCTCTTGCCCGAAATCGGGCAGGATTCTTGCGAAAGACGTGCCCGTCCTTCAGGATCTACCGGGTGCACGACGAACTTGTTGATCATCTGACGCGATCCACGCCCCTCCAGCGGGGCGAGGCGCTGCGGGTGATCCAGGACGTGCTCGCCTACTTCGACGAGACGACCGAGGACTACGTCCGTCGCCGCCACCGCGAACTCCAGGCCCAGGGTCTGGTGAACGCGCAGATCTTCGAACGGGTCGAGGCGGACTTGAAATACCGGGCGGTCGCGCCGCCGGAGCTTACGCTCAGGCAGCTGCGCCGCATCGTCTACGGCTGAGTCGCTACGACCGGGGAACGGAATACATATACATGTGCGGAATCGTCGGATACATCGGGAAGCGTGACGTGGCCCCCCTCCTTCTGGAGGGCCTGCAGCGCCTGGAGTACCGCGGCTACGACTCGGCGGGCATCGTCGTCACGTCCCCGAAGACGGCCGGCCTGAAGATGGTCAAGGCCAAGGGCCGGGTCCGTGACCTGGAGGCCAAGGTCCCGGCGCGCTTCAAGGGCACGACCGGTATCGCCCACACCCGCTGGGCCACCCACGGCGCCCCCTCCGACGTGAACGCCCACCCGCACATGTCGGCCGACCTCAAGGTCGCCGTGGTCCACAACGGGATCATCGACAACGCCTCCGACCTGCGCCGCAAGCTGGAGGCGGACGGCGTCGAGTTCCTCTCCGAGACCGACACCGAGGTCCTCGTCCACCTCATCGCCCGCTCCCAGGCCGACAAGCTCGAGGACAAGGTCCGCGAGACGCTGCGCGTCATCGAGGGCACGTACGGCATCGCGGTGATGCACGCCGACTTCAACGACCGCATCGTCGTCGCCCGCAACGGCTCCCCGGTCGTCCTCGGCATCGGCGAGAAGGAGATGTTCGTCGCCTCGGACATCGCCGCCCTGGTCACCCACACGCGGCAGATAGTGACTCTCGACGACGGCGAGATGGCCACGCTCAAGGCCGACGACTTCCGCACCTACACGACGGAGGGCACCCGTACGACGTCGGAGCCCACCACCGTCGAGTGGGAGGCCGCCTCCTACGACATGGGCGGCCACGACACCTACATGCACAAGGAGATCCACGAGCAGGCCGACGCCGTGGACCGCGTGCTGCGCGGCCGCATCGACGACCGCTTCTCCACCGTGCACCTCGGCGGCCTCAACCTGGACGCCCGGGAGGCCCGCCAGATCCGCCGGGTGAAGATCCTCGGCTGCGGCACCTCGTACCACGCGGGCATGATCGGCGCCCAGATGATCGAGGAGCTGGCCCGCATCCCCGCGGACGCCGAGCCGGCCTCCGAGTTCCGCTACCGCAACGCGGTCGTGGACCCCGAGACGCTGTACGTGGCGGTCTCCCAGTCGGGCGAGACGTACGACGTCCTCGCCGCGGTCCAGGAGCTGAAGCGCAAGGGCGCGCGGGTCTTCGGCGTCGTGAACGTGGTCGGCTCGGCGATCGCCCGCGAGGCGGACGCCGGCATCTACGTCCACGCGGGCCCCGAGGTCTGCGTGGTCTCCACGAAGTGCTTCACCAACACCACGGTCGCCTTCGCCCTCCTGGCGCTCCACCTGGGCCGCACCCGCGACCTCTCGGTCCGCGACGGCAAGCGCATCATCGAGGGCCTGCGCAAGCTGCCGGAGCAGATCACCGAGATCCTCGACAACGAGGCGGAGATCAAGAAGCTGGCCGAGCAGTACGCCGACGCCCGCTCGATGCTCTTCATCGGCCGGGTCCGGGGCTACCCGGTGGCCCGTGAGGCCTCCCTGAAGCTCAAGGAGGTCTCGTACATCCACGCCGAGGCCTACCCCGCCTCCGAGCTCAAGCACGGCCCCCTGGCCCTGATCGAGCCCGCCCTCCCCACGGTCGCGATCGTCCCCGACGACGACCTCCTGGAGAAGAACCGCGCCGCCATGGAGGAGATCAAGGCCCGCAGCGGCAAGATCCTCGCGGTCGCCCACCAGGACCAGGAGAAGGCCGACCACACGATCGTCGTCCCGAAGAACGAGGACGAACTGGACCCGATCCTCCTCGGCATCCCGCTCCAGCTCCTGGCGTACCACACGGCATTGGTGCTGGGCCGCGACATCGACAAGCCGAGGAACCTCGCCAAGTCCGTGACGGTGGAGTAGGGGCTTTTAGGGGCGCGGGGAACTGCGCGGGCAACCGCAACGCTCCCGCACAGGCCGGACGACAAAACGGACCCCCCACGTGTGCCACCGCACGTGGGGGGTCCGTTTTCATCGCCGGGGCCGCCCAATACCCCGGCGTCGGCTGCCACTTAGCCGGTGGCCGTCACCCCCCGGCCGGCAGCACGCCTCGGAAGCACCGTCGGCCAGTGAGCCATCGCAGCGGTCGCCGCGTACCAGGCCACCGCACCCGCGGCGACGGCGAACCATCCACCCACCTTGGTGAGCCCGTCGTTGTCGGCGAACCGGGCGATGGCCATGAGCACCAGCGCCACGAAGAACAACCCGTAGGAGCCCTGCCCGAGTTGGTCCCCGCCCGCGAGGGTGAGAGACAGCGCCACGAGGGCGAAGAGCGTGAGGAACAGCCCGGCCGCGTTGGCGGAACCGGCGTCCGAGACGGCCCACGTGAACCACAGCGCACCCAGCGCCGCGAAGGCCGTGCCGTTGGCGGTGTCACGGTCGCGGAAGGCCATGAGACCCGCGACGAAGAGGGCGATTCCGCCCACGTACTGGGCGATTGACACCGCGTCAGCGGCTGTCACGCCGTCGATCACGTCGGTGTGGCCGAGGCCGAACGCCAGGAGGGTGATCCCGAGGGCGAGTCGGCCGACGATGGTGGTGGTTGCTCCCGCGGAGACGTCATTGTCCACGGCGGGCTCCCTTCATGCTGTGCAGTTGCGCGATGTGCGATATATGCCCTTCACAAGGGCACAAACACCTCTACGCGCGAGTAGATTTATGCGCTGCACAAGGGAGTTCGAAGGGGCAGCCGACGGTTCCCCCGCCGCATCCCACCAGGGACGACGACGCGTTACGGAATCACGACGACAGGACGCTTCGCGCGCTTCGCGAGCCGCCCCGCCACGGACCCGAAGATCCGCCCGACGAGTCCGTGCGTGGAGCCGACGACGATCGCGTCCGCCTCGTACTCGCGCCCGACCTCTTCGAGTTCATGGCAGATGTCGCCGCCGCGCTCGACAAGGATCCACGGCACCTCGGCGAGATAGTCCGCGCAGGCGAGCTCGAGTCCGAGCACCTCGGTGCGGTGGTCCGGCACGTCGACGAAGACCGGTGGCTCGCAGCCGGCCCACACGGTCGTGGGCAGCCGGTTGGCGACGTGGACGATGATCAGGCCCGAGCCGGAGCGATGGGCCATGCCGATGGAGTACGCGAGCGCGCGCTCACTGGATGTGGAGCCGTCGAATCCGACCACTACGCCGTGCTTGAAGGCGGGGTCGCAGGAATGACGTGGCTCTTCCGCCGCCAGGGGCTCGGCCGCCGTGGGGTCGGCGACGGGCCGCTTGCGGTCCGCGGGTTCAAAGAATTCGTGACCGGCCATGGCTGTCTCGGCGTTGTGATCCTTTTTGGGAGGGACGACAGTGTGCGGCGGAGCTGTGTCCGGGAATCATCTTCCCAACCCCATACCCCCAAGGGTACGGCGGCACGCCTCCTTAGCCCAGATCCCGCGCACGGTCGGTGGGGGTTCCAGGGAGCATGCACGAGGGTGCGCCCGTAACGCAATGGTTGCTGCGCTGTACAGGCGGTTTGCACAGGATTCACGCGGCTGTGGGTCCTGACGGCCGTACGCGCAGTGACCGACCGCTCGAACACGCGTTGAACCCGGCAGTCACGCCCCAGGGAGCAACACATGTCCGGACACCGACCCCCCTCCGAGGACTCCGCCACGGACGTGGTCCGCTGGGCGGTGTTCAGCTGCGCCCTCGTCCCCGTGGTCCTTCTCTGGTACGGCACCTCGCTCGCCGGCGCGGCGGGCACGGCCCTCGGCCTGGCCGCCGTCACGGCCGTCTGCCGGGTCCTGCTGCGCCAGTCCGAGCGCGGCGCCGCCCGGCTGCTCGCCGAGGAAAGCGCGCCCCATCGTGGCCGTCATCACAGGACCGGAAACGGGACCCATCGAGGCGGTCGTCACACTGGGGGAAACTCACCGGTCGCTTGACCGGTTTCCATGCACGGACCCGTATCTTTTCAGCCAACTTCCGGCCACCGCGCATCCGTTGCCGCCACCACCCCCCACCCCCCGTTCGACCTGCACGGAAAGGGTCTCCAGGGCCCCCCGCACCCTACGTGGATTGGCCACTACGACGAGGCGCACTTCCCTGCACGGCCCGCGAGTGCAACGCTTCGTGATCGAATGCTTCACGCCAAGTTGCCATGTCGACAATGTGCCGGTTGCCGAACTGGTCACCCCGGCACCACTGGACACAGTAGATTCGATCTTGACGTCTTACGGCGGGGGACTCGTGCAGGACCGAGGGGAAACGTGCAGGAGCGACACAACCGAGGAGCCGCGACCACCGAGGGGGGCTTAGCAGTATGAGCCACGACTCCACTGCCGCGCCGGAAGCCGCGGCCCGGAAACTTTCCGGGCGACGCCGCAAGGAGATCGTCGCGGTGCTGCTGTTCAGCGGCGGCCCCATCTTCGAGAGTTCCATACCGCTGTCGGTGTTCGGGATTGACCGCCAGGACGCCGGCGTGCCGCGCTACCGCCTATTGGTGTGCGGCGGCGAGGAAGGCCCACTGCGGACCACAGGGGGACTGGAACTCACCGCGCCACATGGCCTGGAGGCGATCTCACGGGCAGGCACGGTCGTCGTGCCGGCCTGGCGTTCGATCACCTCGCCACCGCCGGAGGACGCGCTCGACGCACTGCGCCGCGCGCACGAAGAGGGCGCCCGCATCGTCGGGCTGTGCACGGGCGCCTTCGTGCTGGCCGCGGCGGGCCTGCTGGACGGCCGTCCCGCGACAACACACTGGATGTACGCACCGACGCTGGCCAAGCGCTACCCGTCGGTGCATGTGGATCCACGCGAACTGTTCGTCGACGACGGCGACGTACTGACATCAGCCGGTACGGCGGCCGGAATCGATCTCTGTCTCCACATCGTGCGGACGGACCACGGCAACGAGGCGGCGGGCGCGCTGGCCCGGCGTCTGGTGGTCCCCCCGCGCCGCTCCGGCGGTCAGGAGCGCTATCTCGACAGGTCTTTACCTGAGGAGATCGGCGCCGACCCGCTCGCCGAGGTCGTCGCCTGGGCGCTGGAGCACCTCCACGAACAGTTCGACGTGGAGACGCTCGCCGCGCGCGCCTACATGAGCCGTCGGACGTTCGACCGCCGCTTCCGCTCGCTGACCGGCAGTGCGCCGCTGCAGTGGCTGATCACCCAGCGGGTGCTCCAGGCGCAGCGGCTGCTCGAGACGTCGGACTACTCGGTGGACGAGGTCGCGGGGCGCTGCGGCTTCCGTTCGCCGGTGGCGCTGCGCGGGCACTTCCGCCGTCAGCTGGGCTCGTCGCCGGCGGCGTACCGCGCGGCGTACCGGGCGCGGCGGCCGCAGAGCGACAGGCAGGCCGAGAGCGACGGAGCGGGGGGCCCGGTGGGCCCGGCACCCGTTCTCCATCCGGAGGGCGGCCCGGTCCCGCTCCAGACCCGCCGTACGGCGGCGGCGAGCTCGATGGGCCCGGCGGCCCAGCTGTCGGCGAGCCTGCCGGGACAGCGCAGCGGATCGTAACGACGTACCGGAACGCCGGACGGGATGACCGACTCATCCCGTCCGGCGTTCGGGCGTGCGCTCAGGTCCGCCGCACCGCCGGGCCCCCAAAAGGCGACGTCAGCTTTAGGGTGGTCGCATGAACGATCGCATGGTGTGGATCGACTGCGAGATGACCGGCCTCTCGCTGTCCGACGACGCGCTCATCGAGGTTGCCGCCCTCGTCACCGACTCCGAGCTGAACGTACTCGGCGAAGGAGTGGACATCGTCATCCGACCGCCGGACCGGGCGCTGGAGACGATGCCGGAGGTGGTGCGTCAGATGCACACCGCGTCCGGGCTCCTCGACGAGCTGGCCGGCGGCACGACGCTGGCCGAGGCCGAGGAGCAGGTCCTCTCCTACATCCGGGAACACGTCAAGGAGGCCGGCAAGGCCCCCCTGTGCGGCAACTCCGTGGGCACCGACCGCGGCTTCCTGCTCCGGGACATGCCGACGCTGGAGGACTACCTCCACTACCGGATCGTCGACGTCTCCTCGGTGAAGGAGCTGGCCCGGCGCTGGTACCCCCGGGCCTACTTCAACAGCCCGGAGAAGAACGGCAACCACCGCGCCCTCGCCGACATCCGCGAGTCCATCGCGGAGCTGCGCTACTACCGCGAGGCCGTGTTCGTGCCGCAGCCCGGCCCCGACTCGGACACCGCGAAGACGATCGCCGCGAAGTACGTCCTGCCCGCTCAGTAAGTGCGTCAGGGTCCGCCGAAGGGGCGCCGTAAAAGGCGTGCACGAGCACCCCTTCGGACCCTGTACACTTTTTCTCGGCCGGTCAGGGAAACCTGAAAGCAGGAAAGCCGGTCATGGTGGGTGTAGCTCAGCTGGTAGAGCACCTGGTTGTGGTCCAGGAAGTCGCGGGTTCAAGTCCCGTCACTCACCCTCAGTGATCAGCCGGTGACCTCGATACAGAGGTCACCGGCTGATTCGTTGTCCCGGGAGTCCACGTGCACACCGAACTGATCCGCACGGCCCGCCTCGACCTCCTCCCCCTGCGCGTGGACCACGCCGGGGAGATGTCGGCCGTACTCGCCGACCCGGCCCTGCACACCTTCATCGGGGGAACGCCCCTGACCGTCGAGGAGCTGCGAGCGCGCTACCAACGTCTGGTCACCGGTTCCCCCGACCCGGCCGTCTCCTGGCTCAACTGGGTCCTGCGCCGGCACACGGACGAAACCCTCATCGGCACCGTCCAGGCCACGGTCACGGGTAAGCACGAGGCAGAGATCGCCTGGATCGTCGGCACCCCCTGGCAGGGCCAGGGCCTGGCCTCGGAGGCGGCCCGGGCGCTGGTGACCTGGCTGGTCCGCCACTACGTCCGGACCGTCACGGCCCACATCCACCCCGCCCACACCGCGTCGGCGGCGGTCGCCACAGCTGCGGGTCTGCTCCCCACCGACGAGCAGCACGACGGCGAGACGGTCTGGCGCCTGTCGCTGGGCGACTGAAGCGGACCGCCAACCACCTTGCGTTCCCGCGGGGTTGGCGGGTGCCCTACGACGACGTACGCTCCACCAGCTCCGTGGCCAGCACCACCTGCCGTCTCTCCAGCCCCCGCGACACCGCCGGGCGGCGGTCCGCGATCTCGGTGAGGAGGAGGTCGATCATGTGGCGGCCCATCTCGGCGATGGGCTGGCGGACGCTGGTGAGGGGCGGGTCCATGTGGCGGGCGATGGCGGAGTCGTCGTAGCCGACGAGGGCGACGTCGTCGGGGATGCGGCGGCCCGCCTCGCGGAGCGCCTGGCGGGCGCCGGCCGCCGTGACGTCCGAGGCGGCGAAGACCGCGTCCACGTCGGGAACGCGGGCCAGCAGCGCGGCCATCGCGCGGGTGCCGCCCTCCTCCGAGAAGTCACCCGCTTCGATCAGGTTCTCGTTCGCCTCCAGGCCCGCCTCGCGCAGCGCGTCCCGGTAACCGTCGATACGGCGCTGGGCACCGTACACATCGAGGCGTCCGGTGATGTGCGCTATGCGGGTGCGACCGCGGGACAGCAGGTGTTCCACCGCCTGCCGGGCGCCGCCGTAGTTGTCCGAGTCCACCGAGGGGAGCGTTTCCGCCGCCGAGCGCGGGCCGCTGATCACCGACGGTATCTCCAGCTGGGCCAGCAGATCCGGCAGCGGGTCGTCCGCGTGCACGGAGACCAGCAGCACCCCGTCCACGCGGTGCGCCGCCAAGTACTGGGCCAGCCGCTGCCTTTCACGGTCGTTGCCCGCGAAAATCAGCAGCAGCTGCATCTCCGTGTCGGAGAGTTCGGCCGCGACGCCCTTCAGCATGTCCGAGAAGTACGGTTCGGCGAAGAACCGGGTCTCCGGCTCGGGGACGACCAACGCGATCGCGTCCGTCCGGTTGGCCGCCAGGGCGCGCGCCGCCGTGTTCGGGACGTAGCCGAGCTCCGCGACCGCCGCCTCCACCGCCGCGCGGGTCGCGTCACTGACCCGGGGCGAGCCGTTGATCACCCGGGAGACCGTGCCGCGGCCGACTCCGGCACGCGCGGCCACCTCTTCGAGGGTCGGCCGGCCACCGCTCCGGCCACGCGCTCCGTGGGTTGCCATGGGCTCCGCCTTCCCGCCGTATGTTGACGCTGGCCTGGAATGTAACAGTCCCGTCCATCACAGTGAGCGTCCCTGGGGGTCGCCGTCCCCGGACCTCCGCGTCGGCACGGAGGGCCTCGCCCTCACATGCCGGGCAGGCCGAAAAGGGTCGGCCGGTGTCCGACCCCCGAGTTAGTTAACAGGCCGATAACTGAAGACATATCTCCTCGCCGA
The DNA here is from genome assembly GCF_044742595.1 of Streptomyces sp. NPDC087859. Classification (NCBI taxonomy): domain Bacteria; kingdom Bacillati; phylum Actinomycetota; class Actinomycetes; order Kitasatosporales; family Streptomycetaceae; genus Streptomyces; species Streptomyces sp. NPDC087859. The sequence goes on along the minus strand of NZ_JBIUUU010000009.1, from coordinate 264,532 downwards.
CTCCCTTGACACCCCCGCCAAGACCGACGACTCTTCAACTCATCACTGATGGGAGCGCTCCCACAGTACCTGACACATACACATCCCGCACGTTCCCCGCCCGAGCCGCCGCGAGAACTAACGGGCCCAACAATGCAGTTGGCCGGGGGGTCGGCACGTCAGGGCAACAGGAGGACTCAATGCGAGCACGTACCCGAACCGCCCGTCGCAGGGTGGTGGTCCTCGCGGCCGTAGCGTCGCTGGGCGCCGGGCTGCTGGCCGGCTGTGCCGACGACGGTAAGGACGACGAGGGAGGCTCGTCGTCCGGGGGCGGCGGCGGCAAGACCAAGATCACGCTCGGCCTCTTCGGCACCGCCGGCTTCGAGGAGTCCGGCCTGTACAAGGAGTACGAGAAGCTCCACCCGGACGTCGACATCCAGCAGACCGTCGTCGAGCGCAACGAGAACTACTACCCGGCGCTGATCAACCACCTCACCACCAACAGTGGTCTCCAGGACATCCAGATGGTCGAGGTCGGCAACATCGCCGAGATCGTCGGGACCCAGTCCGACAAGCTGCTCGACCTGTCGAAGTACGGCAAGAAGAGCGACTACCTGGAGTGGAAGTGGGAGCAGGCCACCACCAAGGACGGCGCGACCGTCGGTGTCGGCACCGACATCGGCCCGATGGCCATCTGCTACCGCACCGACCTGTTCAAGGCGGCCGGTCTGCCCACCGACCGCGAGGAGGTCGGCAAGCTGTGGGCCGGTGACTGGAACAAGCTCGTCGACGTCGGCAAGCAGTACAAGGCGAAGGGTCCCAAGGGCACCACCTTCCTGGACTCTCCCGGCGGTCTGCTGCAGGCGATCGTCAGCGGTGAGAAGGAGCGGTTCTACGACGCTTCCGGCAAGGTCATCTACAAGACCAACCCGGCCGTCAAGGACGCCTTCGACCTCACGGCCCAGGCCGCCGAGGACGGACTGATCGGCAACCAGACGCAGTTCCAGCCGGCGTGGGACACCACCATCGCCAACAGCAAGTTCGCCGCGATGTCCTGCCCGCCGTGGATGCTCGGCTACATCAAGGGCAAGTCGAAGCCCGATGCGGCCGGCAAGTGGGACATCGCCCAGGCGCCGAAGTCCGGCAACTGGGGCGGGTCCTTCCTGACCGTGCCGAAGTCCGGCAAGAACACCGAGGAGGCCGCGAAGCTGGCCGCCTGGCTGACCGCACCCGAGCAGCAGGCCAAGCTCTTCGGCGTCCAGGGCAGCTTCCCGAGCACCCCGGCCGCGTACGACTCGACCGAGGTGAAGAGCGCCAAGAACGACATGACCGGTGACGCGCCGATCGGCACGATCTTCGCCGAGGCCGCCAAGAACATCCCGGTCCAGACGATCGGCCCGAAGGACCAGATCATCCAGCAGGGTCTGACCGACAACGGCGTCATCCTGGTGACCCAGGGCAAGTCCGCCAAGGAAGCCTGGGACAACGCCGTGAAGACCATCGACAACAACCTGGACCAGTGACCCGTATGACCACTGGGCACGAAACCGCTGCCGCGCCCCCCACCAAGGAGGGGGGCGCGGCCCCGGCCCGCCCGCCCGCGGGGCCCTCGGACGACGAGCGCCGCCGGGCCCGGCTGTCGCGGCGCTGGCAGCGCGACATGCGCTGGAGCCCGTACGCCTTCGTCTCGCCGTTCTTCCTGCTCTTCCTCGCGTTCGGCCTGTTCCCGCTGATCTACACCGGCTGGGCCTCGCTGCACCAGGTGGAGCTGACCGCGCCCACCGACATGAACTGGGTGGGCTTCAGGAACTACACGCGGATCTTCGACGACGACTTCTTCTGGAACGCGGCGAAGAACACGCTGACCATCGGGATCATCTCGACGGTGCCGCAGCTGCTGATGGCGATGGGCCTCGCGCACATCCTCAACTACAAGCTGCGCGCCTCGACCTTCTACCGGGTCGCGATGCTCGCCCCGTACGCGACGTCGATCGCCGCCGCCTCGCTCGTCTTCGTCCTGCTCTTCGGCCGTGACTACGGCATGATCAACTGGGCGCTGAACCAGGTCGGCATCGACAACATCGACTGGCAGAACGACAAGTGGGCCTCGCAGATCGCGGTCTCCTCGATCGTCATCTGGCGCTGGACCGGCTACAACGCGCTGATCTACCTGGCGGCGATGCAGGCGATCCCGCAGGACCTGTACGAGTCCGCCGCCCTGGACGGGGCCAACCGCTGGCGGCAGTTCCTGCATGTGACGCTGCCCGCGCTGCGGCCGACGATCCTGTTCACGGTGGTCGTCTCCACCATCGGCGCCTCCCAGCTGTTCGGCGAACCGCTGCTGTTCGACGCCAGCAAGGGGGCCTCCGGCGGATCCCAGCACCAGTTCCAGACGCTCGGCCTGTACCTGTACGAGCAGGGCTGGGTCAACCAACACCTGGGCCGCGCCTCCGCGATCGCGTGGACGATGTTCCTGATCCTCATCGTCATCGGGATCGTCAACTACGTCATCTCGCGCCGGCTGCGCGCCAGTAGTTAGGAGAACCGGCCGTGACGACGACATTGACTCCGCCCTCCGACACTCCCCCCAAGGAGCAGAAGCGGGTACGAGGTCCCAAGGCCGCCCGTGCGGGCGGCACCCTGCACGCCGGGCCGATCGCGTATGTGATCCTCGCCCTGTTCACCGTCGGCTCGCTGTTCCCGCTGGTGTGGACGGCGATCGCCGCCTCGCGCGACAACCAGCGCCTGGCGCAGAACCCGCCGCCGTTCTGGTTCGGTTCGGGACTGTTCGACAAGCTCGAACTCGCCTGGACCGACGCCAACCTGGGCGAGGCGTTCATCAACACCACGTTCGTGGCGGGGGTTTCGGCGATCACCATCGTCGTCCTGTCGACGATCGCCGGGTTCGCCTTCGCCAAGCTGCGCTTCAAGGGCCGTGGCGCCATGATGCTGATCGTGATCGGCACGATGATGGTGCCGCCGCAGCTGAGCGTGATCCCGCTGTACATGATGGTCGCCAAGCTCGACTGGTCCGACCAGCTGCAGGCGGTGATCCTGCCCTCGCTGGTCAGCGCGTTCGGTGTGTTCTTCATGCGGCAGTACCTGATCCAGGCGCTGCCCGACGAGATCATCGAGGCGGCCCGGGTGGACGGCGCGAGCAGCTGGCGCGTGATCTGGCACGTCGTGTTCCCGGCGGCGCGGCCCGCGATGGCCGTGCTGGGCATGCTGATGTTCGTGCAGACGTGGAACGACTTCCTGTGGCCCTTCCTGGTCCTGACCCAGAACGGCAACCCGACCGTGCAGGTCGCGGTGGCGGGTCTGGGCCGTGGCTACACCCCGGACCAGTCCCTGATCATGGCCGGCGCGCTGCTCGGCACGCTGCCGCTGCTGATCGTCTTCGCGATCTTCGGCAAGCAGATCGTCGGCGGCATCATGCAGGGTGCCGTCAAGGGCTGACCTCCACTTTCCCGGGGGCCGGGTCATCGCCGCCTCGGCCCCTTCCCTTCCCCCCATCTACCCGTCGGTCTCCACGACCTCCAATGGGAGCGCTTCCATGCCTGAGCCCGCTACGCCGGCGACCCCGGTGACCTTTCCCCCCGCCTTCCTCTGGGGCGCCGCGACCTCGGCGTACCAGATCGAGGGGGCGGTGCGGGAGGGCGGCCGTACGCCCTCGATCTGGGACACCTTCAGCCATACGCCCGGCAAGACCGCCGGCGGCGAGCACGGTGACATCGCTGTCGACCACTACCACCGCTACCGCGACGACGTGGCGATGATGGCGGACCTCGGCCTGAACGCGTACCGCTTCTCGATCTCCTGGTCGCGTGTGCAGCCGACGGGCCGGGGCCCGGCGGTCCAGGTGGGCCTGGACTTCTACCGCCGTCTGGTGGACGAGCTGCTGGACAAGGGCATCAAGCCGGCCGTGACGCTCTACCACTGGGATCTGCCGCAGGAGTTGGAGGACGCGGGCGGCTGGCCGGAGCGTGACACGGCCTACCGTTTCGCCGAGTACGCGCAGATCGTCGGCGAGGCGCTCGGCGACCGGGTGGAGCAGTGGATCACCCTCAACGAGCCCTGGTGCAGCGCCTTCCTGGGCTACGCGTCCGGGGTGCACGCACCCGGCCGCACCGACCCGGCGGCCTCGCTGAAGGCGGCCCATCACCTGAACCTGGCGCACGGGCTGGCCACTTCGGCCCTGCGGGCGGCGATGCCGGCCCGCAACTCGGTGGCGCTGAGCCTCAACTCCTCGGTGGTGCGGCCGGTTTCGCAGGACCCGGCGGACCTGGCCGCGGCCCGGAAGATCGACGACCTGGCCAACGGGGTCTTCCACGGTCCGATACTGCACGGGGCGTACCCGGAGTCGCTGTTCGCGGCGACGGAGCTGATCACGGACTGGTCCTACGTCGAGGACGGCGACCTGCGGGCGATCAACCAGCCGCTGGACGCGCTGGGCCTCAACTACTACACGCCGGCGCTGGTGTCGGCGGCGGACAACGATCTGAGCGGTCCGCGCGCGGACGGCCACGGGGCCAGCGAGTTCTCCCCGTGGCCGGGCGCGGACGACGTCGCCTTCCACCAGACTCCGGGCGAGCGCACGGAGATGGGCTGGTCGATCGACCCGACCGGCCTGCACGAGCTGATCATGCGCTACACGCGTGAGGCCCCGGGCCTGCCGCTGTACATCACGGAGAACGGCGCGGCCTACGACGACAAGCCCGACCCCGACGGCCGCGTCCACGACCCGGAGCGCATCTCCTACCTCCACGGCCACCTCGCCGCGGTCCGCCGCGCTGTCTCGGACGGCGCGGACGTGCGCGGCTACTACCTGTGGTCGCTGATGGACAACTTCGAGTGGGCGTACGGCTACGAGAAGCGCTTCGGCGCCGTCTACGTCGACTACGCGACCCTCGCGCGTACGCCGAAGTCGAGCGCTCTCTGGTACGGACAGGCGGCCCGCTCGGGCACGCTGTCCCCGGTGCCGGAGGTCTAGCGGGGGCTGGACCATCACGGGCGGGGGAGGGGCGCGGCATCCGAGGGGGATGCCGCGCCCCGGCCCGTGGGGGGCGTCAGTTGTAGGCCGCGAACGCCTTCGAGAACGCGTGCTGGTCCTGGACGATCGAGCTGCAGGTGGCGTCGGCGTAGTTCTTCGCTCCGCCCGAGCACTGCTTGTCGCGGGTGGCCGACCACATGGACAGCCAGCCGATCCCCTTGGACTTGGCGAAGTTCACCAGCTGGGTGGCGTCGTCGACCTTGAAGATCTCGGTGGTGACGTCGTTGACGCCGATCATCGGGGTGACGGCGACGGCCTTCCAGGCGGCGCTGTCGGAGAGGCCGAGGACGCTCTTGACCTGGGCCTGGGTGGCGGTGGCGGCCTGTTCGGCGTAGGTGCCCATGTCGCCGCTGTAGGCCGGGCCGTAGTCCATCGCCATGATGTTGACGGTGGTGATGTCGACGCCGTTCTTCCTGGCGTCGGCGAGCAGGTCCACGCCCGCCTGGGTCAGGCCCTCCGGCATCACCGGGAGGGTGAAGGAGACGTCCAGGTCCGGGTGGTCCTTCTGGAGCTCGGCTATGGCCTGCGCACGGCGGGTGTTCGCCGCGGTGTCGGGCAGCGCGCCGCCCTCGACGTCGAAGTCGACCTTGGTGAGGTCGTAGGCGGCCACGGCCTTCTCGTAGGCCGTCGCCAGCGCGGCCGCCGACGAGCAGGTCGTCGCCAGCTCCGAGCCAGCGGCGCCGCCGAACGACACCCGGACGTCGCCGCCCTTGGCCCGCAGCTCGCCGATCTGGGCGGCCACGGCGTCGCTCGCGAGGTCGGTCACGCCGCCCCACTTCGGGGTGCAGCCGCCGCCGTCGGTGACGAAGGCGAGGTTGTAGTCCTTGACGCCGGTGGCCTCGGCGGTGGCGACCAGGTCGAAGGCCGGGTAGAGGGAGGTGTCGACGTAGGGGGCGAAGCCGGCGCTTGTGGGGGTGCCGGTGCCGCTGCTGGTCGAGGGGGACGCGGTGGCCGTGGGGGTGCCGGTCGCCGTCGGGGTCGGGGTGGCGGTCGGGGTCGCTGTCTCGGTCGGGCGGCCGCTGGGCTCCGGCGTGGCCCCGTCGTCGGCGGAGCACGCGGCGCCGTCGATGAGACAACCGGCCGGGTCGCCGGTGCCGTTGACCACGAAGCCGACGGTGACGGACTTGCCGGGGGCCAGGCCTTCGGTGTCCCACTTGGCCGGCCGCACGGTGACGTGCTGCCCGCTGACGCCGGACTCGGCGTTCCACAGGGAGCTCAGCCGGGACCCGGCCGGCAGGTCGAACTCCAGCGCCCAGTCCTTCTCGGTCTCCCCGCTGTTGTTCGTCACGACGTACTGGGCGGTGTAGCCGGTCGACCAGTCACTGGTCCTGGTGTACGCGGCGCCGACCCCGGCCGCCTGAGCCGTACCGGTGAGCAGGATCGCGCCGCCGCCGACCACGGCCGCGGCGACAGCCCCGGCGATCACCTTGTTTCTGCCGCTCACCTTGCGCCGGTGCGTGCTCATGACGTGCCTGCCTTCGTGGTTCGGGGGTGGGGTGCGGCAGCACGCTAGCGAGCTCGAATCGGGCAAACGGCCTGTTCGGGACGGGGGGCGAGGATCTTAGGGTGCGCTTAAGGAAGGGATCGGGACCGGTTAAAGGTCGAGACCAATCTGCCGCGCCGGCGGCGTCGTACGCCCCCTCGGTGCCCCCGGCCGGGTGTGCGCTCGCGCCCGGCCGGCTGGATCCAGATCCGCACCTCGGTGCCGCCCAGCACGGAGGCCCCGATCCGCACGTCCCCGCCGGTCTCCTCCGCGAGCCGGCGCACGATGTCCAGGCCGAGCCCGGTCGACCCGGCACTCCCCGACCCGCGTCCACGGGCCATCGCCGCCTCGGGATCGCGGATGCCGGGCCCCGCGTCCGAGACCAGCACGATGACCGCGTCCTCGCCGTTGTGCACGTCGACCGCGAAGGCGGTGCCCTCGGGGGTGTGCCGGAAGACATTGCCGAGCAGGGCGTCCAGCGCGGCCGCGAGGTCGGCGCGGGCCACGGGTATGCGCACCGGCCGCTCCACACCGGCCACCCGCACCTTGCGCCCCTCGTCCTCGGCGAGCGCCGACCAGAACGCCATCCGCTCCCGGACCACCTCGGCGGCATCGCATCCGGCGCCGGGCCCGGCGGCCGCGGTCTGCGGCTTGGCCTCCCGCGCCGTCCGGATGATCGTGTCGACCTCGCGCTCCAGCTGGGCCACCGCGGCCCGGGTCTGTTCGGCGGCGGGCCCGTCACCGAGCGAGGCCGTGTTGAGCCGCAGCACGGTCAGGGGCGTCCGCAGGCGATGGGACAGGTCGGCCGCCAGCTCCCGCTCGTTCGCGAGGAGTTGTACGACCTGGTCGGCCATGGAGTTGAACGCCGCCGCCGCGAGCCGCAGTTCGGTCGGCCCCTCCTCGGGCACCCGGCAGCCCAGCTTCCCCTCCCCCAGTTCGCGCGCGCCCTCGACGAGCCGCTGGGCGGGCTGCACCATCCGTACGCCCAGCCGGTCCGCGACCGCGACCGAGCCGACGATCAGGGCGAGGCCGACGCCGGCGAGCACCGCCCATGCCGTGGCGACGCCGTGGCCGACCTCGGACTGCGGGACGTAGACCTCGACGACCGCGATCTCACCGGAGCTGAGCGCGATCGGCTGGAGCAGCGTGGAGCCGCCGTCCACCTCGCTGGTGGAGGCGCGGCCCAGCTTCCGTACGGTCGCGATGTCGCCGTCGGCGGCGCGCTGCCGTCCGATGTCGACGGCCCGGGTGCCGGCGGCGGCCGGTATGTGCACGGCCATCTCGGCCTCCGAACCGGCGGAGGCGACGACCCGCTCCAGCTGGTCCCGGTCGGTGGTGATGGACAGGGCGGGCGCGACGGCCGCGGCCTCGCGCTCGGCGTTGGAGAAGGCGCGGTCCCGGGCCATCTCCTTGATGACCAGGCCGAGGGGGACGGCGAAGGCGACCACGACCATGGTGGTGACGGCGAGGCAGACCTTGACGAGTGCCCATCTCACAGCGGCGGCTCCAGCTTCACGCCGACGCCCCGCAGGGTGTGCAGATACCGCGGTCGCGCGGCGGTCTCGCCCAACTTGCGGCGCAGCCAGGACAGATGGACGTCGATGGTCTGGTCGTCGCCGTAGGACTGCTGCCACACCTCGGCGAGGAGTTCCTTGCGGGGGACGACGACGCCGGGGCGGCCGGCGAGGAAGGCGAGCAGGTCGAACTCGCGGCGGGTGAGATCGAGGCGGGCACCGTCCAGTTCGGCCTGGCGGCGCAGCGGGTCGACGACGAGGCCGCCGACCCGGAGCACGGACTCCGGCTGCGCCTCGCCGACGACGGCCCGGGAGCGTCGTAGGACGGCGGCCATCCGCGCGGACAGGTGCTCGACGGAGAACGGCTTGGTCAGGTAGTCGTCCGCGCCCGCGTTCAGCAGCCGGACGATCTCCGCCTCGTCGTCCCTCGCGGTGGCGATGATCACAGGGACGTCGGTGATGCCGCGCAGCATCTTCAGTGCCTCGGACCCGTCCAGGTCGGGCAGACCGAGGTCGAGGATGACCACGTCGAAACGGATATGGGCGACCTCGCGCAGCGCCTCCAGCGCCGTACCGACACTGCGCACCGTGTGTGCGGCGTCGGTGAGATGCCGGATCAGCGCCGAGCGTACGAACTGGTCGTCCTCGACCACGAGCACACTTGCCATGCGCCGCACCGTACGCCATGCGGGGGAGGCCCATCCGGTGCCTGTGGACAACTCCCGCCTGTGGACAACGCGGGGGACAGGTGAGGCAGTATGGCCCGCGATGCGCAGAGGACTCATACACGTACTGGCGTGGTCGCTCGCCACGGGCGCGGCGGTCACGCTGTCGTGGTGGGGCGTCCACACGGTGATGGCGGGCACGGCCTACGACCCGCCGCGCGCCCTGCCGATCACGGCCGCCGACGCGACGACCCAGGAGTCCAAGCCGCTGGCGTCGTCCACGGCACGGTCGACACCGTCGGCGAGCCCGTCGCGCACACCGTCCCGCACTCCGACACCCTCGCCCTCGAAGACGCCGACGAAGACCCCCGGCCCCTCCCCCTCCGCGTCGGGCCAGGTCAAGAGCTACGACACCGAGGGCGGCCGCGCGGTCTTCGACCTCGGCAGGACCTCCGCGACCCTCGTGTCGGCGACTCCGGGCGCGGGCTGGTCGATGCAGGTGTGGAAGACGGAGACGTGGATCCGGGTGGAGTTCGCCTCGGGAGCGGACCGGGTGTCGGTGTTCTGCACCTGGCACGACAGCGCGCCCCGGGTCGAGGTGGGGACGTACTAGCGGGGAGCCGTCTCGGAGCCCGCTAGCGGAAGACCGACGGCGGCGGCGCGGGTGACGCGACCGCCGCGGCGTCCGTCACCGGTGCGGCCCCTCCCGTGAAGTCGGTGAGGGACTTGCCGTGTTCGAGGCGGCCGGGGTGGGGGTCGGAGGCGGCTCGGCGGGTGAGTTCGGGGACGGGGAGCGGGGCGTCGGAGGCGACCAGGACCGCGTTGCCGAAGCGTTTGCCGCGCAGGACCGTCGGGTCGGCGATCAGGGCGAGGTGCTCGAAGCGGGCGGCGGCCGTGGCGATCTGGCCGCGCAGATGCGCGAGCGGGGGGCCGTCGGCGAGGTTGGCGGCGTAGACGGCGGCGGGTTTGAGGGCCCGGCGGACCTCGTCGAGGAACTCCGTCGAGGTCAGGTGGGCCGGTGTGCGGGCCCCGCTGAACACATCCGCGATGACGAGATCGGCCCAGCCGTCGGGCACCTTGGCGAGCCCCTCGCGGGCGTCCGTCGAGCGCACCCTGATCCGGGCGTTCGGATCCAACGGCAGCTCGCGGCGGACCAGTTGGACGAGGGCCGCGTCGCGCTCCACGACCTGCTGGGTGGAGCGGGGACGGGTGGCGGCGACGTACCGCGCGAGGGTGAACGCGCCTCCGCCGAGGTGCACGGCGTGGACGGGCTTCCCGGGCGGCGCGACCAGGTCGATGACGTGCCCGAGGCGGCGCTGGTACTCGAAGGAGAGGTACGCCGGGTCGTCCAGGTCGAGGTGGGACTGCGGCGCCCCGTCGATCAGCAGCGTCCAGGCACGCGCGCGCTCCCGGTCGGGTATGAGCTCGGCGAGGCCGCCGTCGACGGCTTCTACGACGGCTTCGGCGACCGCCTGGCCGCGCCGGCCGCTCCTGGACTTTCCCATGGGGGCATTGTCGCAAGCGGCGGGCGGTCGTGCCGCCGGGGCGGCTCTTGGCCCGGACCGGCGCCGGGCCCCGTCACGTCACCGGCAGTTGTCCGCCGCCTCGATCAACCGCGCCGCCTCCCCGAGCGCCGCCCGCAGCACCACCGGGTCCGTCGCCAGGTCGGCCTCGCCCGGTGGCAGCAGCCAGTCCGAGCCCTCCACCGGAGGCTCGGGGTTCAGCCGCAGCCCCCGCCCGTCGGTCTCCGTACAGGTGCTGCCCGGTACGTCCCACGCGGCGGCCGTGCCCGGCGGGACCACGAAGCCGAGGGTGTCGCCGCCGTCGTCGTGGAGAACCGGCCCCACCGCGTCCCCCGCCCCGCGCCGCAGGATGTCGACCGCCTCCAGGCCCTGCCGGGTCGGCACCGTGACGAGGTCGCACCCGGCCTCCGGTACCGGTGGTTCGCCGCACCGCGTCAGCGGCGCACACACTTCGATGCTCTGCCTGGTCTCCATCCCGGCCTCCACCACGGAACCCCTCCTCGTCACGAGCGGGTGCGGGAGTCGGGCGGCTCCCGGTCCTGTGGAGTTCAACGCCCGGCGGCGTCAACGGCTACGGCGGAAGTCAGCCGCAAAGGATGGCAGTTCATGGCAGATCCCGGATGAGATATCCGGTTTGTAGCCAAACCCTGCGTGGCGGGTCCGGCACAGCGGGTACGTTCATGCCCGCTGGAAACAGGGTGTCACACGCATAACTCACCCCGAATCCGGCATGGTTCGACGGTTCGCACGAGAGGACCCGGCCATGGCGTCGTCAACGATGACCTCGTCCCAGTACCCCAGGCCACCGCGGCCGAACCTCGCGTTCCGGGAGCTGCGCGGACAGCGCTCCCCGGCCGAGTTCGCCGCGGCGGTGCGACGGGCCGCCCGCGAGATCGGCGAGCGGGTCAGCTGTGACGCGCGCTATGTGGGCCGGGTCGAGGCGGGCGAGATCCGCTGCCCCAACTACGCGTACGAGCGGGTGTTCCTGCACATGTTCCCCGGCCGCACGCTCACCGATCTGGGGTTCGCCCCCCGCTCGTCCGTACGCGGACGCGGGGCGCGCACCACCGAGGTCGCGCCCCCGGCATGCGTCTCGACTCCCGTGCGCGCCACGGGTGAGACATGGGGGGCGTACGAGCCGTATGACCCGCAGGACCCCTACGAGACGTACGACAACGAGGAGAGCGACGTGCTGCGTCGCGCATTCATGACCGGCGGGGGCGCCACGGTGGCCGCCGCCTCACTGACCCCCATCGGGCTCACCCTCCCCCCCTCCCGACTCGGCCCGGGCGGGGGGACACCCGTCGCCGCGGCCTCGGGACGCCCCGTCCGCCGCGTGGGGGCGGGCGAGGTGGACGCCCTGGACGAAGCGGTCCGCAGGATCCGGCTGCTGGACGACCGGCACGGCGCCGACGGGCTGTACCGGCGCGCGGCGACGCCGCTGCGCGCCGCGTACGCGCTGCTGGACGCCGGAGCCACCCGGCAGACGACCGCCGACCGCCTGCACTCGGGCGCGGGTGAGCTCGCCATCTCGGTGGGCTGGCTGGCGCACGACTCGGGACGGTACGACGACGCGCGCTCGCACTACGCGGAGGCGCTCGCGACCGCCCGGATGACCGGTGACGCCGCCCTGGAGTCGCACGCCTTCTGCAACACGGCGTTCCTCGCACGCGACGCGGGGCGCCCTCGGGAGGCGTTGCGCGCCGCGCAGGCCGCGCAGCGCGTCGGACGTCCGCTGGGCTCCGCGCGGCTGATGTCGCTGCTCGCGCTGCGCGAGGCGGGCGGCTGGGCGGGGCTCGCCGACCGCACCGGCTGCGAACAGGCGCTGGCCCGCGCCCAGGCCCTCTTCGACCGTGGCCCCTCGGACGCCGACCCCGAGTGGATGAGCTTCTACGGCGAGGCCGAACTGGAGGGCCTGGAGGCGCAGTGCTGGTCGACGCTGGGCGACTGGCCGCGCGCGGCCCGCCACGCGCACCGCGCGGCCGAGCTGCAGGACCCCCACTTCAGCCGCAACATCGCCCTGTACACGGCCGAACTGGCGGACGACCTGGCCCGCGGCGGCCGGCCCGACGAGGCCGCGGCGGCGGGGATGCGCGTCCTGGACCTGCTGAGCCAGGTGCAGTCGTCACGGATCCAGACCATGCTGGCGGGGACGGCGCGGGTGCTGCTGCCGCACCGCAGGGCGTCGGGGGTCTCCACGTTCCTGGAGCGGCACGCGAGCGTGCCGCGATCGGCCTAGCCCGCCAGATGCCCCAGGTCGTTCCAGCTCTCGATCGCCGGCTCGCCGTAGGCCCAGCCCAGGACCGACAGCGACGTCGGGTTCAGCCGGATCCGCGCGGCGAAGTCGAGCGGCAGGCCCAGCCAGCGTGCGCCTATGGACCGCAGGATGTGCCCGTGCGCGAAGACCAGGACGTCCCGGTCCGCCGCGCGCGCCCAGGCGACCACCTCGTCCGCGCGGGCCGTCACCTCGGCGAGCGTCTCGCCCCCGGGCACCCCGTCGCGCCAGATGAGCCAGCCGGGGCGGACGGCGTGGATGTCGGCCGGGGTCATGCCCTCGTACGCGCCGTAGTCCCACTCGAGGAGCGTGTCCCACTCGCTCGCGCGCTCCTTGAATCCGGCGATCTCGCACGTCTCACGCGCGCGTGCCAGCGGGCTGGTGCGCACCTCGACCCCGGGCAGACCGTCGAGCGGCGCCCGGTGCAGCCGCTCACCGAGTAGTTTGGCGCCTCTGCGCCCTTCCTCCAGGAGCGGCACATCGGTCCTGCCGGTATGTTTCCCGGCCAGCGACCATTCGGTCTGTCCGTGCCGGGCCAGCAGGATGCGCGGTGCCATGATCGGAGGGACCTTTCAAGGAAAAATGCGGGCGGGCCGCATCCATCATCCCGCACCCTGTGCGGGGGCAACCCGTCGGGCGATCTCTGCGTCCTAGAGGGCCGGGGGCCCTCAACAGGGGCGAACACATACACCGTAAAGTGGTAAGACCGGGCAACCGGACGCCGCAACAAGAAGGGGGAGGCGATCGGATGCCGCACGCCGAGACACCAGGCATCGAGGCTGCCTCGCAAACCCGTCTGCGCTGGTGGACGGAGTTGCCGCTGATCCTCCTGGTGTACGCCTGCTACTCGGCGGGCCGGCTCCTCGCGCGGGGCGACGTCACGCACGCCGTCGACCACGGTCTGGCGATCCTGAAGGTGGAGAAGTTCCTCCACATCAACGCGGAGCACCCGCTCAACCGCCTGTTCACCAACGAGACCTGGATCGGTGTACCGGCCGACTTCTGGTACGCGTCGCTGCACTACCTGGTCACCCCCGTGATCCTGGTCTGGCTGTTCCGCTCCCGCACGGTCCAGTACCGCGCGGCCCGCACCTGGCTGATGACCTCGACGTTCATCGGCCTCATCGGCTTCACCCTGCTGCCGACCTGCCCGCCCCGGCTGCTGTCGGAGAGCTACGGCTTCGTCGACACGATGGCCCAGTACAGCTCGTACGGCTGGTGGGGTGGCGAGGCGAGCGCGCCCCGGGGCATGGGCGGCATGACGAACCAGTACGCGGCCATGCCGAGCCTGCATGTGGGTTGGGCCCTGTGGTGCGGAGTCATGCTGTGGCGCTACGGCGGCACGCGTACGACGAAGGCGCTGGGTGTCGCCTACCCGCTGATCACCACGATCGTCGTGATGGGCACCGCCAACCACTACTTCCTCGACGCGGTCGCGGGCGCCGCCGTCATGGGTGTCGGGCTGCTGCTCGCGCCGTTGGTGCTGCGCGGCGCGGACCGGTTCAAGGCGCGCGCGGCGGTGGTCCTCGCGCCTGCCGCGGTGAGCACTCCTGGCGCACAGGCCTCAATTGTCAGTGCCGGATGCCAGACTTCCGCGGGTGAGCGAATTCCACGGCAGCGCGAGACACGGTTCGCACCAGGAGCCGAGCCGAGTGCCTCCCCCTCGGAAGCGGGGGACGGCGCTCCGGCAACAGCTCGCTGAGCTGCGCGGTCCCGACGTACCGGCCAAGGCGCTGGATGCCCGCGCCCTGGCCGCCCTCGCCGCGAACCCGGGCTGCAGACGGCGCGCGATCCTGGACGGCGCCGGGGTGAACAAGGCGGCACTGGCGGGCGCGCTCGGCTCGCCGTCGGCGTTCGGTCAGTCGCAGTTCGCGCTCACCCGGGGCAACGCGTTCGAGGCGAAGGTCAAGGCGGACGGCGGCGCGGAGCTGCTGCGGCTGGTCCACGAGAGGCTGGACCGGTCCGCCGAGCCGCCCGCCCACGCGCGGGTGCCCGAGCTGACGGCGATCGGCCCCGAGGGGCGCACGGCCCGGACGGCGCTGGCGCTGCGCGAGGCCACCGAGGCGGCCGGTGAGTGGACGCTGCTCGACCATCCGATGCTCGCGCTGGACGTCGCGGGCTCCCCCGCCTTCCTGGAGCCGGACGCGGTGGTCGTGCACCCGGACGGCACGTGGACGGTCGTGGAGATCAAGTCCTTCCCGATGCTGGACGGTTCGGCGGATCCGGCGAAGGTGGGCGCGGCGGCGCGGCAGGCGGCGGTGTACGTGCTGGCGCTGGAGCAGGTCGCGGCGCGTCTCACCCAGGAAGACGCCCCCGCTCCCGCGGTGCGCGACCGGGTGCTTCTCGTCTGCCCCAAGGACTTCTCCAACCTGCCCACCGCGTCCGCCGTCGACATCCGCAAGCAGCGGGCCGTGACCGGGCGCCAGCTGGCCCGTCTCACCCGTGTCCAGGACATCGCCGAGACGCTCCCCGAGGGCACCTGCTTCGACCCCGCCCGGCCCGCCGAGGAGCTGACGGCGGCCGTCGAGTCGGTCCCGGCGACGTACGCGCCCGAGTGCCTGGCCGCGTGCGAGCTGGCCTTCCACTGCCGTGACCGCTCCCGCGCGGCCGGCGCGGTGACGTCCCTGGGCCGGTCGGTGCGGGCCGAGCTCGGCGGCCTGACCACCGTGCCGGACGTCCTGGCCGCGGCCCGGGGAGAGGCCGGGGACGCCGAGGACCCGGCGGTGGCCGCCCTGCGCAGAGCCGCGCAGCTGCGGGCCGAGGCACTGAGCGCCATGGCGCCCGGATCGACCGCGCCGGAGGCACCGGCATGTCACTGATCACCACCCTCGCCCGCCTGGAGGCCGTCACCACCGGCCGCGCCCAGCCCTCCGCCACGGTCCGGCACCGGCACCTCTCCGACCAGCCCCTCGTCCTCGTGCCGCTCACCACCGCCGGTGAGGCCGGCGCCCCGCTGGGCGCGCTCGTCGGCACCGACCGGGACGCCCCGCGCCTCCTCGTCGTACCGCAGCCGCGCGACCGCGATCTGCGGTTCGCGTTCCTGGCCGAGCTGGCGGACATCGTGCTGCCGTACGTCGACACCTACGCGGAAGCCGTCGAGGCGGCCGAGCGCAACGAGACCGACCCGGAGACCGGCAAGCGGGTCAAGGTCGAGGTCGAGCTGTGCGCGGACGCCCCGCAGCTGATCGTGCCGAGCCGCGCGGGCATCGACCTCGTACGGCTGCTGGGACGCTCGATGCGTTTTCGGCGTACGGCCGAGCAGGACCCCGAGTCCCCGCATCCCGCACCACCGCGCGTGCCGCTGCTGGGCCGGTGGCTGACCCACTTCGGGGAGCGGGCCCGGGTCCCCGGCTCCTCCCTGCTGCTCGCCGCGACGGAGGTGCTGTCCCGGCACTGGGCGACCGGCCAGTCCACCCTGGAGGACCAGCACCTGGGCGCACTGCTCGCCTGGATCGACCCGCCGGAGGGCACGACCGGCGCCGAGGCCGCCCTGGAGGCGGAGCTCGGCCGGGACGCGAAGGGGCAGCTGCTGCACCCGCCGGCCGGTCCCGCCACCGACCCGGCGTTCGACAACAAACTGCTCGCCCCGGCCATCGAGCGCTACGACCGCGCGCGTACCGCCCTCGCCGCCGCCGAGGACGGTCTTCAGGCGGACGACCGGCTCGGGGAACTCACCACCGCCGAGCGGGAGATCAGAAAGCTGGTCGAGAGCCGGACCCGGCCCACCTGGGACGCGGTGTGGCGCGGCCTGGATCTGCTGCGGACGCTGCCCGAGGGCGCGCGCGTCGAGGAGCGCTGGACGCGGGACCGCTGGTCCTTCACCAGCCACCGCGACCGTGTCCTGGCCGGCGAGCCCCCGCAGCCGCGCCGCGACGACGCGGTCACCGCCGCCAACAAGCTCGCCACGCGCGAGCGCGAGCAGGCCCGTCTGGAGGCGCAGGAGGCCCTGGACGACCCGCTGGTGATGGCGGGGCGGCGACTGTCCGGGGAGGCGTTCGCGGGCGAGGTCACGGACGTCGTGATGACGTACAGCGAGGGCAAGCGGCCCAGCCCGCGCCCGCTGGTCACGGTCCGCACGGACGACCGGCCCTACCTCGGGGAGCGCGTGAAGGTGTACCGCTCGCTGGGCGGCAAGCCGCAGACGGCCGAGTTCGTCGGATACGAGAGCGAGGGGGAGGAGGCCGCCCTGATCGTCCTGCGGATCCTCGACAAGATGGGCCGCGGCAAGGAGCCCGAGACCGGGTCCGTGCCGGAGAAGGGCGACCGGCTCTGCTTCACCCTCTTCGAGCACGAGCAGCGCGGCGGTGCGAAGCTGCCCGACCCGGAGGCCACGCCCTGGACGCACGGCGGACCGCCCGGCGAGGCGGTCCCGGAGGCCGCCGACCGCCCGACCGAGGAGGATGTTCTGTGACCACGGTCTTCGACCCGGGTACGGCCGCCGCGCAGGCCACCGACGCGATCCTCCACGACACCCTGCACAGCGACAGGCGCGGTGTCGTCGTCGATTCCCCGCCCGGTGCCGGCAAGTCCACACTGGTCGTCCGCGCGGCGCTCGAACTGGCCGAGGCGGGGCGCCCGCTGATGGTCGTCGCGCAGACCAACGCCCAGGTCGACGATCTGGTGCTGCGGCTCGCGGAGAAGAACCCGGAGCTGCCGGTCGGCCGGCTGCACAGCAGCGACACGGACGCGTACGACAAGGCACTGGACGAGCTGACGAACGTACGGAAGTCGGCGAAGCCGGCGGAGCTGGCCGGTCTCCCGGTCACCCTCTCCACCGCCGCGAAGTGGGCGCACGTCAAGGTCGACGAGCCGTGGCAGCACGCGATCGTCGACGAGGCGTACCAGATGCGCTCGGACTCGCTGCTGGCCGTGGCCGGACTGTTCGAGCGGGCGCTGTTCGTGGGCGACCCGGGTCAGCTGGACCCCTTCGCGATCGTGGGCAGCGAGCAGTGGGCGGGATTGTCGTACGACCCATCGGCGTCGGCGGTGACGACCCTGCTGGCCCACAACCCGGAGCTGCCGCAGCACCGTCTCCCGGTGTCCTGGCGGCTCCCGGCGTCGGCGGCACAGCTGGTCTCCGACGCGTTCTACCCGTTCACGCCCTTCCGCAGCGGCACTGACCACGGCGACCGGAGCCTCGCCTTCGCGGTCGCGTCGGACGGCTCCGGTCCCGACCGGGTGATCGACGAGGCGGCTCGGTCGGGCTGGGGTCTGCTGGAGCTGCCCGCGCGGCACACTCCGCGCACCGATCCGGAGGCGGTGCGGGCGGTGGCGACGGTCGTGCGCCGGCTGCTGGACCGGGGCGGCGCGGCGACCTCGGAGCGCTCACCGGACCCGGCCCCCCTCACCGCCGACCGCGTCGCCGTCGGCACGGCCCACCGCGACCAGGCGGCGGCCGTCCGCGCGGCCCTGGCCGAGCTGGGCGTCACGGAGGTGACGGTCGACACGGCGAACCGTCTCCAGGGCCGCGAGTACGACGTCACGGTCGTCCTGCACCCGCTCTCCGGCCGCCCCGACGCGACCGCCTTCCACCTGGAGACAGGCCGCCTCTGCGTCCTCGCCTCCCGCCACCGGCACGCGTGCATCGTGGTCTGCCGGGCGGGGGTGAGCGAGCTGCTGGACGACTATCCGTCGACGGAGCCGGTGCAGCTGGGGACGGTGGTGAAGTTTCCGGATGGCTGGGAGGCGAACCACGCGGTGCTGGCGCGGCTGGCCGAGCACAAGGTGATCTGGAGGTCTTGAGCTGCTTTACCGCGCCCTTGCGCGGCCACGAGACAATGGACGACGGCCCACTCCCGACAGGCGGGTCATCGGCAACGTACGAGGAGGAGAAGACATGGCGGAGCCCACGCCGCGTCGGCATGAACCGCGGCTACGCCCCGCGCCCCTGCTCTTCGAGCCCGCGGAGGTGGCCTCCGATCCGGAGCACTTCTTCGACCTGGAGTCCATCGACGATCCCCGGGCGCTGCTGGCCCGGGCGACGGAGCTGACGCATGCCTTCCGCGCGGCGACGGACCGTGCCGTGGAGTTCCAGGCGCTCGCGGCGGCCCAGCTGGCGGACCCGCGGCGGTTCGACCGGCTGACGGCGGCGGACATCGCGGAACGGGCCGAGTGGACCGAGGACTATGCCAAGAAGATGATCGAGTTCGGCCGGGACCTGATGCGGGGTGCCGAGGGCAAGGGCACCATCGACCCTGCGTAAAGCTCTGGCATATGCCAGGCGAGCAAGATACTCCCCCGCACCCTCACCTGTCCCGGTTTCCGGCAACCCTTCGAAACGGCATGCTCACGCCCGGTACACCTTGAGGCATGAGCGACACACCCAAGGAGCTCTTCGCAGACCGTTCCGACGTCTACGGCGTCACCGCGGACGGGGCGGAGTGGCTCGCCTCGGCAGGAACGTATCCACGGAGCACGCTGGCCCTGTGGAGGGACCGGCCGGACGCGCCGGTCGTCCTGCCCTGCGGCACCGCCTTCGACGTCGTCAGCGTGCCCGCGATCTTCGGGCGCCGGATGCTCGACCGGCTGTGGGGCGAGGGGCCGGGCTCGGGGCCGGTCGCGGTGTTCCGCGGGCGGACGCTGCTGTTCGCCGCGCCGGGCACGGCGCATCGGCTGCCCTCGCTGCTGCGGTGGGAGGAGTTCGGCCGTACGGGAGCGGTTCCGCCGCTGCTGTGCCATGGCGCCGGAGACGCGGTGACCGTCCCCGCCCCGAGGCCGACGGACGCCGCCCCGACCCCGTTCGACAGCCGCTGGCTCGTCGCCCCCGACACCCGTCACCCCTGGCTGCCGGGCCCCGAGATCCTGCTGTGGGCAGCCGTACGGGCGGCCCGCGCTGCCGTGCGGATATCGATTTTTCCTCCCGCCGATCAGGGTGCTAAGGTCTACGACGTCAGCAGGCGCCGCTAGCTCAGTTGGTTAGAGCAGCTGACTCTTAATCAGCGGGTCCGGGGTTCGAGTCCCTGGCGGCGCACGACACGGAGAGGCCTCTCGCGAGAGCGAGGGGCCTTTGCCGTGTCCGCTATGCGCTGGGCGTGATCCGTACCGTCCAGGTTCCCGAGGCCGTGCGATTCTCCACGTCCACGCGTACTCCCGTGCCCGGCACCGTGAAGCTTTCACCGAGGGCGACGGGGGCGTCCGCGAGGGGTGGGTACACCGAGCCCTCCCAGCAGGCCTCGGTGCGGGGGTGGGCATCGAGCACCTGGACCGGGCCGCCGCCGGACGGGGAGCCGGCGTTCACGCGGTAGACGAGCACGCCCTCGCGGCAGGTCGCCGTGTCGTTGCCGACCGCACCGCGCGCCTCGAAGCCGAGGGCACTGTCGGGCCCGGTCCTGACCACCGCGAGCTTGGTGCCGCGCCCCAGCCCGAAGGAAGCCGCCCCGGCCGTACCCGCCGCACCCACACCCACGCCCGCCCCCACACCCGCACCGAGCGGCTCCAGCGTCAGCCGCGTCGAGCCGCGCACACACGCCACCTGCCGCTGCTCCAGCCAGCCCAGCTTCCACTTGTGCCAGGCGAACAGGTCCGGCGACAGTCCGAACTGGCTGCCCATCAGGTCCCAGTCGCCGACGAACGTGTCCCAGTCGCCCTTGCCGTCCACGGGGCGGTGGTAGAGATCGGGCAGGTCGAAGACATGACCGGTCTCATGGGCGAGGACCAGCCGGTCCGGCGGATGCTGCTCGAAGACCGTGACGACCCGGCGGATGTCCGTGCCGTCGGCCCGCAGCGGGACGTCCAGGTTGACAACCTTCGTCGCGTCGGAGTCCACGCCGGGCGCGTCCGGATCGGCGACGAAGTAGACGACGTCGTACCGGGAGAAGTCCACCACCCCGTCCACCGCGGTCAGCGCGTCGCGCAGATAGGCGGCGCGGTGGGACGCGCTCCAGTCGCGCTGTATGGCGTACGCCGTGGACGGCTGCGGCATCCGGATCCACTGCCGGAGCGGATGCGGGCGCAGCGTGAACTTGCCGTAGGAAGCCTGTTCGAAGAAGCGGCTGGTGGCCGGGAAGTGGTCGGCGGCCAGTTCGCCGGGCGTGGTGCGCGGGGTCGCGTCCGGGAAGGACAGGAACACCATCACCGCGTCCAGCGCGCGGGCCGGGCGCGGATAGGCGGTGTTCCAGGTGTCCAGACCCTCGGAGTGGTGCGCCTGAGTGCGGGTCAGGGCACAGGGTTCGGCCGAGAAGGGTTCGGCGGCCGACGGACCGGTGATGAGAGAGGTGGCGGCCAAAGCCGACATGGTGGTGAACAAGGCCGCGGTGCTGCGCAGTCGAGGGCGCGGGAAAGGGCGCGGCACAGAGACCTCCGGGTGCGGTTCGCGGGACACCGCACCCAGCCTGTGTGAGATTGTCGTACTACGCCCTGTTTGTCTGCACCAGACGAGTGAGTACGGCGAAGAACCGTCAGAAGCGACACCCCGAATCGCTCACGGAACGTCACACCTGGTCGGGCGCCCCAACAAGCCGTCCAGGTGCGGGCAGAAACGATCTGCCAGAAGGGCCGGTTGTTCCGGGACACTGGACGGTGGCTGGAAGGGGTGGGGGCCAGCCTCTATGATCGGCACACTTTCCTGCACGGACAGAGATCGAGTGCACTGCGGGAGCGAACGGTGAGCGGAACCTCCGAAGGGCCGGCGCCCGCGGCAGATCTCGACCGGGCGGTCGTCACGGACAGTGACTTCAGTGCGTCTCCTCGTACGGAACCCCCGACGTACCAATCGGCGTTCGCGGCCGCGCCGCTGGCCATGGCCGTCGTGGACCGCGAGGGTCTGGTCGTCGGCGCCAACGAGACGCTGGGCGAACTCCTCGGCAGCGTGCCCGAGGCGCTGGCCGGGCAGGTCGCCGCCGAGCTGGTGGATCTGGCCTCGGACGCGCGTACCTGGCACGCGTACCAGGAAGTGCTGCGCGGCCGGCAGGCCAGGCTGCGGTGCACCCGCCGGCTCAAGCACCCGGACGGCCAGTCCGTGTGGGTGCAGGTGACGGTGGCGCCGCTGGGCACGGGTGAGCCCGGTGTGCTGCTGTCCCTGGCCGACATCAGCTCCCAGCGCGAACTCCAGGCGCGACTGCGGCACTTGCAGATGCACGACCCGGTGACCCGGCTGCCCAACCGGACCCTGTTCTTCGAGCGCCTGTCGGCCGCGCTGGAGGTGGAGTCGTACGCGCAGGGCGGCACCGGGCGGATCGGGCTCTGCTATCTCGACCTCGACGGCTTCAAGGCGATCAACGACACCCTCGGCCACCGTGTCGGCGACCGGCTGCTGGCGGCCGTGGCGGAACGGCTGACCCGCTGCGCCGACGAGGCGGGCCTCACCCGGGGCAGCGCGCCGCTGGTGGCCAGACTGGGCGGCGACGAATTCGCCCTGCTCGTCGAGGACTCCACCGGCACCGACCAGCTGGCGGACCTCGCCGAGGCCGTACTGAAGGCGATCCAGGCGCCCTTCGACATCTCCGGGCGCCGGCTCTCGGTCTCCGCGTCGATCGGCGTCGTGGAACGGCACGCGGCCGGCACCACCCCCACCGCCCTGGTCCAGGCCGCCGACACGACGCTGTACTGGGCGAAGGCCGACGGCAAGGCCCGCTGGACGCTCTTCGACCCGGAGCGCAACGCCCATCGGATGACCCGCCAGGCGCTCGCCTCCACGCTCCGGCCTGCCATCGAGCGCGGTGAGTTCACGCTCGAGTACCAGCCGCTGGTCGGCATGGAGGACGGCCGTCTGCGGGGCGTCGAGGCGCTGGTCCGCTGGAACCACCCGCAGTTCGGCATGCTGACGCCGAATCGGTTCATCGGATTGGCCGAGGAGGACGGCTCGATCGTTCAGCTCGGCCGCTGGGTGCTGGCCACCGCCTGCCGCCAGGCGCGGCGGTGGCAGCTGGACCACCCCGGCGAGCCGCCGATCTTCGTCAGCGTGAACGTCGCGGTCCGCCAGGTCTGGGACTCCGACCTCGTCGAGGACGTCGCCGAGATCCTCGCGGAGACGGGCCTGGCCCCGGGCCTGCTGCAGCTGGAGCTGACGGAGTCGGCGGTCATGGGTTCCGCCGGCCGCCCCCTCCAGGCGCTCCAGGCCCTCAGCGACATGGGCGTCCACATCGCCATCGACGACTTCGGCACCGGCTACTCCAACCTCGCCTACCTCAGCCGTCTCCCGGTCGCGGTCCTCAAGCTGGACGGCTCCTTCGTGCGGGGCTTCCAGTACGAGGGGACGGGCGCCCCGCCCAACCCGGCCGACGAGGTCGTCGTGGAGGCGATGATCCAGCTGGCCCACCGGCTGGGGCTGACCGTCACCGCGGAGTGCGTCGAGACCTCGGCCCAGGCCTCCCGGCTGCGCCGCATCGGCTGCGACACCGGCCAGGGGTGGCTGTACTCGCGGCCGGTGGCGCCGGATCGTATCTCCGAGTTGATGAGCGGTCAGACCGCCGGCAACCCGTAGGCGTCGGCGATCAGTTCGTAGCTGCGCAGCCGCAGCTCCGCGCTGTGGGCGTGGGAGGTGAGCATGAGCTCGTCGGCGCCCGTGCGCTTCTGGAGGTCGTCCAGGCCCGCGCGGACCTCGTCCACCGAGCCGTGGATGACGTTGGCGTTCCAGGACGTGATGAAGTCGCGTTCCATGGGGCTGAAGTCGTAGGCCTCGGCCTCTTCGGGGGTGGGGACGAGGCCGGGGCGGCCGGTGCGCAGGCGGACCATGTTGAGGCTCGCGGCGAGGACCTGGCGGCGGGCCTCCTTCTCGTCGTCCGTGGCGAGGGCGGAGACGCCGATGAGGGCGTACGGCTCCTTCAGGACCGCGCTCGGGCGGAAGGACTCGCGGTAGAGGTCCAGGGCCGGGACGGTGTTCTGCGCCGAGAAGTGGTGGGCGAAGGCGAACGGCAGGCCGAGGGTGGCGGCGAGGCGGGCACTGAAGCCGGAGGAGCCGAGGAGCCAGATCGGGGGGCGGTGCGGGGACTGGACGCCGCCGGGGGACGTCGACTGGATGGGGCCGGGGACCGCGTGGATACGGCGGTAGGGGTGGCCGTCGGGGAAGTCGTCGTCCAGGAAGCGGGTCAGCTCGACGAGCTGCTCGGGGAAGTCGTCGGCGCCCTCGTTGAGGCGTTCGCTGCGGCGCAGGGCCGCCGCCGTGGCGCCGTCGGTGCCGGGGGCGCGGCCGAGGCCCAGGTCGACGCGGCCCGGGGCCATCGCCTCCAGGGTGCCGAACTGTTCCGCGATCACCAGCGGGGCGTGGTTGGGCAGCATGACGCCGCCCGAGCCGAGGCGGATGCGGTCGGTGTGGGCGGCGAGGTGGGCGAGGATCACGGCGGGGGACGACGAGGCGACGCCCGGCATGGAGTGGTGCTCGGCGA
Organism: Streptomyces sp. NPDC087859; assembly: GCF_044742595.1. NCBI lineage: Bacteria > Bacillati > Actinomycetota > Actinomycetes > Kitasatosporales > Streptomycetaceae > Streptomyces > Streptomyces sp. NPDC087859. Next base: position 240,722 of record NZ_JBIUUU010000009.1, on the reverse strand, counting down.
CCCAGTAGCGGTGGAAGCCGCGGGACTCCGTCAGTTTGGCCAGGTCGACGCTGGTGCGCAGCGCGTCCGTGGCGGTGCGGCCGGCACCGACGGTGACCAGGTCCAGTACGGAGAGGGGGACGGGGGCGGTGCCGTGGATCGTGCCCCGAATCTCGTCTGCCGTCACTGTGGTGCCTCCTGTGGTGGGTGCCGTGCGCTGTCCTTCGGCGTGTAACAGGAGGGTGGCTCCGCTTATTCCTTCGCCCCCGCCGCCCCTACCCGTCCCTGGGGACTGCGCCCCCAGACCCCCGCTTCGGCCCTGAAGGGGCCTCGTCCTCAAACGCCGGACGGGCTGGGTGATACGGACCGGCGTCAGCAAATCCAGCCCCTCCGCCGTTTGAGGAGCGGGGGTCCCGGGGGCGGAGCCCCCTGGGGATGGGAATGGGTAGGGGCGGCGGGGGCGAGAACGGCCTACACCTGGACGATCGGTTCCTTCGTGAACAGGGAGCCCAGGCTCGGCGCGTTCACCCTGCGGTCGGTCAGGCGTAGGCCTTCCCAGACGGTGACCTGGTTGGCGGTGAGGACCGGTTTGCCGAGTTCCTTCTCCAGGGCGGGGAGGTGGGCGGCGGTGTGCAGGGCCGTGTCCGGGAGGAGGATCACGTCCGCGTCGGGTGTGTCGGCCGACCTCGCCAGGGCGAAGACCTCCTTCTCGCCCCAGGTGCCGACCTCGGCCGCCGTGATGATCCCGGCCCCCTTCACACCGGTGACCTCCAGGCCGCCCGCCCGCAGGAACTCCGCGAACAGTGCCGCCACGTCGTCCGGGTAGGTCGCCCCGACCGCGACCCGGCGCGCCCCGAGCTCCCGGGCCGCGTGCACGAAGGCGAAGGAGGTGGAGGAGGCCGGCAGGCCCGCCGTACGGGCGAGGCCGCGGATCTGTTCGTGGGCGCCCTCCCAGCCGTAGACGAAACTGCCGCTGGTGCAGGCCCACACCACGGACTCGGCGCCCGCCATGCGCAGTTCCTCGACACCCGCCGCGAGCCGTTCGGCGGAGCCCATGCGGCGCAGGGCGTCGGGGCGGTGGGCGTCCTCGCCGATGTCGGTGTGGACCACGTCGAGGCGGACGTCGCTGCCCAGGAGCTGCTCGATGCGCGGATAGTCGTCCTCGGCGGAGTGGCCGGGGTAGAGAAATCCGAGTGCGGTCATGACCAGCCTTCCTGCTGCTCTTCTTTCGGCTGCTTCTCTTGCGGGAACACGGGGCCGGACCGTGCCGCCGGATCGACCAGCGCCTGGTACGGCCCTACCGCCCGGGTACCCAGTCGGCGCAGCGCCGCCCACATCGTGACCTGGTTGGCCGAGATCACCGGGATGCGCAGTTCCGCCTCCAGTTGCGGGATGACGTCGTACGTCGGGAGGTTGGTGCAGCTGATGAACAGCGCGTCGGCGCTGTGGCGGACGGCCTTGTGGGCCATGGCGACGACCTCCCGGTACGGGACCTTCCAGATGTGCCTGGTCAGGCCCATGAAGGCGCAGCCGGTGACCGCGATGCCCGCCTCCGCGACGTACTCCTCCAGGGCCCGGGTCACCGACACGGTGTACGGCGTCACCAGGGCGACCCTGCGTACGCCGAGGTCGATCAGCGCCTCCAGAAGCGCGCCGGACGTCGTCACGGACGGGACCGCGCCCGCCCTCGTCATCGCCTCGCACATCGCCCGCTCCCCGGCGACCCCGCCGACGAAGCTGCCGGAGGTGCAGGCGTAGGCGACGACCTCGGGCGAGATGGCGTTCAGGGTGCGTACCGCGTCGTGCAGTGTCTCGTGCTCGCTGACGAGACGGGCCAGGTCGAGGCTGACCTCGACGGGGACGTACGGCGTGCGGGTCAGATGGAGCGACACCTCGTCGGGGACCCAGCGCCACAACTCGCGGTCCAGCGCGAAGTCGAAGGGGGCGACGACACCTACGCCGCGCTGGGGGCGCGGTCCACCAAGAAAAGAAAGGTCCATGGCAGGCACCGGCCTCACGGTGAGAGACGGGGGGACAACGGACCGTACGCGCGCCCGTGTTGACGAAGGTAGGTTCGGGTGCGAGCGTGGTCAATCCGCGCATGTCAGACGCCTGTGGAGGAACGGCTTCGGATGACCGCCCCCACCCTTCTCGTCCTGGACGCCGATCCCCTGCCCCGCCTCGGCAGTCTCACCGGCCGCGCCCGCGTCGAGCACACGGACGCGTCGGCGCTGGCCGAGCGGCTGCCGTACGCCGACGTCCTGCTGGTCTGGGACTTCACCTCCCGCGCGGTGCGCGCGGCCTGGCCGGGCGAGGGGCCCCGGCCGCGCTGGGTGCACACGGCCAGTGCGGGCGTGGACCATCTGATGTGCCCCGAACTCGCCGCGTCCGACACGGTGGTGACCAATGCGCGCGGCGTCTTCGACCAGCCCATCGCGGAGTACGTCGCCGCTCTCGTCCTCGCGATGGCGAAGGATCTGCCCCGGACGCTGGACCTGCAGCGGGAGGGCGTGTGGCGGCACCGGGAGTCGCGGCGGGTGGCGGGGACACGGGCGGTGATCGTCGGTTCGGGGCCCATCGGGCGGACGATCGCCCGCACGCTGAAGGCACTTGAGATCACCACGGCCGTCGTCGGCCGGACTCCGCGCACCGGCATCCACGGCCCGGGCGACCTCGACCGGCTGATCGCCCGCGCGGACTGGGTGATCGCGGCGGCGCCGCTGACCGAGCAGACGTACGGGATGTTCGACTCCCGGCGGTTCGGGGTGATGCAGCCGTCGGCGCGGTTCGTGAACGTCGGGCGTGGCCAGCTCGTCGTCGAGGACGCCCTGGCGGACGCGCTGCGCAAGCGGTGGATCGCGGGTGCGGCGCTGGATGTCTTCGAGCACGAACCCCTCGGCCCCGACAGCCCGTTGTGGCAGGTCCCGGAGCTGATCGTGTCCCCGCACATGAGCGGCGACACGATCGGCTGGCGGGAGGAACTCGGCTCGCAGTTCCTGGAGTTGTACGACCGCTGGGCGGCGGGCAAGCCACTGCTGAACGTGGTCGACAAGAAGCGCGGGTACGTACCGGGGCACTGACTGCGCCATTGCACACAGAGCCGGAGGGGCGGATGACGGAGCTCACCGAACTGACCGCAGTACAGCTCGTCGACGGTTACCGCAAGGGCGGGTTCAGCCCCGTCGAGGTGACCCGGGCGGCCCTGGAGCGGGCCGAGCGGATCCAGCCGGAGGTGAACGCCTTCGTTCGGATCACCGCCGAGGAGGCGCTCGCGCAGGCCCGGGAGTCGGCGGACCGGTGGCGGCGCGGTGAGCCCGCGGGGCTGGTCGACGGGGTGCCGGTCACGGTGAAGGACATCCTGCTGATGCGGGGCGCTCCGACCCTGAAGGGTTCCAAGGCACTGTCGGAGAAGGGCCGTTGGGACGAGGACGCGCCCTCCGTGGCCCGGCTGCGTGAGCACGGCGCGGTGTTCCTGGGCAAGACGACGACCCCGGAGTTCGGCTGGAAGGGTGTCACGGACTCGCCGCTGTCCGGGGTCACCCGCAACCCGCACGACCCCTCACGCACCGCGGGCGGTTCCAGCGGCGGCGCGGCGGCGGCCGTGGCGCTCGGCGCGGGGCCGCTGGCGCTGGGCACGGACGGGGGTGGCAGTGTGCGCATCCCGGCGGCCTTCTGCGGGATCTTCGCGCTGAAACCGACGTACGGGCGGGTGCCGCTGTATCCGGCGAGCGCGTTCGGCACGCTGGCGCATGTGGGGCCGATGACACGGGACGCGGCCGACGCGGCGCTGATGCTGGACGTCATCGGGGCGCCGGACGCGCGGGACTGGTCGGGGATGGGACCAAGTGCCGCTTCCCACCAGGGTGTTCTGCGGGAAGGCGTACGGGGTCTGCGGATCGCCTACTCCCCTTCCCTCGGCGGACAGGTGCGGGTGCAGCCGGGGGTCTCGGCGGCGGTGCGGCGGGCGGTGGAGCGGCTGGCCCGGCTCGGCGCGTACGTCGAGGAGACCGACCCCGACCTCACCGACCCGGTGGACGCCTTCCACACCCTGTGGTTCAGCGGGGCGGCTCGGGTGACCCAGCATTTCGGGCCGTATCAGCGGGAGTCGCTCGATCCGGGGCTGCGGGAGATCTGCGGTCTGGGGGCGCGGTACAGCGCGCTGGACTATCTCGCCGCGGTCGACGTCCGCATGGACCTCGGGCGCCGGATGGGCCGTTTCCACGAGTCGTACGACCTGCTGGTGACGCCCACGGTGCCGATCACGGCTTTCGAGGCGGGCGCGGAGGTGCCGAAGGGTTCGGGGCATCGGCGGTGGACGGGGTGGACGCCGTTCACGTACCCCTTCAACATGACCCAGCAGCCGGCCGCGTCCGTCCCGGTGGGGGTGGACGGCGACGGACTGCCGGTGGGGCTCCAGATCGTGGCCGCCCGGCACCGGGACGATCTGGTGCTGCGGGCGGCTCATGCGCTGGACGCGGTCACAGCCTCCGGAAGCTGAGCGTCTCCCCCGACGCCCCCGACCGCCAGAGGTCGTTGCACCCCTCGGCCAGCTCCGCCAGCCCTTCCACCACCGCTCCCCAGACGATGCCGGGCACCCAGCCCACGTCGCCGTTGAGGAGCAGGTTGTTGCGCTCGTAGAAGAGGGCCAGGTCGACCACGGTCGTGCCCGCGCGGACCTCGCGGTCGTAGCCGTAGGACTTGGTGCCCAGTTCCGTACCCGCGAAGGAGAAATAGCAGAGATCTCCAGGGATGGGGGTAACTGTCGGATTTTCCAGGGGTGGCTCTGATTTCGCGAAAGGCGGGAAAAGGGCGTAGATCTCGTTGCGGGCGTATTTCGCGTGATAGACGTCGCCGGCGAGCGGCAGGGAATCCCAGACGGCCGCGCAGGTGATCGGCGCACGATCGTCCAGCAGCTTCGCCGTACCGGTGATCCCTCGCTTGACCAGCGAGACTTCGATGTAGCGGTCAGCCATACGTTCCATGGTCCCCCGCCGGTCAAGGGCGCCTCGGTCGGGATCGGGCTCGAATCGATCGGCATAAGTCGCATCCGGTCGGGTAGCCGCGCCGCCATGGCTCCACCGATACGAAACGACATTCGAAACGACGTTCGGACCGACAGAAGCACGCCCGGAACCACGCGCCGATCGCTGCTCGCGGGGGTGGCGGCGCTCGGTGCGCTGGGAGCGGCGGGCTGCTCGCGGGTGGCCACGGCGTCGACGACGGACGGCGGTGATCTGCTCGAACGCCTCAGGGCGGCAGGTGTCGTACGGCTGGGAATAGCCGGCGAGATCCCCTTCGGCTACATCGACAAGGACGGCGAGCTGACCGGCGAGGCACCCGAGCTCGCGAAGGCCATCTTCAAACGGCTGGGGGTCGACCGGGTACAGCCCGTGCCCACCGAGTTCGGGTCGCTCATTCCGGGACTGAACTCACAGCAGTTCGATGTGGTCGCCGCCGGAATGTATGTGAATCCCGAGCGCTGTGACCAGGTCATCTTCGCCGACCCGGACTATCAGATGCTCGATTCGTTCATCGTGCGCAAGGGCAATCCCAAGGGACTGCACGACTACAAGGACGTCGTCGGGAAGAAGGCCAAGTTCGCCACCGGGACCGGGTATGCCGAGATCCAGTACGCCGTCGACGCGGGGTACAAGGAGAGCGACATCCTCATCGTTCCCGACCAGGTCGCGGGGCTGAACGCCGTCGAGTCCGGGCGGGCCGATGTCTTCGCCGGTACCGCGCTCACCACCCGCGAGGTCGTCAAGAAGTCCGCCAAGGCCGAGGCCACCAAGGCCTTCGCGCCCCTGGTGGACGGCAAGCCGCATGTCGACGGAGGCGCGTTCGCGTTCCGTCTGACCGAGACCAAGCTGCGGGACGCCTTCAACGTGGAGCTGCGGAAGCTGAAGAAGAGCGGGGAGCTGTTCCGGATCCTCAGGCCCTTCGGGTTCACGGAGGCCGAGATGACCGACCTCACCGCGAAGGAGCTGTGCGGCGGATGACCACCGGACTGTGGGAACTCGTACTCAAGGGCGTGTGGACGACCGTCCAACTGCTCGTCTTCAGCGCCCTGCTGGCGGCCGCCGTCTCGTTCGTCGTCGGTGTCGCCCGCACCCATCGACTGTGGATCGTGCGCTTCCTCGCCGGCTTCTACACCGAGGTGTTCCGCGGGACCTCGGCGCTCATCATGATCTTCTGGGTGTACTTCGTGCTGCCGATCTCCTTCGGCTGGCAGCTGGTGCCGATGTGGGCGGGCACGCTGGCCCTCGGGCTCACCTACGGCGCGTACGGCTCGGAGATCGTGCGCGGCGCCCTGAACGCGGTCGACCCGGCGCAGAAGGAGGGCGGGATCGCGCTGAGCTTCACGCCCTGGCAGCGACTCAGGCTGATCCTGCTGCCGCAGGCGGTGCCGGAGATGATCCCGTCGTTCTCCAACCTGCTGATCGAGCTGCTCAAGGGCACCGCGCTGGTGTCGATCATCGGCATGAGCGACCTGGCGTTCAGCGGCAACCTGGTGCGCCTCGCGCTTCAGGAGAGCCAGGAGATCTACACGTATCTGCTGGTCATCTACTTCGTGATCGCCTTCGCTCTCACCCGCCTGATGCGCGGCCTGGAGAAGAAGCTGAAGTCGGGCGTCGGCAAGGAACCGGAGCGCGGGGTGACCGCACATGAGCTGAAGCGGGCCGAGACGACGGGCGTCGGAGGTGGTGTCGCGTGAAGTGGGACTGGGGAGCGGTCGGCGACTTCATGCCGCAGTTCTGGGACGGTCTGCTGGTCACCCTGCAGGCGCTGGCGCTGGGCTCGGTGATCTCCTTCGCGCTGGGCCTGGTGTGGGCGCTGCTGATGCGGGCGCCGACCCGGTGGGTGACCTGGCCGGTGGGCGCGGTCACCGAGTTCATCCGGAACACCCCGCTGCTGGTGCAGCTGTTCTTCCTCTTCTACGTACTGCCCGAGTGGGGTCTGACGTTCTCGGCGCTGACCACCGGCGTCTTCGCGATCGGCCTGCACTACTCGACGTACACGATGCAGGTCTACCGGGCCGGCATCGAGGCGGTGCCCGTCGGCCAGTGGGAGGCCGCGACGGCACTGAACCTGCCGGTGACCAGGACGTGGCGGGTGGTGATCCTGCCGCAGGCGATCCGCCGGGTCGTCCCCGCGCTCGGCAACTACGTCATCGCCATGCTCAAGGACACGCCGCTGCTGATGGCGATCACCGTCCTCGACATGCTCGGACAGGCGCGGCTCTTCTCCCAGGAGCACTTCCAGTTCACCGAGCCGCTGACCGTGATCGGCGTGGCCTTCATCCTCATCGCCTATCTGGCCTCCCTCCTCGTGCGAGCCCTGGAGCGTCGTCTTGTCCACTGACATCGAGCACACCCCCGACATGAACCCCGCCGACAAGCGGCCCGACGGCGAGCTGATCCGCCTGGAGCAGGTCACCAAGCGGTTCGGGGACAACACCGTCCTGGACCATCTGGACTTCTCCGTCAAGGCCGGCAAGCACGTCACCCTCATCGGGCCCTCCGGGTCCGGCAAGACCACGATCCTGCGGCTGCTGATGACGCTGACCAAGCCCGACGAGGGGATCATCACCGTCGACGGGCAGCAGCTGTTCCCCGCGCCGGAGAAGCAGGTCCGCGAGGTCCGCAAGCAGATCGGCATGGTGTTCCAGCAGTTCAACCTGTTCCCGAACATGTCGGCGCTCAGGAACATCACGGAAGCGCCCGTCACCGTGCTCGGCATGTCCAAGGACGAGGCGGAGGCGCGCGCCCGCGAGCTGCTCGACCTGGTGGGCCTGGCCGACAAGTGCGACGCCCGGCCCTCCCAGCTCTCCGGCGGCCAGCAGCAGCGGGTGGCGATCGCGCGGGCGCTGGCGATGCGGCCGAAGGTGCTGCTGCTGGACGAGGTGACCTCCGCGCTGGACCCGGAGCTGGTCGCGGGCGTCCTGGACGTGCTCCGGGACATCGCCCGCAGCACCGACATCACGATGCTCTGTGTGACCCACGAGATGAATTTCGCCCGGGACATCTCGGACCAGGTCCTGATGTTCGACTCCGGGCGGATCATCGAGTCCGGTCCGCCGGAGAAGATCTTCAGCGAGCCGTCCAAGGAGCGGACACGGGAATTTCTCAGCGCGGTGCTCTGACTACAAGAGGTGAAGGGCCCGATGGGCGAGGTCCAGCCTCTGGGGCATGACTTTGGCATATGCCAACGGGTCAGCGTCCCTGCTGAGAGGGATGGAATATCGTCAACAGGCCCTCACTTCAAGCCTCTTGCCCGCTATCGTGGAGAGGATTAGCTGTCCGGATTACGGCCCCAGTTGTAGAGCGACTGAGCGCAGGGGGAACACCGTGGCGCTGAAGCACGAGCCGACCGCGCCGTACCACTCGGCCCAGGACGCCCTTCGCGTCCTGGAGGCCGTGGCGCGGCACACCACCGGAGTCACCGATACCGAGCTCGCCAAGCAGACCGACATCGACCCGGAGCGCCTGACCACGCTCCTGCTGATGCTGCGCCGCGAGGGCTACGTCGAGCAGGTCGCCGACGGCGCGTACGTCACGGGGGACGCGCTGACCCGTCTCGGTTCCGCGCACGACCGAGAGCAGGCCTTGCGCGAGACACTTCAGCGCACGCTGGACCGACTGCGCGACTCGGTCGGCGCGGCCGTCTATCTCAGCCGTTACGTGGACGGCGAGGTCACCATCACCCAGTACGCGGACGGGCCCACGACCCCCGTCGTCAACGAGTGGGTCGACTTCCGCTACTCCGCCCACGCCACCGCACTCGGCAAGAGCCTGCTGGGCCAGCTGGACAACAACAGCCGCCGCGACCACCTCTCCCGGCACAAGATGGCCCGCCTCACCTCGCGGACCATCACCAGCGACAAGCTCCTGCTGTCCCGCCTGGAGTCCCAGCCGCCGACGGTGCCCCACCTCGACCTCCAGGAGTACGCGGTGGGCACGGTCTGCGCGGCCGTCCCGATCACCGCGGGCTCGTCGGTGGGCTGCCTGGCCCTCTCCCTCCCCGTCGAGCACGCCCACCGCCTCCGCCAGGCGGCGGACGCCCTGAACAGGAACGCGGCCCCGGTACTGCTGAGCCTCGCCATCTGAGCACCACTCGCCGGTCACCCACCGGTGGTCAAAAGCACGCCCCAGGACCGGGTACTATTTTCTTCGTCGCCAGCAGCGAGGCAAGAAAATGCAGCTGGCGAGAGTCATGCGCCGCTAGCTCAGTTGGTTAGAGCAGCTGACTCTTAATCAGCGGGTCCGGGGTTCGAGTCCCTGGCGGCGCACTTCAGAAGGACCTCTCGTGGGAGCGAGGGGTCCTTCGGCATGACGTCACTGCTCGCCTCGCGTCACACACAGCCGGGGGCACACGGCAGCGGCTGGGGGTCCGGGGGTCATCCCCCGGGAGATGCAGCATCAGCGGGTCCGGGGTTCGAGTCCCTGGCGGCGCACTTCAGAAGGGCCTCTCGTGGGAGCGAGGGGTCCTTCGATGTCTTGGGGGGTCAGTTTCCGGTAGGTCCGTTCGCCGGGTGGGCGCCACCAGACCGGGTCGGTGCAGCGGAAGCCCTCTCTGCGCAGCAGGGCACGGTGGATCTTGTTCGTCGCCGTGACCGGCATCCGGTCCACGACCCGGACGAACCGGGGCGCCATCTTCGTCCCGAGGTCGGGCTGCGCGGCCAGAAACGCGGCGAACCGCTCCGGCTGAAAGCTCCCGGCGATCGCCGCCATCACCTGGTCCCCGGTCACCGGATCCGGCACCGCGTAGACAGCGACGGCGCCGGCACCCTCGTATCGCGCGAGGATGTTCTCGATCATCGCGGCGGCCAGGTTCTCGCTGTCGACGCGCAGCCGGTCGTCCGTACGGCCCGCGAAATAGAGGTAGCCGTCGGAGTCCCGGCAGAACAGGTCCCCCGTCCAGTACCACCCGTCCCGCCGCCGCTCCCCCTCCGCCTCCGGATTCCGCCAGTAGCCCTCGAAGGGGTTCGGCCCCTGGTTGACCAGTTCCCCGATCGCCTCGCCGCCGTTGAGCAGCCGCCCGGCCTCGTCGAACAGGGCCGCCGGGCACTCCTTGCGCGACTCCGGATCGAGGACGACGAGCCCGGGCCCCGCCCGTCCGACGGCACCGGAGGGCGTGCCGGGCGACCACTGCACGGCCGCCCCGCCCTCCGAGGACCCGTACCCCTCCACCAACCGCACCCCGAACCGCCGCTCGAAGGCCGCGGCGTCCACGGCCCCGGCCTCGGTGCCGAAGCCCATGCGGAGCGGATTGTCCCGGTCGTCATCGCGCTCCGGGGTGGCCAGGAGGTACTGCACGGCCCGGCCCACATACGTGAAGTACGTCGCCCGGTAGCGCCGTACGTCCGCCAGGAATCCCGACGCCGAGAACCGCCGCCGCAGCGCGACCCCCGACCCGGCCGCGAGCGCGGGGGCCCAGTCGGCGATCACCGCGTTGCCGTGGAACATCGGCATGCAGATGTAGTGGACGTCGTCGGGCCCCACTGCGAACTGGTCGGCCAGCGAGCGCCCCGCGGCGGCCAGTCGGCCCTGTGTGCAGATCGCGGCCTTGGGGGAGCCGGTGGACCCCGAGGTGAAGTAGAGGAGGAGGCGGTCGCCCGGGGCGGCGGCGGAGGCGTCCGGCCGGGCGTCCGCGTACGGCTCGAGCAGGGCCTCGTACTCCTCGGTGCCGGTCACCAGCAGCCGGACACCCGGCAGATCGAGGCCCTCCAGCAGAGGCAGCTGGGCCGGCTCGGTGACCAGGACGCGGCATTCCGTGTGCAGGATGTCCCGGGCCAGTTCGGGGCCGCGGCGGGTGGGGTTGATGCCGGCGACGGCGGCGCGGGCGAGGGCGGCCGCGCTCAACCAGAGCGGATATTCAGGGGTGTTGTCGAGGAGGACGCCGATATGGGCGCCGGGCGGCAGCAGGTCGGTCAGCAGCGCCGCCCGGGCCGCTGCGGCGGCCGCGACCTGGTGGTGGGTGAGCGTCCGTTCCTCGAACCACAGCCCCGGCCGGTGGTCGTCCCACCGGGCGGCGACGAGTTCCGCGACCGTGCGCCTGTTGGACTCCATGGCGGCGCACGGTAGTTGATACACCGTCAGATGTGGAGCCCCACGAGGTCATGGGGTCACGAGGTCGTGCGGTCACGGGGTCAGCGTCACGCCGTCCACGACGACGGTGTTGGTGGTGTCGTCGACATCGTCGCCGAAGCCGAACTCGTCGGACATCGCGTGAAACGTGACCATGAAGCCGACGCAGAACACCACGAACACCCCGAGGAACGCCAGGATGCCCACGGTGGACGCCGTCAGCCTGCCACGCTGCGGCGGCTTGGCCGTGGCGACCACGTTCTGGCCCTCGGCGTAGTGGATGGTGACGAAGTCGCCCTCGAGGTTGGTCGCCGGCCCGTTCTCCTCCTCGAAGCGGACCGTGCGGCCGTCGCGGGCGGTGAACTCGTAGACATGGTGCAGCGTGGTGCTCACGGACGAGTCGCCACCGCCGCCGTGCATCGTCGTGAACACCCGCAGACAGCGCCCCTCGGCCGTCAGCCCGCTGTTCCAGGCGCTGCGGATCTGCAGCGAGCGCCGCAGCACCCGGTAGGACAGGTAGAGAACCCCGGCCAGCATGAGGCTGGGTACGAGGTAGAAGACGACGTCCATGATGCTTCCCCCGGTCAAAGTACTGATCGTGGAGGGAACGTACCCGCGGGGAGTGCCGGACTGTCTCAAGTAACGCTCAGAGTTCCGGCACGGTCGTCCAGGCGTACAGGATCGCGATGACGGCCGCCCCGATGAAGAACAGTCCGAACACCATGCCCGCCGTGTCCTTGCCGGGCTGCGGCTCGGACGCGGTGGCCTTCTCGGGGTCCGCGGGCGTGTAGTACACGAGGACCTCCTCGCCGCTGTCGCGGTCCCGGGGGCCGCCGCTCTCCTTGAAGCGGACCGCGAGGCCGTCACCGGTGGTGTAGTCGTACTCGTGCCACTGCACGCGCCGGGCCACGTTGTTGACCATCTGGGTCGTGGCCCAGGCGCGCACCACCCTCGCCCGGGCGGTCAGTCCGCTCTCCCAGGCGGCTCGCCGCTCCCTGGTCCGGCGTACGAGTGCGTACCCGCCCCAGACCAGGAGGGCGATCATCAGGGGCATCACTATGTTGAAGTAGGGATTCACGGAACGCGGACCCTACCGGAGTTGACCAGGTTGATCAGAAGGTGACGTCCGAGCAGGCGTAGAACGCGTTGCCGGTGTCCGCGATCGTCCATACCGCGAGGATCACGTGATGGCCGCTCAGGCCCGACGGCAGGGTGCCGCTGTGGGAGAGGGTGGCCGGGGGCTGCTGGCTGTTGTACGGGACCGTGAGGAACGGGGTCAGGTTGAGGTCGGAGCGGGCGAGGTTGTGGTTCTGGTTCCAGCCCGCCTTCGTGACGTAGTACTTGAAGTCGGTGGTGGCGTGACGTGCGGTGAACTGCCAGCGGAACGTGTAGCTCTGACCGCCCGTCACCCTGGTGGTGGGCCAGGCGCCGCCCGAGGGCGTCCTCGGTGAGCTGAGCTGGCTGAACCGGCTGTGACCGCCGCTGCATATCGTCCCGTCGGCCGGGCCGGAGCCGGGGAAGCCCTTGGGGCCCTCGACGCTCTGCGGCTCCCACTGGATGTCGCCGCAGTTGGTCACGGTGCCGTTCTGACAGACCTTCTGCCGGCTGACGGGGAGGTCGGTGTAGCCGTGTCCGCTCGCGCCGCCGGAGGAGAGCACGAGGGCTCCGGCCGTGCTGAGGCCCAGCACGGCGGCGTACCACTTGGTCTTTTTGCGCATGCTGCCGCTCCCTGGAGAACGTGGGGGAAGTTCAGTGAGCCGTGCAGGTCTAGACCAAGTCCCAGATTATTGCCGTTGCTTGAGCATGTCCAGACCAATCACTGACCCGTCTCCCCGCGTCCCGCGCAGAACGCCACCGTCAAGTCCTTGACCAGCGCCTTGCGTTCGTAGTCGTCCAGTTCCACCAGGCCGCGCATGGTCAGCCGGGTCACCGTGTCCTCCACCGAGTCCACGACCGACGTCAGCACGCTCGACCGGTGCTGGGCGTCCAGCGCGGCGATCCGGCGGCGATGCATCGCGGGGGCGACCTCGGGGGCGTACTCGACGCGTACCGGCTGCACCGAGAACACCTCCAGGCCGACCGGCCCCGCGTCCGCCGCCACCAGCCGGGTCAGCGCGTCGGTCGCCGAGTCCACCGACGCCCTCGCCGAGCCCGGCGGCTCCACCGGCACCCGCGCCAGCGCCGCCTCTACGCACTCGCGCAGATACGTCTCGTGGTCCTCGACCCCCAGCGTGGCCCGCGCGGTGTCCCGCACCCGCCACACCACGAGGACGACGACCCGCAGCGCGACCCCGTTGCCGTCGGCGGCCGGCATCGGCTCGCCGCGCCAGTGCCGCAGCCGGACATCGACCCGGCGGCGCAGCAGCAGCGGGTTGACCCACATCAGGCCGGTGCGCCGGACCGTGCCCCGGTAGCGGCCGAAGAGGCCGAGCACCCAGGCCCGTCCGGTCCGCCCGCGCGCCAGCCCGCCGAAGCCGAACAGGCTCAGGGCGCCGGCCCCGGCGTACGCGGCCCACTGGGCGGGACCGAGCCCGGCACCGGCGTACTGCGGCAGCCGCAGCGCCTCCACCGCGAGCGGCGAGAGCACGCCCGCCCACCACGAGGCGGCCACGCACCCGGTCGCCCCGCAGATCCCGGCGAGCACCCCCGCCGAGCCGGGCAGTACCCGCGCGGGCCGCTCCACGAGATCCGGGTCGACCTGGGCCGCGGGGCGCGGGCCGACAGGTACCGGGCGCCGGAAGCGCGGCTGCTCGCCGGTGCCCTGCCGGCGCCCCACGATCGCGGGGGTCAGCGGCACCGGTGCCGGGTCCGGGTCGTCGCGGAACAGCAGATGGACGGGGATCTCGGTGGTCACCTCGTTCTGGATGAGCCGGGCGGGCCGGGACGCGGTGGTCGTCTCGGCAGGCCCATCGGGCTCCGGTGTCGATGAGGGGGTGTGGGAAGTGGTCGTGCTCATGCGTGCCTCCAGCCTCCGCGCCAGAAACGTCATGACAGTGGATGGGTTGTCGCGGGACAGCGGCCTATGCGAACAGCCGCCGCCAGGTCTCCGGCCCCGGATAGCCGTCCGCCGCGCCGCCCCGCCAGCCCTGGGTGCGCTGGAAGGCCTCCACGGCCCGGCGGTCCGCCTCGCCCCAGCGCGGACCGGGGCCGGTCGTGTAGTACTTGCCGAACCCCTTCTTCACCAGCTGCTTTCCGAGCAGGGTGACGTACTTGCTGCTGACGCCGGGCCGGAACACCGCCCGCCCCGGATAGCCGGACACCCCGTGCGAGGAAGGTGCCCCCGGTGCGGCGGGCGCGGCCGCCCCGGTCCTGATGTCCTTGCCCTGGCCGGTCGCCAGCAGCGTCCAGGTCTGCGGCCCCGGCAGCCCGTCCGCGTCCCGGCCCTGCCAGCCCTGTGCCTGCTGGAAGGCCCGGGTGGCACGGCGGTCGGTGTCCGTCCAGCGGGGGCCCGGACCCGAGGTGTAGTAGGCGCCGGCGCCCCGCTCGACGAGCATGCGGCCCAGCTCGGTGACGTACTTGTTGTTGGCTCCGGGGCCGAAGTAGGCGGCGCCGGGGTACGGGGCGGCCTCCGTCGGCGACGGCTCGCTCGGCTTGTCGCTGCCCGGCGTGCCCGCCGTCAGCCCCTTGTAGCGGTAGGCGGTGTAGCGGGCCGAGTTGCTCCAGTACGCGTACGGGGTGGCCTGCTTGCGGGCGCGCGGGCGGGTCTCCTCGTAGGCGATGTAGTAGGTGTGCGTGTAGTCCGTCCAGCCGCCGAAGATGACCACGTGCGAGCCCTTCTGGGGGTCCGCGGGATTGTGGAACAGCAGGATGTCTCCGGGCTGGAGATCGTCCTTGGCGATCTTCACGCCGTACTGGTCGAGGCTGCCCGTCCATTCGTTGCCCGGCAGGTTCCAGGCCATCGAGACGAAGCCGGAGCAGTCCTGCCGGTAACCGTCGGACCAGTACTCCGACATGCTGTACGGGACCTGCGCGGCGACCCAGTTCTTGGCCCGCGTGATGATCTCGGCGCGGGTGGTGGCCGGCGTCTTGATCACCGCCGGCTTGGCGCCCGGGCCGTGCAGCGGGGCCTTGCCGCCCTGCGGGGTATCGGGCTCGTCACCTGCGGGAACGCCGGGACGGGCGGGGGCGTGCGGGGTGGCGACGGCGGGGGCGGCGTGGCCGACGAGGACGGTGGAGACGGCCGCGGCGAGTACGACCGCCCGGTGGGCCGCCGGGTGGCGGCCGGTTCGGGAATGCGGCAGGACGCGCCGCCAGTGAACGCATCCGGGGCAGTCGCAGTCGCTCATGGGATCGAATTCCTCGAATACCGGTTCCTTGAATCCCGGAGCCTCCATGCGATTCCCCTCACACTCCAGATGGAAATGTCCGCGACTGTGCACATTCGTCAGTTTCTCAACTGTCGTCCGGACGCGCATGTTGACGGTCCGAATGATGTACGGCGACCGCTGCGCCCCTGGTGAGGCGGTCCGGAGCACTCCTAAACATCGGGTAGAGTTCTCCGGGTCAGCAGGCGCCGCTAGCTCAGTTGGTTAGAGCAGCTGACTCTTAATCAGCGGGTCCGGGGTTCGAGTCCCTGGCGGCGCACAGACAACGAAGGCCCCTCACTCCGGTGGGGGGCCTTTCGTGTTGCCGGGGGTCCGGGCGGGGGTTTACCGGGGCGGTCAAGTGGGTGATCCTTAGCGCGCGTTGGGGTCGAGGGGCGGCTCAGCGGGTGGGGGAATTGGCATGTTCAGGGTGGATCTGTTGGGCTCGGTGCGGGTGCACGGCGGGGACGGTCCCGTCGACATCGGCGGCGCGCGGCTGCGGATGCTGCTCGCCCGGCTCGCCCTCGAAGCCGGCCGCCCGGTCTCCGTGGACTCCCTGGTGGACGGCCTGTGGGGCGAGCAGCCCCCGGCCGACGCGGCCAACGCGCTGCAGGCCCTGGTGTCCCGGCTGCGCAAGGTCCTGCGCGGCACCGGCACGGTGGACGCCGTGGCGGGCGGCTACCGGCTCTCCGTACGGGAAGAGGACGTGGACACGTACCGCTTCGAGGACCTGGCGGCCCGGGGCAGACACGCTCTCGCGGCAGGCCGGACCGAGGAGGCGGCACGGACGCTCACGGCCGCGCTGGGCCTGTGGCGGGGCGCGGCCCTCGCGGATGTGCTGGAGGCCCCGTTCGCGGGCGCGGCCGCCACCCGCCTCGACGAACTGCGGGCCGCGGCCGTCGAGGACCGCTTCGACGCCGAGCTGCGGGCGGGGCGGTACGCCGACGTCCTGGCCGACCTCGAGGCAGCCGGCGCCCGGCGGCCGTTGAGCGAGCGCCTCGCGGGCCTGCGGATGCGTGCGCTGTCGGCGGCGGGCCGCCAGTCCGATGCCCTCGCCGTCTACGAGGACCTGCGCGGCAGGCTGGGCGACGAGCTCGGCGTCGACCCGTCGGCCGAGGTACGGGAGATCCATCTCGCGCTGCTGCGGGGCGAGTTGGAGCGTCCGGCGGCACGGCCCACCAACGCCCCGAGCCGACTGCCGGCCCGGCTGACCAGCTTCGTCGGCCGCGACGGCGAACTGGACCGGCTCGCGGATCTGATGGGTTCGGCCCGTCTGGTGACCCTGGTCGGCCCGGGCGGCGCGGGCAAGACGCGGCTGTCGCTGGAGGCCGCGACGAGGGACGCCGCGCACGCCCGGGACCGCGTCCGCTTCGTGCCCCTCGCCGGTGTCAGCCGCCTCGACCAGTTGGCCGACGTGGTGCTCGGCGCGCTCAGCTCCACCGACGGCCGGCTGTACGAGGGCGGCGGGGCCCAGCAGGCCTCCGCGGTGGAGCGGACGGCCGAGATCCTCGGCAGTGGCGACACCCTGCTCCTGATCGACAACTGCGAGCACGTCGTCGAGGCGGTCGCCGAGCTCGCCGATCAACTCCTCGTACGCCTGCCCGAGTTGCGTATCCTCGCGACCAGCCGCGAGCCCCTCGCCATCAACGGCGAGTCGCTGTTCCACCTCGGACCCCTGGACGTCCCCACGGGGTCGCCCGAGCCGGCCGAGGCGATGGCGGCGGCCGCGGTCCGGCTGTTCGTGGACCGGGCCGCCGGGGTCCGGCAGGGGTTCGCCCTCGACGAGTCGAACCTGGACGCCGTCCTGGAGATCTGCCGCCGCCTGGACGGGATGCCGCTCGCCCTGGAGCTGGCCGCGGCCAAGCTGCGGTCGATGGGCGTGGAGCAGATCGCACGCCGCCTCGACGACCGGTTCCGGCTGCTCTCCTCCGGCAGCCGGACGGCCCTGCCGCGTCAGCGCACCCTGCTCGCGATGGTCGAGTGGAGCTGGGACCTGCTCGACGAACCGGAGCGGATCCTCGCCCGCAGACTGTCCGCCTTCCCCGGCGGGGCGACGCTCGCGGCCCTGGAAACGGTCTGCTCGGACCCGCAGGTGCCCGCCGACGACGTCCTCTACGTGCTCGGCGCGCTGATCGAGAAGTCGCTGGTGCAGGAGGTCCGGGACGCCGACGGCGAGTCGCGCTACCGGATGCTCGACACCGTCCGCGCGTACGCGGCCCGGCGCCTGGCCGAGTCCGGCGACGACCTGACGGCCCGCTTCACGGCGTACCACCTGGCCCTGGCCCAGCGGCACGAACCGCTCCTGCGCACCGGCGCACAGCTGCGCGCCACCGCCGTCTTCGACAGCGAGCACGACAACCTCACGCACGCGCTGCGGCTCGTCCGGGAGGCCGGGGACCGGGAGACGGCGGTGCGGTTCGGTGCCGCGATGTTCTGGTACTGGGGCATACGAGGGATGGGCAGCCGCCTCGAGACCCATCTGGCGGCCGTGGCCGACTCCGCCGCCGCCCCGGCGGCCCTGGGCGGGGACTCGGCGGTGGACCGTGAGTTCCATCCCGCCGGGCTGCTCCTGCGGATGTCCCAGGTCGCCTTCGGAGGCAGCTCGCCGACGGCTGACGATCTGCTCGCCTCGTCCGATCCGTGGGTGCGGGCCAGTGCCCATCTCGCCCGGGACTTCGCGCTCACCGAGCAGGGCGACCTGGAGACCGGGGTGGCGTCGCGGATCGAGGCGCTGCGGGGCTTCGAGGCCGTGGGTGACCGGTGGGGAATCGTGCTCGCGCTGATGCCGATCGGCCGTGACCACTCGCTGCGCGGGGAGCACGCCTCCGCCATCGCGACGTTCGAACGGGCCGTCGTCCTCAGCTCCGAGCTGGGCACCGAGGACTACCTCTATCTCAGCAAGGCGCGACTCGCCCGTGAGCGGCGGCGCAGCGGAGACCTCGACGGCGCGTTCCGTGATCTGCGCGCCGCACACCGCCAGGCCAGGGAGCGCGGCCAGCTGCGGCTGGAGGCCAACATCCTGGTCGGCCTCGCCAACGCGCATCGGATGTCCGGGGACGTGGACCAGGCGAACCGGACCCTGGACCACCTGGAGGCGCTGTCCCGCCGCCGCCCCGACCTCGCGGAACTCGCCCACGACCTGGTCCTCAGCACCCGCGTCGAGAACCATCTCGCCGAAGGCCGCGCCCCCGAGGCCCGGGCCCTGCTCCCCCGGGCGGCGGGCGCGCTCTTCGGCCAGGGCGCCGGGGCGGGCCTCGCCTGGGTCGCCGAACTCCTGGGCGGACTGCGCACCCTGGAGGGCGCCCCGGCCGCCGGAGCTACCGCGTTCGGGATCAGCGAGGTCATGCGCGGCGCCTTCGACGCGGGAGAGCCGGAGCTCCAGGGGCATCGGCGGCGGATGGTCGAGGCGCTGGGCGAGGAGGGGTATCGCGCGGCGTACGGGGAGGGGGCGGCCATGCCTCGGGCACAGGCGCGGGACTGGCTGGAGCGGGAGGCGCTGGGGGCTTGGGCGGTGCGGGCCCCGGTGCGGGCGGAGTAGCGCGACGACGGGGTGGGAGCCGCACGTGACGTGCGGCTCCCACCCCGTCGAGCAGGGTCACCGGGTCAGCCGTTGTTCTTGCGGTAGGCGCGCATCGCCAGGGGCAGGAACACCACGACCATGCCGGCCATCCACGCCAGGCTGCCCGCCAGCGGTGCGGCGACCGCGCCGTCGCCGAGGAGGCCTCGGGTGGTGTCGGCCATGAGGGAGACGGGGTTGACGTCGGACCAGGCGCGGAGCCAGCCGGCCATGTCGTCGGCGGGGACGAAGACGTTGCTGGCGAAGGTGAGGGGCAGTACCAGGATGGTCATCAGGCCCTGCACGGAACCGGGGGTCTTGGCCACCATGCCGAGCCACACCGACATCCAGGAGAAGGACATCGCGAAGGCGATGAGCAGACCGAGGGCGGCGAGCGCGGCGGGCACGGTGGTGTCGGGGCGGTATCCCATGATCAGCGCGAGGACGACCAGGGTGCCCAGGCACACGGCGTAGCGGACGAAGTCGGCGAGCACGGCGCCGATCAGCGGGGCCGAGCGGGCGATCGGCATGGAACGGAACCGGTCGAAGATCCCGGTGCTCGCGTCCGCATTGAGGGAGACCCCGATGCCGATGCTGGCCTGGAACACGGTCATCACCATGACGCCGGGGACGATCAGCTGCACGTAGGCGTCCTGGTCGCCGCCGGAGATCGCCTTGCCGAAGAGGTAGACGAACATCAGCAGGGAGATGATCGGGGTCAGGACCACGTCGACCAGTTGGAGCGGGGAGCGCAGGAACTTGGTGGCGCCCCGCCCGGCCAGGGCCAGGCTGTGGTGGAGCGTGGGCACGAGACCGATCCGGGCCGGCCTGGCGGGGGCGGAGAGCTCAGCGGTGTCGGGGGTGGTGAGGATGTCGGTGGCCATGACGGTGGAGTCCTTCCGGGTGGGGAGAGTCGGGGGTCAGACGGCGGCCGGTTCGGCGGCGGCCACGGCGGGCGCGTGGCCGGTCAGGGCGAGGAACACCTCGTCCAGGCTGGGCAGTCGCAGCCCGAGCTCGTCGGCCGAGATCCCGGCGCCGTCGAGCCGGCGGGCGACCGCGGAGACCAGCAGCGGCTCGTCGGCCGGAACGGTCAGCACGCCCGACTCCTCGGCAGCGGTGTGCCCGGACAGTTCGGCCAGGATCGCGGCCACCTGCGGGACGTCGGCCGGCACGGTCGGGCGGACCTGAAGGATCTGTCCGCCGACGCGGCGCTTGAGCTCCCCGGGCCGGCCCTCGGCGACCTTGCGGCCCTTGTCGAACACCGTGATGGAGTCGGCGAGCTGGTCGGCCTCCTCCAGGTACTGCGTGGTGAGCAGGACCGTGGAGCCGTCCGCGACCAGCCCCTTGACCACGTCCCAGACCTCCTGGCGGGCGTGCGGGTCGAGTCCGGTGGTGGGCTCGTCCAGGAAGAGGATCCGGGGCCGGCCCACCAGGCTCGCGGCCAGATCGAGCCGGCGGCGCATACCGCCGGAGAAGGTGGCGATGGGGCGCTTGGCGGCCTCGGTGAGCGAGAAGTTCTCCAGGAGCTCCGCGGCCCTGGTCCTCGCGTCCCGCCGGGACAGACCGAGCAGCCGGCCGATCAGGACCAGGTTCTCGGCGCCGGACAGCGTCTCGTCCACCGAGGCGTACTGGCCGGTCAGCCCGATCAGCTGCCGTACCCGCACCGGGTCCTTGGCGATGTCGTGCCCGCCGATGATCGCGTGGCCCGCGTCGGGCCGCAGCAGCGTGGCCAGGATGCGCACGGTGGTGGTCTTGCCGGCACCGTTGGGGCCCAGGACGCCGACGACCTTGCCGGCCGGGACCTCCAGGTCCACCCCGTCCAGGGCGGTGAAGTCCCCGTACTTCTTGACCAGCCCCTCGGCGCGGATCGCGTAGGACATCTCAACTCCTCGTCAGCTGCGTGCCGTTCTCGATGAGCGGGACTCTGCCGGGGGGCGCTGACAGGCCGCGGACATCCCGCTGACAGAGCCGGCGGACGCGCTGACAGGACGTACGAGGGCTGTCAGTCAGGACGTACGAGAGGTGTCAGGGAGGGTCAGGGAGACCCCAGGTCACAAAAGTCTCTCGGGCGAACGGGGCGCTTCCCGGCCGTTTGGCCGGATACCCTCTCGCCCATGGCAGCTCGTGACGGGGCTCGTGTCACGGCTCGCGGGGCGGCTGCCGCAGGGTGATCCCGTTGAACTGGACGGGCTCGTGGGCCGTATGGAACAACAGGCCGCGCACGGAGGCGACGGCCTGGCCGACACCGACCGAGCGTTTCACGCCACCTTGTACGGGGGTCTGGACAAGGTGGCGTCGGGCGAGGTGATGGAGGCGTTCCGGACGCCTTCCACCGCGTACGCACGGATCTCGGGGGTGTCCGCAGGATCCATGGATCATCTGCGGGCGGCACCGGGAGATCTTGGGTGCGATACGGTCCTGGGATGCGATATGGGCAGAGGGGGTCATAAGAGAGCACTTCGGCAACATCCGTGCCCGGCTGCCCACAACCTCCCCACAAGGCCCCCACAGGGGCCACAATGAACGCGTATGACCGGTAAACACCGCGTTTCGCATCTTGCGATCATGCCTGACACCGTAGAAACCTGGTTTTCAAGATGCTGCGGATACGCGGCACTTGGGGGGCACGGAGCCGGTTGCCGGTGATGACGGGGAGAGGGGGCCCCGTTCATAGGACGATGCCGAGGGGGGCATCATGCAACCGGAAGGTCGCAGTTCCATGTCTATTGGTATGGAGAATGTGGTGACTGCGGCCCACCACTGATACGTCTGTGAAGGTCGAGGGGGACTCGAGCAGACGTAAGGAACCGACAAAGCACGCGATCACTCGCGTGTGGGGGGATGACTCATGACGTCGACGCCGACGGGCGCCCGGCAGAACTTCGACCCGTCTGAAACCACTCAGCTCAGGGTGGCTTCACAGACCCGGACGGGCACGTTCCGCCGGATCAAGAAGACGCTGCCGAAGTACGACTACGAGCACTACAGCCGGTTGGCCGGACCCCTCACCCAGCCCGATCCGTCGAAGCCCTACAAGGTGGAGTACCGATCGCTGATCTCGCAGGAGACGCACCGCCTCAGAGTCGCCCTGATGCTGGCCGCCGCGCCGGTGCTCTCCCTGGTCCTGCTGTTCTGGCTGCTCCAGCCCGAGCACTGGACCGAGCGCGACTACGTGGACTTCAAGTGGCTGCCCGCGCTCGACATAGTGATGCTCGTCTCGATCGGCCTGATCGAGTTCTTCCGCTGCATGAACGTGCTGTCGAACGCGCACGCCACGCTGGTCGCCCGCGACCCGATCCCGGTGGTGCCCGAGACCGGCACGAGAGTGGCCTTCCTCACCTCCTTCGTGCCCGGGAAGGAGCCCCTGGAGATGGTCACCAAGACCCTGGAGGCGGCGGTCAAGCTGCGCCACCGGGGCCTTCTGCATGTGTGGCTGCTCGACGAGGGTGACGACCCCGAGGTCAAGGAGGTCTGCGCCCGGCTCGGCGTGCACCACTTCTCCCGCAAGGGCATCGCGAAGTGGAACCAGGCCAAGGGCCCGCACCGCGCCAAGACCAAGCACGGCAACTACAACGCCTGGCTGGACGCCCACGGCGACGACTACGACTTCTTCGCCTCGGTCGACACCGACCACGTGCCGCTGCCCAACTACCTGGAGCGGATGCTCGGCTTCTTCCGCGACCCGGACATCGGCTTCGTCATCGGCCCGCAGGTCTACGGCAACTACGACAACTTCGTCACCAAGGCCGCCGAGTCGCAGCAGTTCCTCTTCCACGCCCTCATCCAGCGCGCCGGCAACTACTACGGCGCCCCGATGTTCGTCGGCACGTCCAACGCCGTGCGGATCAGGGCGCTCAAGCAGATCGGCGGCCTGTACGACTCGATCACCGAGGACATGGCCACCGGCTTCGAGATCCACCGCCACAAGAACCCGGCGACGGGCCGCAAGTGGCGCTCGGTCTACACCCCGGACGTGCTCGCGGTCGGCGAGGGCCCCAGCGCCTGGACGGACTTCTTCACCCAGCAGATGCGCTGGTCCCGAGGGACGTACGAGACGATCCTCAAGCAGTACTGGAAGGGCTGGTACTCCCTGCCCCCGGGCAAGCTCTTCAACTACACGATGATGATCATCTTCTACCCGATGTCCGCCCTCAACTGGATCCTCGCGGCGCTCAGCTGTGCGCTCTTCCTGGGCCTGGGCGCCTCGGGTGTGAACATCGACCCCACCGTGTGGCTGATGCTCTACGGCAACGCCTCCGCCCTCCAGATCGGCCTCTACGTCTGGAACCGCAGGCACAACGTCTCCCCGCACGAGCCCGAGGGCTCCGGCGGTGTGGCCGGCATGGTGATGTCCGCACTGTCCGCGCCGCTGTACGCCAAGGCCCTGATCGACTCCGCGCTGCGCCGCAAGAGCAAGTTCGTCGTCACCCCCAAGGGCGACTCGGCCAGCCCCGACCGCTGGTTCGGGACCTTCCGCTACCACTGGTACTTCATCGCGATCTTCGGCGCCTCGATCGCCGCCGGTTTCGTCTACGGCCACTCGCACCCGGCGATGATCATCTGGGCGATCTTCGCCATGCTGATCACCGCGACGCCGATCTTCGTCTGGCGGCACATGCTGCGCCAGGAGAAGAAGAAGCCCGCCGAGGAGCCGCAGGGCCCGGCGGTCCCGGCGCAGCAGCAGTACCAGCCGCAGCCCCTGCCGGCCCAGCACGCGCCCGCCCAGAAGCCGAGCTGGGCCGCCTCCCAGCCGGGCGGCGCAGGCGAGAACAGCGGGGGCAACGACCAGACCATGCAAATCGCCCTGGGTGGACTTGGGGGACGTAAGGAATGAACGACCGTGCCGGACGCCGTCGTGCCCGTCGCCTAGCGATAGGTACGGCGGTGGTACTCGCACTGGCCGGGATGAACGGGCCGTGGCTCTACCGCTTCGGGACCGAGAAATACCACCAGTACCAGATCAACAAACCGGAGTACAAAGCCGACAACGGCAAGTGGGAAGTCGTCGATTTTCCGGAGGAGTTCAGACAGAACACGATCCACGCGGCGCTGCTGCGCACCGGCAAGGTGCTGCTCGTCGCGGGGTCGGGGAACAACCAGGAGAACTTCGACGCCAAGAAGTTCGACACCCGCATCTGGGACCCGGTCAAGGGCACCATCAAGAAGGTGCCCACGCCCAGCGACCTGTTCTGCACGGGCCACACGCAGCTGTCCAACGGCAATCTGCTGATCGCGGGCGGTACGAAGCGGTACGAGAAGCTGAAGGGTGACGTCACCAAGGCCGGCGGCCTGATGATCGTCCACAACGAGAACCCGGACAAGCCGATCACGCTGCCCGCGGGCACCAAGTTCACCGGCAAGGAGAACGGCAAGACGTTCGTCTCCAAGGACTCGGTGCTGGTGCCGCGCGCGAAGAAGGTCTTCGACAAGGCGACCGGCGAGTTCCTGCGCAACGACCCCGGTATCTACCGGGTCTATGTCGAGGCGCAGAAACAGGGCAAGACGCACGAGACGGGCACGCAGGACAACTACCGCATCCAGGGGCTGTCCGGCACCGACGCGCGCAACACCTACGGCATCGCGCAGAAGCTCGCCCTCGACAAGAAGGACTTCCAGGGGATCCGGGACGCCTACGAGTTCGACCCGGTCGCCGAGAAGTACATCAAGGTCGACCCGATGAACGAGGCCCGCTGGTACCCGACGCTCACCACCCTGAGCGACGGCAAGGTCCTCAGCGTCTCCGGCCTCGACGACATCGGCCAGCTGGTGCCGGGCAAGAACGAGGTCTTCGACCCGAAGACCAAGACCTGGA
This sequence comes from Streptomyces sp. NPDC087859, assembly GCF_044742595.1. Taxonomy (NCBI): domain Bacteria; kingdom Bacillati; phylum Actinomycetota; class Actinomycetes; order Kitasatosporales; family Streptomycetaceae; genus Streptomyces; species Streptomyces sp. NPDC087859. Next base: position 215,984 of record NZ_JBIUUU010000009.1, on the reverse strand, counting down.
CGTATCTGCCGAAGACCCGCCAGTTCCCGACGTATCCCGCGCTGTTCCTGATGCAGAACGGCAAGGTCTTCTACTCGGGGTCCAACGCGGGCTACGGGCCGGACAACGTGGGCCGCGACCCCGGGGTCTGGGACGTCGACACCAACAAGTTCACCAAGCTGCCGGGGCTCAGCGACCCCAAGCTGATGGAGACGTCCGGCACGGTGCTGCTCGCGCCGGCGCAGGACGAGAAGTACATGGTGGTCGGCGGCGGCGGGGTCGGCGAGTCCGAGCAGTCCAGCGACAAGACGCGGATCGTCGACCTGAAGGCGGACGACCCGAAGTTCGTGGACGGGCCGACGCTGGAGAAGGGCACGCGGTACCCGAGCATCTCGGTCCTGCCGGACGACTCCATCCTGATGTCGGGCGGTTCGGAGGACTACCGCGGGCGCGGTGACTCCAACATCCTCCAGGCGCGGATCTACCACCCGGAGACGAACACGTTCGAGCAGGTGGCCGATCCGCTGGTGGGTCGCAACTACCACTCCGGTTCGATCCTGCTGCCCGACGGCCGGGTGATGTTCTTCGGCTCGGACTCGCTCTACAGCGACAAGGCCAACACCAAGCCGGGCAAGTTCGAGCAGCGCATCGAGATCTACACACCGCCGTATCTCTACCGGGACTCACGGCCGTCGCTGTCCGGTGGCCCGCAGACCATCGAGCGCGGCGAGTCCGGGACGTTCACCTCGCAGCACGCCTCGACGATCGAGAAGGTGCGGCTGATCCGGCCGAGTGCGGCGACGCACGTCACCGACGTGGACCAGCGGTCGATCGAGCTGAAGTACAAGGTGTCCGGGGACAAGATCACGGTGACGGTGCCGAAGAACAAGAACCTGGTGCAGTCGGGGTGGTACATGCTGTTCGTCGATGACGATCAGGGGACGCCGAGCAAGGCACAGTGGGTCAAGGTGCCTTAGGCGGTGACAGTTGAGGGCGCCCTCCGTATGACGGAGGGCGCCCTTCGCTGTGCGGCTACTTACTGGCCTTCGCCAGATTCAGGGCGTACTCCGCCCACCACTCCCCCGCCTTCGGGCCGCCCTTGCACTCGCCGTCCGACTCTCCCGGGCGCTTGACCCAGACGTACGCGTCGACCAGCGGGTCCGCCGTCTTCGTCGTCGGGGTCTCGCCCAGGGCGCGGCCGGGCGGGTTGCACCAGCGTTCGTCGGCCTTGCCCTCGTTGTAGGGGCCGTTGCCGTTGCGGCTGGTGTCGATCACGAAGTGCTTGTTGCCGACCTTCGCCGAGAGCTGCTTGCCGTAGGCGATGGAGTCCTCGGTCGAGTAGAAGTTGGAGACGTTGACCGAGAAGCCGTCGGCCTTGTCGACGCCCGCCCACTTCAGCGGCTCGAAGATCTGGTCCGGGTGGCCCCAGCCCGCGTTGCCCGCGTCCAGGTAGACCTTGGTGTTCTTCAGGGACTTGAGCTTGGTGATGGCGCCCTGGAGGAGGTCGTAGCGCTCCTCGTGGAACTCGTCCTGGGTGCAGCCGTCGACCAGGTGCAGAATGGCGTCCGGCTCCAGGATGACCGTCGCCGGGCGGTCCCCGATGCCCGCGGCCACACCGTCGAGCCAGGTCCGGTAGGCGTTGCCGTCGGCGGCGCCGCCCTGCGAGTACTGGCCGCAGTCGCGGTGCGGGATGTTGTAGAGGACCAGCAGAGCCGTACGGCCCGCCTTGTCGGCGGCCTCGGTGAAGCCGCGCGCCTCCTGCTCGGGGTTCTCCGTGCCGATCCACTGCCCGGTGGGCTGCTCGGCGATCTTGCGGATGTGTTCGGCGTCGGCGTCCTTGCCGGCCTTCTCGAACTCCGCGACCTGCTGGGCCGCGGTGCCCTCCGGATTGACCCAGAACGGGTCGGTCTCCTTGGGCTGTTGGGTGATCTTGGCGCCGGACGCATCGTCCGGCTCGTCCTTGTCCCCGGACGAGGAGCATCCGGCGATCAGCAGTGCGGCCCCCAGCACTATCGCGGACGTCCTCATTCCGGCCCCCCTCGTGCCGTACATCCAAATCCCCCTCGGTGCTGCAGTCCAAGGCCCAATCCTGACATACGTGCCGTGGGGCACACGAGATCACCCAAGCCTTGTCGGGGAGCTGTTACAGCACCGATGGTCCGGGTAGGCGCGCACCGCCGTCGGCTGCCCCTGGACCGGGTCGCGAGCGCGGTCATCGAACGGAGTGCGGACGACACCGAGCTGCGGCGGGAGTTCGAAGGCACCGCTCGTGGACCTTCGTAGAACCGCGTACCACCTGGCCGTATGACGCAGAGCCACCAGACTTCGACATGGCGTCAAATGCCCCCTAGGCCTCGGGGCCCATCCGTTCTAGAGTCTTCCCACAGAAGGCCCCAGCCCCCGGCCGACTGCCCACCACTACTGGCTCACGAGCCTCCCGTGCCGATCGCCGGGTTACTCCCGCAACCCGTGCGCGCGCGGTTGAGGACCAGCCCGGTCGGCGGCTTCGGGGGGAGCGGGCCGTCGACCGGGCCAGGTGGCGCAGGCCGGACCTAGAGGCCGGTCCCCGTCAGATACGCGGACACGATCACATTCGCCGTATAGCTGCGGCTCGCCCGGTCGAAGATGCCGCCGCAGGTGATGAGCCGCAGCTCGGCACGGCCCTTCTCGTGTGTCCCGTAGGCCTGGCGGGCGTCGAAGAGGTCGCGGGCGACGACCTGGACGTCGTCGACGGTGAACTCGGCGACCCTGCCGTCGTCGCGGATCACCCGGACCGTCTCGCCCGGCTTCAGCGCGCTGAGCTTGTAGAAGACGGCGGGCCTGGTCTCGGTGTCGACATGCCCCACCATCAGCGCGGCCCCGGCGGCCCCCGGCTTCACTCCGGCGGCGTACCAGCCGACGACTCCGGCCTGGTCGTAGGGCGGCGGGTCGATCGCGCCACTCCCGTCGAGTCCGCGAGCCACCACCGGCGCCTGCACGCCGAGTCCGGGAATGTCGATGCGCTGCGGCAGCGCCGGCCTCAACGGCTCGGTGGGGGGCGGAAGTCGGACCCCGGGCGGCCGTCCGACCGCTGCCACGTCCCCGGTCGTGGGCGCGGATATCCCGTTGCGTACGTCCGTGACCTCCCGCCCCCACAGCCACAGCCCGAGCAGCAGCATCACCCAGGCCACCCCGGTGAGGAGGCGGCCCGTGCCGGAGGAGCGCACGTCAGTCGGTCCCTCGGCTCCGGCGGACCCTCCGCAGCACCACGGCCGCGGCCGCCACCCCGGCCAGCACCAGCCCGGTCACCGCCTGTGCGGTCCCGGGTCCGGCCGTGCGGGCGTCGGCGGCGCCGAGGTGCGCCGTGCCGCCGCCGCCCGCCTGGACCGGGGCGACGGGGGAGGTGTGCGGGGACGGCTCCTGTACGACGGTGACCGCGGCCTTGCGGGACGTGTCCCCGCAGGTGACCTGGACGTCGTAGGAGCCCGCCCGCAGTTCGGTGCGGACCCGGGTCTCGCCGACGAGGGTGCCTCCCCCGGAGGGGGTGCCCCCAGCCCCGGTGAGCCGTACGTCGGCGACGAACGCCGCGGAGACGGCCGTGCCGGTTCGGTCGGCGCAGCCGCTCACGCGAAGGGCGATGTCGGTGCCGGGAGCGGGGGACGACGGGGTGACTGCGACTGCGGCGCCGTCGGCCGCGTGCGCGGCCGGGGTGGTCAGTGCGGTGAATGCCAGCAGTGCGGTGCAGAGAGTGAGGCGTAGAGAACCCATCGTGAACCTCCAGATATGTGGAGAGTCCCCCGGGGGCGGCGGCCCCGCATCCTCAGGGGGCCGCCACTACTCCGTACGAGTCGTGTTCATGGGCCGGGGAGTTTCAGATCCGGTCCACGAGGTCCGCGATCGAGTCCACGACCTTCGACGGGCGGTACGGGAAGTCCTCCACCTGCTCCGGCCGGGTCAGCCCGGTGAGCACCAGGAACGTCTGCATGCCCGCCTCCATGCCGGCCAGCACGTCGGTGTCCATGCGGTCGCCGATCATCGCGCTGGTCTCCGAGTGGGCGCCGATCGCGTTGAGACCGGTGCGCATCATCAGGGGGTTGGGCTTGCCCGCGAAGTACGGCTGCTTGCCGGTGGCCTTGGTGATGAGCGCGGCGACGGCGCCGGTCGCCGGGAGCGGGCCCTCGGTGGAGGGGCCGGTCTCGTCGGGGTTGGTGCAGATGAAGCGGGCGCCGCCGTTGATGAGGCGGACGGCCTTGGTCATGGCCTCGAAGGAATACGTCCGGGTCTCACCGAGGACCACGTAATCGGGCTCGTGGTCCGTGAGGACGTACCCGATGTCGTGCAGCGCGGTGGTCAGGCCCGCCTCGCCGATGACGTACGCCGTGCCGCCGGGCCGCTGGTCGTCGAGGAACTGGGCGGTGGCCAGCGCGGAGGTCCAGATGGACTCGACCGGTACGTCCAGGCCCATGCGCCGCAGGCGGGCGTGCAGGTCACGTGGGGTGTAGATGGAGTTGTTGGTCAGGACCAGGAAGGGCTTGCCGGACTCGCGGAGCCTCTTCAGGAAGGCGTCGGCGCCGGGGATCGGTACGCCCTCGTGGATGAGCACACCGTCCATGTCGGTGAGCCACGAATCGATGGGCCTGCGGTCTGCCATGTGCGGGATCTCCTGCCGTACGCATGTACGCGGTGCTGCGTCGGCCCCAGCCTAGACAGTGGCCGGATCTTGAGGGAATGGCCTACTTCCGGTTGGTTCGGCGGGCGAGGAGGAGTGTGCCACCGGTGGTGAGGAGGAGGGCGGCGGCCAGGAGGCGGGCGGGGGTGCTGGGGCCGGTGTGGGCCAGTTCCGCGGCTTCCTCGGCGTCGGGGAGGGCGTCGGTGGTGTCGCTCGGGGGCGGCGGGGCGTCGTCGGTGGCGACGGCGAAGCGGTAGTCGTTGGACTGGCCCACCCAGTCACCGTCGTCTTCATGGCGTTGTACGACCGCGGCGTTGGCGGTGACCTCGTTCGGTACGGCGTCCGAGGTGAGGGCGAGGCGGAGCTTCACGGTGCGGGTCTTGCCGGGGGCGACAGTGAGGCCCTGCCGGAACACCCCTACGAGTTCGTCCTCGTCGGTGGTCTCGAAGCGGACGGGGTGGGGGCGCTTGCCCTCGTAGAACTCGAGTTGGGGCTGGTCGGGTTCCAGGGCGTGCTTCTTGTCGACGAGGACCACTACAGGGTGGATGTTCTCGCAGGTGCGGTCCGTGGTGTTGGTGAGGTCGAGGTACCAGGTGCCGTATCCGCCGCCGATCTCGTAGGCGTCGGGGCCGCCGTGGATGCGGGTGGTGAGGGGGAAGGTGCGGGCGTCGGGGGTGGCGCAGGTGGGCGCGGCGAGGGCCGCCGCTTGGGCCGGGGTGGGGGTGAGGAGGAGGGCGGCTGCCGCGGCTAGGGGGAGGGTGGCGGTGGCGGGGGTGCACAGTCGCATAAACACATGACCATGGCGGGTGGGGGTGGGGAATGGGGGGTGCCGCTCCGGGCTGGGGTGGAATGCCGCCCGATCGGCGGTGGGGGATGCCTGCGGCGGCCTGTCGCGGTTCGGTGGGGGTTTGCGTTGCGCACTACTCGTCGTTGGGGGTCGGTGCCGCACCGGGGGGTGTCCGTCCTCGGTCGGGCGGTGCTGTGGGCTGGGGATGTGCTCTTGGTTGGTCGCCCGACGCTGCGGGCGGACACCCCCCGGTACGTCCCCTGCTCGCCGTTGCGCGAGCGCGAGCCCGTCCCGTCTGGGGACGGTGTGGCGGTGCGGGTACGTCCCGCCTGGGGCGGCGGGCATGCCTGGGTGGTGCCCCGCCGGGGGCGGTGCGGCGGTGGGGGTGGGTTCTGCCCGGGGGCCGTTGCGGCGGTGCGGGCCCGTCCCACCCGGGGGCCGTTGCGCCGGTGCAGGCCCGTCCCACCCGGGGGCTCGACGGCGGTTCTGCGGTGGTCGGCTCAGGCGGCTGCTCGGCCGAAGAGTGGGGCCAGGAGTAGTTGGGCGGCGCCCTCGGCCACGGCGCGGGGGCCGGCGGGGGCGAGTCGTACGGGTACGGTGCCCTTTCCCTGCGTGCGGGTGTCCAGTGCTGTTTGCACTCCTCGTACGAAGACCTCCGGCATCGCGGTAACCGTGCGTCCGCCCAGGAGTACTACGTCGATGTCGAGCAGGCCGACCAGGTTCGCGGCGCCCGCGCCCAGTACCCGTGCCGCCGTCTCCGTGTCCCCCCGTGCCACGGCTCCCAGGCACAGGGCCTCGATGCAGCCCCGGTTTCCGCAGCCGCAGGGAGGGCCGTCGAGTTGGATGACCTGGTGACCGAACTCCCCCGCGCCCGTACGGGCACCCCGGTGCACCTTGCCGCCGATCACCAGGCCGGCCCCCAGTCCCGTACCGAGATGCAGATACGCGAAGGAGTCGGCCTCGTCTCCGACGGCCAGGCCCAGGGCCGCCGCGTTGGTGTCCTTGTCCACGGCGACCGGCAGGCCGAGCCGGTGCGCCAGTGCGTCACGGAGGGGGAAGCCGTCCCACTCGGGGAAGCCGGTGACGCGGTGCAGCACGCCCCGCCCGTGGTCGAGCGGTCCCGGCAGCGCCACGCCCACGCCGAGTACCGACCTCGGCCGCAGCACGGAGAGCAACGCCTCGGCGAGGCCGGCCACCCCCTCCACCACGGCGTCTGCCCCCGACCCGAGGTCCATCGCGACGCACCGCTCCCCCACCACGGTCCCGTCCAGGTCGACCAGCACCGCCCGCAGCTCGTCCCGGTCCAGGTGCACTCCCAGTGCGTGGCCGGCCTCCGGGACCAGCCGCAGTACCGTCCGGGGCTTGCCGCCCGTCGATGCCCGGTGGCCCGCCTCCGTCGCGAGGTCCTCCTCACGGAGCCGGGCGGTGATCTTGCTGACGGCCTGGGGGGTGAGGCCGGTGCGGTCGGCGAGTTCCAGGCGGCTGATGCCCTCGGTTCCCGCGGTGCGCAGCAGGTCCAGCACCAGGGCGGTGTTGTGGCTGCGCAGCCCGAGCAGGTTCACTCCGGCCGTCACCGGGCGCCCGCCCCTCGCCGACTTCTTCGTCCTGTCCACGCCACCATTCTCCCTATGGCTTGCACTTTGGCAACAGCGTTGCCAAAGTGGGAGGCATGACTGGTACGACTGGTACGGCTGGTACCCCTCTCCGCGTGGGCCTCATCGGTTACGGCCTCGCGGGCTCCGTCTTCCACGCCCCGCTGATCGCCGCCACCGAGGGCCTGGTCCTCGACACGGTGGTCACCTCGAACCCCGAGCGCCAGGAGCAGGCCCGCGCCGAGTTCCCGGACGTGCGCGTCGCCGCCACTCCCGACGAACTGTTCGAGCAGCGGGGTGGCGAGCTGGATCTCATCGTCATCGCCTCTCCCAACAAGACGCACGTCACGCTCGGCACCCGCGCCCTTGAGGCCGGGCTCCCGGTCGTCATCGACAAGCCCGTCGCCGGCACCGCCGCCGAGGCGCGGAAGCTGGCCGCGCTCGCCGAGGAGCGGGGGCTGTTCCTCTCCGTCTTTCAGAACCGGCGGTGGGACAACGACTTCCTGACGCTTCGCAAGCTCCTCGCCGACGGCGAGCTGGGTGACGTATGGCGCTTCGAGTCCCGTTTCGAGCGGTGGCGTCCGCAGCCCAAGGGCGGATGGCGGGAGTCCGGTGACCCGGCAGAGATCGGAGGTCTGCTGTACGACCTCGGCAGCCATCTCGTGGACCAGGCACTCGTCCTCTTCGGTCCCGTCACCTCGGTGTACGCCGAGTCGGACATCCGGCGCGCCGGTGCCTCGGTCGACGACGACACCTTCATCGCGCTCACCCACGCGAGCGGAGTGCGGACCCAGCTGTACGCGACGGCCACCACCGCCCAACTCGGGCCCCGCTTCCGGGTGCTGGGCTCGCGGGCCGGTTATGTGAAGTACGGCCTCGATCCCCAGGAGGCGGCCCTGAAGGACGGCGAGCGGCCGGCCGAGGGCAAGGACTGGGGGCTGGAGCCCGAGTCGCTGTGGGGGCGGGTCGGTGCCGGTGAGTCCCCGCTGACGGGCGGCGGTCGGCCCGAACCGACCCTCGCCGGGGACTACCCCGCTTACTATGCGGCCGTGGCGAAGGCCCTGCTCGACGGCGGTCCCAACCCGGTGACCGCACTGGAGGCGGCCGCCGCCCTCGATGTGCTCGAGGCGGCCCGCCGTTCGGCCCACGACGGAGTGGTGGTGAAGCTGTGACGCACAGCGGCGAGTTGACCCCGAAGTTCCACCCGGAACTGACCCCGCCCATCGAGGAGCTGGAGGCGCAGGAACGCCGCCTGGTCTTCCGCCAGTTCACGCATGACGACGCCTGGGCCCTGGGTTCCCTCCTGGTGGAGCTGGCCCGTGAGCGCCAGGCCCCCGTCGCCATCGACATCCACCGCGCCGGCCAGCAGCTCTTCCACGCCGCCCTGCCGGGCTCCGCCCCGGACAACGACGCCTGGATCAACCGCAAGCGCCGCGTCGTGGAGCGCTACGGCTCCGCCTCCTACCTGGTCGGCGCCCGCTTCCGCGCCAAGGGCAGCACCTTCGAGGAGTCCTCCCGTCTCGACCCGGACGAGTACGCGGCGCACGGCGGTTCCTTCCCGATCACCGTGGAGGGTGTCGGGGTCGTGGGCGCGGTGACGGTGAGCGGTCTGCCCCAGCTCCAGGACCACAAGTTCGTGGTGGAGGCGCTGGAAGAGTTCTTGAACAAGAACGTGTAGGTGACCCACCCCAGGGGCGCGGGGAACTGCGCGACCAGCCACGCACGGCCCGCGGCTGACGTACCGCAGTTCCCCGGCTCTCCCAGCGGAGCGTCTACGCGCTCTTGAACTCCTGCCGCTGACGTCCGAGCCCCTCGATCTCCAGCTCGACCACATCCCCGGCCCGCAGGAACGGCTTCGGCTCCGGCTGCCCCAGCGCCACCCCCGCCGGCGTCCCCGTGTTGATCACATCACCGGGGTAGAGCGTCATGAACTGGCTGACGTACCGCACCACTTCCGCCACCGGGAAGATCTGCTCGGCCGTCGTGCCGTTCTGCTTCAGCTCCCCGTTGACCCAGAGCTTCAGCGACAGGTTCTGCGGGTCCGGTATCTCGTCCGTCGTCACCAGCCACGGGCCCAGCGGATTGAACGTCTCGCAGTTCTTGCCCTTGTCCCAGGTCCCGCCCCGCTCGATCTGGAACTCCCGCTCGGACACGTCGTGCGCCACCGCGTACCCGGCGACATGCGCGAGCGCCGCCTCGTCCGAGTCGAGGTAGCGGGCCGTACGTCCGATGACCACCGCCAGCTCGACCTCCCAGTCGGTCTTCTCGGACTTGCGGGGCACGAGGACGGTGTCGTGAGGACCTACGACCGTGTCCGCGGCCTTGAAGAAGATGACGGGCTCGGCGGGCGGCTCGGCGCCGGTCTCGCGGGCGTGGTCGTGGTAGTTCAGGCCGATGCACACGATCTTGCCGATCCGGGCGATCGGCGGCCCGACGCGCAGCCCGGTGGCGTCCAGCGCGGGCAGCTCGCCGGCCTCCGCGGCCGTGCGGATCCGCCCGAGCGCGGCGTCGTCGGCGAGCAGCGCTCCGTCGATGTCCGGGACGAGACCGCTCAGGTCCCGCAGCGTCCCGTCGGCGTCGAGCAGCGCGGGTGTCTCCGCTCCCGCCGTACCGACTCGCAGCAGCTTCATGATCACAATCTCCCTCGATCGCGGCGCGCCATCCCATGGGTGCAGCCATCGGATGACTGGTCGATCCTCCAAGGTAGGCGTCCAGTCCGCAATACCCGGTTCACGGACTGGACCGCGGGCCGGCTGATCAGCGGTAGAGCGCCGCCCGCTCCACCGCGCTCCACGTCGTACTGGTGACGACGTACAGAGCGGCCGCCAGCGGCACGACCGCCACGGTGAAGAGCGTGAAGAAGGACATGAACGGCATGACCTTGCTCATCGCCCCCATCCCCGCCATCGGCTGCCCGTCGACCACCGGTACGGCCGGATTCGCGGCCATCATCCGCTTCGTGCGGCGGAAGTTGAAGGCGGCGACACAGGCGACCAGCGTGAACAGTCCGACGTAGACGAGTCCCGCTCCCCCGAAGGCGCCACCGTCGCCGAGCGCGTCCGCCCAGTGGTTGCCGAGGGGTGCGGCGAAGAGCTGGTGGGTCAGGAGCGGGTTGGTCGTGTTCGAGAACAGGTGGTAGAGGAGGAAGAACGCCGGCAGCTGGCACAGGCTCGGCAGACAGCCGGACAGCGGGGAGACCTTCTCCTCGGCGTGCAGGGCCAGTACGGCCTTCTGGAGTTTCTCGGGGTTCTTCGCGTGCTTCTTCCGCAGCTCGGCGATCTTCGGCTGGAGTTCGGTGCGGGCCTTCTGTCCGCGCGCCGCCGCGCGGGACAGGGGGTGCACGAGGAGTCGTACGAGCGCGGTGAACAGGACGATCGCGCCGGCCGCGGCGGATGCGCCGAGCAGGGGGTGGAGGAGGTCGGCGAGATGCTCGACCAGGGTGGCGAAGACGGACATGGGTGAGCCCTCCGGGGGTCTCGTCAGTGCCGGGAACCCGGATACGGCGATCCGGGAAGGGATGTGCGGCATGACGACCCGCGCGGGGTCCGCGTCACCTCTCGAAGACACCCGGGAGTGCTCTCAGGGAGCCTCGGGGTGCTTCGGGGTGCTTCGGAAAAGAAGGTGGGGCCCCTACGCGGCGGTCGCCAGGAGGCTCTGTCCCGGCGCTCGGGGCCTGGTGCGGCCCTTGGCGTCGGGGTCGCGTTGCGGCAGGAAGGCCGTGCGGCGGGCGCGGTCGCGGATGGCCGTACGGACCCGGGTGGGCGGTACGGCGGGTGCGCAGCGCGCGACGAGCAGGGAGCAGGCGGCGAAGGCCGAGCCGGCCGCGGCGGTCGCCGCGAGGGCGACGGCGGCGGAGAGGCTGCCGGTGTCGAGGAGTACGACCTGGAGGAACAGGAGCAGCAGGGGTACGGCGGAGCGCGGACCGCGGATCATCGGCCACCCCTCCCCTCGCTCACCGGACGACATACGTTATTCGTACCTGTGTCGGTTATACCTGATCGGTCACTACCGGCTCCAACAACCGCTTGGGCTTCAGCAGAGCCCGGCTGACCGGATCCACCGGGTCCGGATCGAGTCCGGGGCCCGGAATCATGAGGACGTCGGCGGGCGGCACGAAGGTCGCGCAGGCGGGGCACTCGCCGTACGGGCCGAGTTCGGTGCCGCACTCGGCGTGCCGGAAGGCGCGCAGCACCGTCTTGTCGTAGTGCTCGCGGCCCCACCGCCCGAGTGAGCGCACCACGGGCCACAGCTCGATGCCGCGGTCGGTCAGGACGTACTCGTCGCGCGGCGGCGACTCCTGGTACCGGCGCTTCTCCAGGACGCCCTCCTCGGTGAGCATCTGGAGGCGGGCGGCGAGGACGGCGCGGGGGATGCCGAGGTGGCCGAGGAAGTCGTTGTAGCGCCGTACGCCGTAGAGCGCGTCGCGGACGACGAGGAGCGTCCAGCGCTCGCCGACGATCTCCAGCGCGCGGGCGACCGAACACTGCTGTGTCGCGTAGTCCTTGCCCAGTGCCATGCCGTCCACCTTAGCCACTTTGCGAGCGGTTGGTTCAGTCACCGAACCGACCCTGCTACGGTACTCCGCATGACTAGGTTCAGTGAACGAACCATCACCGAGGTGGCGGCTCCGGCGCCCCTCCCACCCGCCGGGCCCACCCTCGCCCTGACCAGTGCGGCCACCGCCGTGGCCCTGATGACGTACACCGCGCCGATGGTCACACTCCCCGACATCGCCGCCGCCCTGCACACCCCGCTCTCCGCCCAGGCCTGGTTGCTGAACGGCACTCCGCTCGGTCTCGCCGCCCTCCTCCTGGTCGCCGGCAGCCTCGCCGACGACTACGGCCGCCGCCGGGTCTTCGTCGCCGGCACCCTCGCGCTCGGCCTCACCACGGTCCTCGGCGCCTTCGCCTCCACGACCTGGCTGTTCACCCTGGCCCGCATCACCCAGGGCGCGGCCAGCGCGGCCCTCCTCGCGAGCAGCCTCGGCCTGATCGCCCACGCCTTCCCGACGCCGGCCGGGCGACTGCGGGCGACCGGGGTGTGGGGCGCGTTCGTGAGCGGCGGTATCGCGGTGGGGCCGCTCGTGACCGGTGCCATGCCGAGTTGGCGCTTGTCGTACGTCGTTCTCGGCGCCGCCGCCCTGGTCGTGGGGGCCGTGTCGGCGCGCGCGTTGCCGCATGCCGACGAAAGGAGGGCGGCGCCGGACCTCGTGGCAAAGGAACAGCCGTTGGTGGGCGACCACACGTCCCGCGCCCCGCGTGGCGGCCGCCCCGACCTCGGTGGAGCCGTGACCTTCGGGTCGGCCCTGGTCGCCCTGGTCGCGGCCCTGACACTGGGCCGGGACGGCTGGCTGCGGGCTCCGGTGGGGCTGTTGCTGCTGGCCTCGCTGGTGCTGCTGGCCCTCTTCGTCGTGGTCGAGCGGCGCGCGGCGACCCCGATGATCGACCTGGGTCTGCTCCGCCGCCCCGGTTTCCTCGCCTCCTCCGCGGGCGGGCTCTTCACGGGGCTCGCGGTGATAGGCCTGTTCAGCTTCCTGCCGGCCCTGCTCCAACAGACGATGGGCCTGTCGGCGATGGACACGGCCTGGCTGTTCCTGCTCTGGTCCGGGCTCTCCTTCGCCGTGGCACTCCAGGCACGCCGACTGTCCGGCCGGGTATCCCCGCGGCTGCAACTCGCCCTGGGTTTCCTGCTCCACGCGGCCGGCGTCCTGACCATGCTGGGCTCGGTCGCCTCCGGCTCCTGGACCCGCCTGCTCCCCGGCCTGGTCGTGGCGGGGGTGGGCAGCGGCCTGCTGAACGCCGCGCTGCCCCTGCTCGCCGTGGAGTCGGTGCCCGCCTCGCGGGCGGCGATGGGATCGGGGGCCCAGCAGACCCTCCGCTACATCGGGTCCTGCGCGGGGGTCGCCCTGACGATCGCCCTCGCGACCTCTTCGGGAGATCTGGCCCAGGGCGCGGATGTCGCGATGGTGGTGTCGGCGGGGCTGGCCGTGGTGGCGGGGGTTGTGGTGGGGGTGCTGCGGGAGCGGGGGTGAGGGGTGGGGTCGGGTCAGGGCGTGGCTGGTGGATCATGCCGGTCAGCGCCGCCCATCGGGTCGGCGGCGCGTTTGCCCGACAGGAGGTGCTCGCCGTGTGGCCGGATCCTTGGGCCGTGGTCGCCGAGTCCGATCGAGCACAGTGGGATTACGTCCCGCTCGAACGGGTCGGCCCACTGAGCTTCGGCATGAGCCCGCAGGAGGCGGCCATCGCGATGGAGGCAGGGGGTTACGCCTCCGACAGCGCCGCGGAGATCGCCAGGTTCGCCCGCCTCCAGCAGCTGCGCACGCGGTTCCGTGGCGTGGGTACCCCGCCGTACAGTTCCTGCGAGCGACATCGCCCTCGGTGGTGAACTCGAAGCCCCTGCCGGTCTTCTCCAGACGGGTGGTGAGCTCGGCCGCGCGCTCCGTACGTTCCACTCCTCGGCCGGAACGCAGTCGTACAGGGTGTGGGCCCAGTCCCAGTCGTTGTTGGGGAGTGGCGCGCGGCGCATGTCCTAACGGGGGCGCATCGAGATCAGCTTGCCCCAGACCACCAGGCGGTATCGGGACGTGTACTCCGGAGTGCACGTCGTCAGAGTGATGAAGTAGCCGGGTGCGGTGTAGCCGTGGGCGGGGTGGACCGTCGAGCGGGGGATCTTTCGGAGCACTCCCGAGTCGCGGGCCGAGGTCTGGGCGAGGGTCTTGTCCACGGCGTACGTGTAGACGGCGTCCGCGGTCTCGACCTGGAGCGTGTCCTTGGGTGCGAGCCGGTTGATGTACCGGAAGGGCTCGCCGTGGGTGTTGCGGTGCCCGGCGAGGGCGAAGTTGCCTGCCTGGCCGGGCTGTTGGGTGCCGGGGTAGTGGCCGACGTACCCCTTGTTGAGGACGTCCTGCTTGCCGATGCCCTCGGCGACGGGGACGCGGAGGCCGAGGCGGGGGATGGTGAGGATGGCGTAGGCCTGGGACCAACCGGGTTGTCGGGAGCGGTTGGTGGACTGTTGCGGCTGTCGGCGGGCGTCGTCGGTGTTCGAAGTGTCGGCGCTCGGAGTGTCGGTGCTCTGCGGGCTGGGGACGATGGCCGACTCCTGCCCGGTGTCCCATTCCCGCTCCAGTGCCTCCACCTTCCGCTCGGCGCCCCGCCGTGCCTCCCGGTTGGTCCACCACAGCTGATGGACGACGAGCAGCAGGAGGACGACCCCCACGGTGACCAGGAGTTCGCCGCCCGTCCACAGCGCGCGCCGGCGACGGACACGCCGACGCCGGGTGTCGTGCCCCACGACGGGAACCCGCATGCCGTACACCGCCCTTCGCCTGTGTACGCCGCCTTCACCGGGCCCGCACGATAAGCGCTGCCACCTCAAGTGACCAGCCCCATAAGCTCGTCGGCCATGAGTAAGTACTGGCTCCTCACCCTGATCCCGTTCCTCTGCGGCCTCGCCCTCACGGCGTACGAGGCACGGGTCGCCCTCACCGAGCATGTGCTGCGCCGCATGGGCCGCCGCGCGGAGGCGGTGGTGACGGGTCACACCACGTCCCGGGAGGGGACGTATCCCTCTCTGCATCCGGTGGTTCGCTGGACCGACGAGCAGGGCGAGGAGCAGGAGCACGCGGTCGTCGCCGCGGGCCCGGGCGCGCACCGGCTGTCGGAGGGCGCGGTGGTCCGCATCATCCACACGCCGGGCGCCCCCGGCACGGCGGCGCTGGACACCCCGGAGCGTTACAGGACCGCGGTGTTCGGGATGTGGCTGGGCGTACTGCTGTGGGTGGGCGCGCTGGCGGCGGTGCTGATACGGATCGCGACGCTGCTGCCGACGTATCGCTACTGACCGCCGGTATCCAGCGCGCTCACTAACCGCTACCCCTTCTGATAACCGTTGGAAAAATAGAAAGCCGGATAGAAAGAAAGCGCTGTCACGCATCTCGACAACCCCGTGCGCCACACCCGATGCTTCGTGATGGCACGCGGGGGGCCCGATGGGCGAGCCACTACGTCTTCAGCCCGGCCGCCCGTTCAGGGACAGGCGGTCGAGCCCCACGGAGAGGCGGACAGACAGCCATGATCCGACGCAGAACGCTGCTGACAGCCGCAGGAGGCACCCTCCTCGGCAGCGCCCTGGCGACGGGCACCGCACGCGCGGACGCCACGATCGCCATCACCCCCGGCACGTCGTACGGCACTTGGGAGGGCTGGGGCACCTCCCTCGCCTGGTGGGCGAACGTGTTCGGCGCACGGGACGACTTCGCCGACCTCTTCTTCACCACCAAGTCGACGACCTACAACGGCACTTCGCTCCCCGGCCTCGGCATGAACATCGCCCGCTACAACCTGGGCGCATGCAGCTGGAACGCGGTCGGCGGGCAGTCGATGGTGGCCTCCGCCAACATCCCCGCGTTCAAGCAGATCGAGGGCTACTGGCAGGACTGGAACAACGAGGACCCCACCTCCTCCGCCTGGGACTGGACCGCGGACGCCACCCAGCGCGCGATGCTGACGAAGGCGGTGGCGCGCGGCGCGACGACGGAGCTGTTCGCCAACTCGCCGATGTGGTGGATGTGCTCCAACCACAACCCCTCGGGCGCCTCGGGCGGCGGCAACAACCTCCAGACCTGGAACTACCGCCAGCACGCCTCCCACCTCGCCGCCGTCGCCCTCTACGCCAAGAACAACTGGGGCGTGAACTTCGCGACGGTCGACCCCTTCAACGAGCCCTCGTCGTCCTGGTGGACCGCCACCGGCACTCAGGAGGGCTGCCACATGGACTCGACGGTCCAGGCCGCCGTACTGCCGTACATGCGAAGCGAGTTGAACAGCCGAGGGCTGTCGGGCGTGCGGATCTCGGCCTCGGACGAGACGAGCTACGACCTCGCCCGCACCACCTGGAACTCCTTCAGCTCCACGACGAAGGGGTACGTCAACCAGGTCAACGTGCACGGCTACCAGGGCTCCGCCGGCCGCAGGGACCTGCTCTACACGGACGTGGTGACCACGGCCGGCAAGAAGCTGTGGAACTCGGAGACCGGCGACAGCGACGGCACCGGGTACAACATGGCGTTCAACCTCCTGTACGACTTCCGCTGGCTGCACCCGACGGCCTGGGTCTACTGGCAGGTCATGGACCCGAGCGCGGGCTGGGGCGTGATCAAGTACGACGCGAGCACCCTGCAGGCGGGCGCGATCGAGCGGAAGTACTACGTGCTGGCCCAGTTCAGCCGCCACATCCGCCCCGGCATGCGCATCCTGGACACGGGCGTGAGCTATGCGACGGCGGCGTACGACGCGACGGCGAAGCGGCTCGTCATCGTGGCCCTCAACACCTCGACCTCGGCCCAGACCCTGACGTTCGACCTGTCGCGCTTCACGACGGTGACGGGCGGGACGGGCGGCCTGGTCCCGCGCTGGAACACGGTGACGACGGGCGGGGACGCGTACCGGTCGTACTCGGACAGGTATCTGAGCGGGAAGTCGGTGGCGGTGCCGTTCGCGGCGAAGGCGGTGCAGACGATTCAGATCGACGGGGTGACGATCTGAGGGAGTGGAGTTGCGTGGGGTGGAGCGGGGTGGACTGGAGGGGGGTGGACTGGAGCGGGGTCGGCCGGTCGGGCCGGTTCCGCTGGTTCACGCCTGCTCTGGCTGGGTCATGCCTGTTCTACGGGAGAGGGCGAGTGGGCACCGGCGGCGGTCGGCCGTAGGTGCCGGTGGAGCTGCCAGGCCGTGACCGCGACGATCGGTACGACGACGGCGGGCACGATCCACGACGGAACGCCGATCCACACGGCCGGCAGCCCCACGCCCGCGCAGGCGGCCGTCATGACGATCAGCAGCGTCTTCCCCAACGGCCGCCAGGTGAAAGGCTCGTGACCGTGAGGCCGTGCGATCCGCACCGCGCCGAACCCGAGCCCCAGCGCCGCGAGGAGCCCCAGGAACGTGCCGATGGCGTACGTCATCTGGGGCTCGTCGCGGGGTGCGTCGGAGGTGTTCTGCCGTAACTCCCCCTTGCCCACCGTCATGACCTCGCCCCGCCAGAGGGTGCCGGTGATCCGGTCGCCCGGTACGAGCCGCTCCAGCACGGGGTCCGGGTCACCGAAGGACACGGTTCCGCTCCAGACGGGGGCGCCGTCCAGGGTCGCGGTGTAGCTGCCGCTTCTGCGGCCGGGATCGTTCTTCGTGCGCTGGACGGTGAAGGCGACCGTGAGCAGGCAGTCCGCCGACGCCTTTGCCGTCTCCGGCGTCGACCGGTCCGGGCACGGCTCGGCAGCCCGGTACTCCTGATACCGCTCGACGTCGGAGGGCAGCCAGGCGGAGAACACGAGCCAGCAGCTCACGGCCGGGACGAGGGACAGCAGGACGAGTAGGACGCCCACGAGTCGCGTCCGTGTCGAGGACCGCGGGTCCGTACCTGTTCCGGTCACCGTCATCACGCGCCCCCGTATCGCTGTGCCGTGGTGTAGCCCGTTGCCGTTGCCGTTGCCGTTGCCCACTATCTTCATTCACTGCGGCGGCCCGACAAGGCGGGCCCGGGCTCCGCCGGGTGTCCTGGCCTGCGTATATCTCTCCTCATTCAGCCATCGGCAGTACGGTGTCCCCCATGCGCCCCGACACGCCTGCCGAGAACGTCGACCACACCGCCGAAGCGGCACGCCTGGAGCGAACCGCCGGCCTGTATCCCGAGGACGCCGAAGCCCTGCTCCTGCAGGCCGCGGCCCACCTGGAACTGGCCGGCGACCGCCCCGCGGCGACCGCCCTCTACGACAGCCTGCTGGCATCGCAGACCGCCCTGGAGAACCCCTTCCTGGTACGCGCCCTCAAGGCGTCGAACCTCTGGGAGTACGGCCATGAGGCGGAGGCCCGCGCCATCATCGAGGGCGTCCGGGCAGCGTCACCGCGGGACCCGGCGCCCTGGGTGATCGTGGCGGAGGCCCTGGAGGCCCACGACGAGTTGGAGGCGGCCCAGGAGACGTTCACCGAGGGCACCCGCCTGCTCCTGGCGGACGTGCAGGAGCCGCCGTACTCCACGCACCCGCTGCTGTTCGGCCGCCACCGGGTCCGCCGCATGCTGGGCGCGGGCCACGACGACTGGGACATGCTCGCGGACACCCTCCACACGTCCCCGGTCCCGTTGGACGAGCTGCACGACCCGAAGCGCGTCTGGTCCCTGGGCTCGGACAACCCGACGGAACTGGCGGCGGAAATCTCCCGTCTGCGGGCAGAGCTGGGCACGTTCAGGGAGGCACTGTCCCGCCCGTTCCCGGTGGCGGTCCTGCACTGGCCGTCGGCCGAACTGACGGAACTGGTCACGGCGTACCCGACGCTGGCGGATGAGTACCCCTCCCACGAAGAGCACCTCGCGACCATAGAGGCCTCCCTGCGGGAGCTGGCCGCCTCCGGCACCCCGAACCTGGGCATCGTCACGGGCACCGTCCCCTCCTACGAGGCCTTCGCCGCCTCGGAGGGCACGTCACCGGGCGACGGGGCGCTGCTGCCGCAGTACGCGACGACACTGGCGGCCCGGGGGCGAGCGGTGGCCTGGCCTCCGCAGCGGGGGGCGGTTTGCTGGTGCGGTTCGGGGCGGGTTTATGGGGAGTGCCACGGTACGCAGGCATAGCTGAGCCGGGGAGAGCCGGACATGTCCCAGCCAGGCCTTTCGGTCGCGTTACTCTTGGCCGCCGTCTGGCTGGGCACCGGCCTGAAGATCATCCACGTAGCCGCCCATGACCGCCGGGGCCTTCGCCTCCTGGGCGTACGGGGCGCCCGCACCCAGGGCGAGGTGGTCCGGGGCGCCGCATCGAGGGGCCTGTGGTCCACCCCGCCCAGGTGCGCTAAGAGGCTGGCCCGACGACCAGACCTACCGCCGGGCTCCGCTCAACGCGGAGCACGTCCCCGGCCTTGAGGTCGGCCTCCCGGTGACGGTCCGGTATGACCCGGGGGACCCACGGCGGATGGTGGTGGCGGGCACACGGAGGACTGCTGGGTCTGTCTCCAGGCATCCACGAGCGGCTGCGGCCTCATTCAGTCGACGACCACCTCCCGCCACGCCAAAGCACAGGACAGATAAGGGAATTATCGACCTACTTCAACGCTCTACCTCCCTCTATGTCCTACCTTTGCAGTACGGTCACATTCACCGTCCATATCGAGGGGCCGACGTCTTCGGAGCGGTCCTGACCTGCGCATTTCGAGGAACCAATGCCTTACGAGCCCGGCACCGTCTGGCAGTACGACGTCCCCACCACCGGCAGCACGCATCTGCCACCAGACGCCGGCTACGGCAGAGCACTCACCAACCAGGGTTACGGTTTCGAAGTCGCCGTGGCGGACCTGATCGACAACTCGATCGACGCGGGCGCGGACAAGGTCGTCGTGCACTTCCTGCGGGACGCCGAGCGCATCCTCACCCTGCTGATCATCGACAACGGCAAGGGCATGGACGAGACCGGCCTGGACGACGCGATGACGGTCGGAAGACGCCGCACCTACGGTGACCACGCCCTCGGCATGTACGGCACCGGCCTGAAAGCCGCGTCGCTCTCCCACGCTTCGTCCCTCACCGTGGTCAGCCGCACGAAGCGCAGTCGCGCCGCGGGCCGCCGCCTCACCGCCGAGGGGATCGAGGACGGCTTCCGCTGTGACACGGTCGACCCGCGCTACGCGCAGGACCTCGTCGACCGGTACGACGGCATCATCGAGTGGCACGGCACGGTCGTACGGTGGGACCAGGTGCGCGCCTTCGAAACCGTGACGCCGGGCCAGAGCGACCAGTACCTCTCGCAGGCGATCGCCCGCCTGGAGACCCACCTCGGCCTCTACCTCCACCGCTTCCTGCAACGAGGTCTCCAACTGGACATCGCAGTGTGGGACGTGAGCAGCAGCGCGAACGAACTCGGCGAAGAGGTGGACCACATCGCCGTGGAGGCGCTGGATCCCTTCGGGTACAAGGTGCCCGGGAAGAAGGGATACCCGCGGCCGTTCACCGCGCCCGTGGAGGGCATCGGGGACGTGCGCCTGACCGCCCACATCTGGCCCGCCAAGTCGAAGCAGGCAGGCTTCCGACAGATCGGCGCGCTCGCGGAACGTCAGGGCTTCTACTTCTACCGGAACGACCGCCTCGTCCAGGCGGGAGGCTGGAACGGCCTGCGCAACCCCGAAGGACACCACGTATTGGCCCGGGTAGCCGTGGATCTCCCCACGAACGCGAACAGTGTCCTCAGCCTCGACGTGAAGAAGGAAAAGGTCACGGTCACTCCGGCTTTCACCCTCGGCGTGGACAAGGCGGTGGACTCCGGGGGCAACACCTTCCACCAGTACCTCGGTGACGCCGAGGCCGCCTATCGGGACGGTTCGAGGCGCACGGAGATCGTCCGCAAGCCGGTCACGCCTCCAGGCAAGGGAATCGATCCGAAGGTCAAGCGGGTCATCAAGGAGGAACTGCCGGAGAAGGGCGGCGAAGAGCCCATCACGTTCACCTGGGCAGCGCTTCCCCGCGACCGCTTCTTCGATCTCGACCGCGAGAACAACACCGTCATCCTCAACAAGGATTACCGCGAGGACTTCAACGACGGCAGACGCGGCGGCGCGAACGACGCCCCGGTCTCAAAGACCCTGCTGTACCTGCTTCTTGAGGACTGCTTCGGGCTCGGCCGCTGGGAGCGGAGCCGCCAGGACCGCGTGGACTACTGGAACACCATCCTGGTGGCTGCCGCGGAAGCACATCGCATACGGCGTAAGCAGACGTTCTCCTGACCGCCGTGCGGCACTCTTCCTGGCTCCCCTCCCCCACAGACCGCTGATTGAGGCCCGCCCATGAGCTACACCCCGGCCGACGTTCTCCTGGACATCCATGCTTCCGCCCTCGCGGGCATGGCCAGCAGCCCCAAGCACTTCGAACGCTGGGCCGCGCTCGCCGCCGACGAGGACCATCCCGACGCCGATCTCAGCGAAGATCGCTTCCACGAGAGGTTGGCCGGCGCGGACGAGGCACTCACCGCCCTCTGGAGCCGCCATCTCACCGCATGGGACTTCGCGGAAGACCCTCAGTGGGCACTCGGCACGCCGGCCCGCACCGACGAACGACGGACGGTCGTGTACGACCGTCTGCGCTTCGGCAGCGACCTGCGGAAGGCACTGGACAACGCCGTCCCCGTCGCAAAGCTCCCCGGCCCCACCGTAATCACCCGCGAGTTCACCCCCTGGTACACCCCGGAGCGCACGGCTGCCCGCTCCTTCTACTGGAAGTCGTACGAAGGGAAGCTCCGCGCCAAAGGCTGGTCCGACGCGGCGATAGCCAGCCTCGACGAGGCGAGCCGAGCGGTCGTCGAACGCCTCACCGACCCCGAACAGCCCGCCGCCCGGCAGGCGAAGGGCCTGGTCGTGGGATACGTCCAGTCGGGCAAGACAGCGAACTTCACCGGAGTCACCGCCAAGGCGATCGACGCCGGCTACCGCCTGGTCATCGTCCTCGGCGGAACCCTGAACCTCCTTCGCGCACAGACCCAGCGCCGCCTAGACATGGAACTGATCGGCCAGGAGAACATCCTTCGCGGCGCCGACATCAACGACCTGGACTCCCTCGTCGGCATCGACTACGTCAGCGACGACGACACCGACTGGCCCGACTTCGTCCGGCACGGCGGACGCCCCTCCACGCTGGGCGCGTTCGACGTCGAACGCCTGACGACCCGGGACAGCGACTACAAGAGCCTGGCCCAGGGCATCCGAGCACTGGAATTCGAGAAGCGCGAACCCACCCACCCGCTGCACGACCCGGCGAACCTCCACCACACCGCGGCCCGCGTTCTTGTGGTGAAGAAGAACAAGTCCGTCCTCACCAAGCTCGTCAAGGACCTCAAGCAGATCCACGGCCTGCTCGGCGAACTCCCGGCCCTGATCATCGACGACGAGTCCGACCAGGCTTCGGTGAACACGCTGGACCCGAAGAAGTGGGAGGCGGGCAAAACCGACCGCACCGCGATCAACGGACTGATCTCCCAGCTCCTGAGGCTCCTGCCGCGGGCTCAGTACGTGGGTTACACGGCTACGCCCTTTGCCAATGTCTTCGTCGACCCCGGTGACGAAGAGGACATCTTCCCGCGCGACTTCCTCATCTCGCTTCCCCGCCCCACCGGTTACATGGGGGTCCAGGACTTTCACGACTTGGACGACGACGGGCAAGGGCAAGCGGAGACGACCCACGTCCGTGGCATCTACGACTCCACCGGCGATCGACTCCAGGAGGCCCTGGACGCCTTCGTGCTCACCGGCGCCCTCAAGCTCTACCGAGCCGACCACGGCGTCCCCGAGGGGCCGTTCCGTCACCACACCATGCTGGTGCACGAGTCGGTCAGGATGGCCGAACATGCCGCCTTGGCACTCCGCATCAGCTCGATGTGGCACAACTCGGCGTACAAGGGGACGGAAGGCCACGCCCGCCTGGCCTCCCTCTTCGAGAAGGACTTCCACGCCTACGCGGACGACGCCCTGCCCACTCCGGAGGCGTACGCGGCCCTCAAGCCGTACATCTCGCGTGCCCACCAGCTCATCGCCAAGGGCGGCACGCCGGTCATCGTCGTGAACGGCGACAGCGAACGCGACTACGACCAGCCCGACCTCGACTTCGACCGCAACCCGCATGTCTGGAAGATCCTCGTCGGCGGCACCAAGCTCTCCCGCGGCTTCACGGTCGAGGGTCTGACGATCACGTACTACCGCCGCACGACCCAGCAGGCCGACACCCTGATGCAGATGGGCCGTTGGTTCGGCTTCCGGCCCGGCTACCGCGATCTCGTGCGCCTCTACATCGGCCGCGAGGAATCCCTTGGCCGCGGCCGCAACGCCAAGACGGTCGACCTGTACGAAGCCTTCGAGGCGATCTGCCGCGACGAGGAACTCTTCCGCGACGAACTCTCCCGATACGCCCACCTGGTCGACGGCCACCCCCAGGTCACCCCGGCCCAGATCCCGCCGCTGGTTGCCCAGCACCTGCCTTGGGTGAAGCCGTCGGCGCGGAACAAGATGTTCAACGCGGAGTTGGTGGAGGTGCGGTCGCCGGGGATCTGGGTGGAGCCGACGGCCTACCCGACGGCACCTGAGGACCTACGGCACAACGCGGAGACGTGGGCCCCGGTCCTCTCCGACCTCGGCCATGAACCATTCCCGTTCGTACACCTCTTCGCCAACGACCGTGGTAACTACACGACTTACTCCGCGAAGACATGCGTCGTCCAGCACAGCCAGCTGCTGGAGATCATGAATGATCTCGTCTGGGGACGCCCCGACCTCATGCTCCCGCATCTGCGTTATCTGCAGAACCCGGGCGAGACCGGCTGCGACACGGACGACTGGGTAGTCATCGCGCCCCAGACAAGCGGGCCAACGTCGGTGAAGGCCTCCATCCTCGGCAGCAGCGTCCTGAGCCTCGTCCAGCGTTCCAGGAGGGCGGGCGGCGTCTTCAACCGCATCTCGGGCATGGCGCACCGCCAGGCTGCGGAACGCATCGCCGGAGTACGCCCCCTCACCGAGGAGGACCCGTTCGCGAGCGAGCTTCATCGTCCGCGCCGGGGCGCGCTGCTGCTCTATCCCGTGATCGCTACTGACCTCGGCGCACCGGATTCACTCATCACGGACAACGGTCAGATCAGCCCCGGCAAGATTGTCCTGGCCGTGGCGTTCGTACCGGCCACGGACCGTAACGCCAAGGCTTCCCCGCTGGTCCGGTTCCAGGCCATCAACTCGGCTCTTGAACGTGAGGCCGTCATTGATACCCCGTAGCGTGGAACGTGCCTCACGAACGAGCGCAACCCCATTCGCGGGCAGGAGTCAGCAGTGAACGATCCACAGCCCTGGTCCCCGCCAGAGGGCTCCTGGGCGTCGTCCGCCGCGAGACGCCGCAATATGCAGGCCATCCGAAGCCGGGATACCAAGCCGGAGCGCCTGGTCCGGCGGCTCGTGCATGCCCAAGGCCTGCGATATCGGGTAGCGGCACGTCCACTGCCGGACCTTCGCCGGACAGCAGATATGGTCTTCCGGCCGGCGAAGGTCGCCGTGTTCATCGACGGGTGCTATTGGCACGGTTGCCCGGATCACTACGTGTCGCCGAAGACCAATCCGGGCTACTGGTCGGAGAAGGTCGCACGCAACGTCGCGCGCGACCGCGATACCGATCAGCAGCTCACAGAGGCTGGCTGGCTTGTCCTGCGGTTCTGGGAACACAACCGCGCAGAAGAAACCGCTGCCGAGATCATCCAGTTGGTCGCCGAGCGACGAAGGACCGCATCAGACAAGGGTCCCCTGGGCTGAATCCCAGGTCATTCCGTCAAGCTCAAGATCTCCGTCAGGGATCTCCGCAAGATCTCCCGTGCGTTCCAACGCCTCCCTAATCGCCTTTCCTACAGCCTCGGCTACCGGCGGCGGGAACGCGTTGCCCACCTGGCGGTACTGGGCGGTCTTACGGCCAGAGAAACGCCAGTTTTCTGGGAAACCTTGGATGATGGCCGCCTGCTCGACAGTGAGCATGGGACCTACTTCCTCACCGTCCCCCAGATCTCTGTCGAGATTGACATCGTCCTCGTCGTTGGCAACACCCATGCCATTCACGCCAAGTTCCGCCCAAGCCTTCTTGGCTCTTGTCGGCCCCAAGTCGGCACCACCATGCTTCTTGGAGCCTCCAACCAAGGTCGGCCCAACCGTTCCAGCCTCCGTGGCCTTCTTACTCCACTTGTCATACCAGCCCAGTCGGTTGGCCTTCTCGAAACGACGCTTCATCGTAATGTCGAGCGCCGCAGCAACCGTTCGGAATTCCCCCGCGGGCGTCGGCCAGGAAAATCCGCGGTAGCAGTCCTCCCGAATCGCCACCAGAATGGCGCGGGGGCGGAGCTGAGGAACCCCGTAATCAGCTGCTTGCAGCAGTCGCCAGCCGCACACTACGTACCCCTCGGAGCGGAGCCGCCGCTTAATTTCCTCACGGTAAGTGAAAAACTTATCGTGCGGCTTAACGAGGCCTGCAACATTCTCAATCATCACCGCGCGCGGCTTGAGTTCTTCCACCAGGTCCAGCATGGTTGGGAAAAGGTCACGGTCGTCATCTTTTCCCAGCTGTTTTCCGGCGACAGAGAATGGCGGGCAAGGAACTCCACCGGCGAGAAGGTCCAGTTCTCCCTGTTCAATAGGACGCTTCTTACGCTTGTTGAACTTCTCAAGATGCCTGGCCGGCTCAAAGTCCTTCACGTCCATGGGAAGGATCTCGCACTGCCGAGCCTCCACGGCTCCCCACGACTTCCGGTTGATTACGTTGAGTTCCAGCGTCGCTGCCGCATGCTTGTCGATCTCAACGAGCGCAAGGTGACTGAACCCCGCGTTGTGGAGGCCGACAGCCTGGCCTCCCGCGCCCGCGCAGATCTCAATCGAGGTCAGCGACTGGCCGCTGGAACTCATCGAACGCCTCCCGGTACTGACTGGTTACAGACACGCAAGTGTCGCATCCAGAACCACCGGCCATCCCGCGTGTTGCGCCTCTTCCTCCCTGCATCAGCTGGCGAGCAGCGCTTCCAAGCCCCGCTCAATCCCCTCCCACAACCTCGCTGGTAACTATCCGCGCATCCCTGGGCCACGATCTGTGAAGGTCTGTGGCCGGGGGCAGCGGCCCTCTGCAGCACCCCGGACCCCCCAGGGCGAGGAGGACCTGCCTGATCTCTGGTCAGAGCGAGCTCAGCAGATCACTCCGCCCCTTGCGCGGCGGCTCAGAATGCGACGGGCCGGACCTTTGGCAGCCCCTCACTCAACCCCCAGACGGGCATGAAGGGAGCAACAGCATCCGAGACAAGCCGACGGCCGTCCGCACACACGACGCCACGCTCCAGTACGTGATCCGGGACGATGAAACACGCCGACTCCCACCGAGCATGCCGATCAATGTCTTCAGGTGCGGCCAGGCTCAGCCAGTCCCGGCTGACTGTCACCACATTCAGAGCGTCGCCCTGCGCACCGATCAGTACCGCAGTAAGTAGCCAGTCGGGATCCCGGCGCATCACTTCGTACTCATGTCGCGTGAGGTGAACCCTAAGCCTGGTGGGATCAGTTGTTGCCTTCACCTCAATGTGGCCGACGGCTCCTCGCCTCGATACCGCGCGAACGTCATAGCCGTACGCGTCGGACAGCGCAGCCATGTGAACGACGTCTGCCGCACCGCTCAGCTCCAGCAGACGGATAACGGCCTGCTCGCCCGCTGTTCCCGTCTCTCTGCGTGCGGCTTCAGCAGCCGGGGTCCACTGGACTTCGGCGATATTGAACGTGGCCGTCCTGTCCCGGCGTTCATGCACACCGACCCTGACCAGCGGTCGGCCGTTCGACGCTACGAGCCCCTGCCTGAGCAGCCAGGCAAGGCCATCCGCGTACTGGACCGGAGTGAGGTCCGAGTAGTCCGGGTGATGGCTGAAAAGTGAACGTAAGCGCGGAATGTCGGCTACGTGGAGGTGTTCCAGCCAGCGCCGCGCCGCTCGACGCGTCCCCTCACCGGGTGCTGTGGTCATCAAGGTGCCTGAGCAGAGCGCGAACATCGGCCATGTCCATACCTGCCGCAAGGGCGGGCTCCTCTTGAAGATCCGCGAGCTGCTGTACGGACGGGTCATCCAGGATCTGCCCCATGAATTCGAGCTTCTCCTCCAGCCGAAGAGCCACAAGCTCATCAATCGTGGCTTCGGCAGCGAGCACCGTGACGCGCGTCTGCGTGCCGGGAGCCAGCCCCAGGCGGTGGATGCGGTCGAGGCTCTGCAGGAACCGGCCCGCCATGAAGTCGCGGTCCACGTAAACGGCATCATGGCAGACCTGGTGAAGGCTGATGCCCTCGCCAAGGGTGGCTGGGTTCGACAACAAGACGTGGCAGTCCGGGTCCTCGCGGAACCGCCGGATCTGTTCCTCCCGGTCCGGGGTACCTCCGTGGACCACGGCAGGCTGATAGGCGGCGAAGAGCCTCTCCATGGTGGTCAGACTGCGCACGAACGTCGACCAGACCAGGGTCTTCCGGCCCGACTCGGCGTTCTCAGCCACGATGCTCAGCGCCTCCTTGTACTTGGGCGAGAGCTCATAGCTCGGTAGTTGCTGCATCAGGGAGTACAGCGAATCGGTCTCCGGAATGGCCAGCGGGGGGACCTGATAGGAAAGAGGTGCGTACCGGCTCTCCCCTTCCAGCAGAAGTGCCGGGCTAGTGGCAGCCATCAGCAGGCGAAGCATCGCCTTGCCCAGCGCGTCAAAGTCAGAGCGTCCCGCCTCGGCCCGCGAGGTGAAGTTTCCGATCAGTGCGTCGTACAACTCGCGGTGGAGGGAGGGCAATTCGACGTACCGGATGCGCGTCTCGAATGGGGGCAGCCCGAGTTCGTTCTTGGTGGTACGCGTGAACATCGGACGAAGCACGCTGCTGGCGTAGGCCAGATTCCCGCCGGCGACAGCCTGCGTGACCACGCGCCGCCCATGACCAGGCCAGACGAAGGAGAGCAGATTCTCCAGGTCACGTGCTCCGTTCGGGGCCGGCGTTCCGGTGAGGATGAGGCGCCGCTGAGCCAAGGGCCCGAGAGCCATGCAGGCGCTTCCATAGATGCCCTGGGAACCTAGTTTCATCCGATGTGCCTCATCAAGAATGATCACGGTCGGGGCCGTACGGAGCCAGGAGGCGAGCGCGGGAAGGGAACGATCGAGGCGCTCATAGTTGACAATGAGCACATCGGTGCCCGGGTCCGGGACGCCGTCCATAACCCGCACAGTGAGAGGTTCCTTGAAGCACACCTCGCTCTCATAACGCCAGGATTCGTAGGCCGACTTGGGGCTGACTACGAGAAGCCGCCGCGCTTCACCCCTCGTCCGCATCGCTGCGAACACAGCCAGGCCTACGCGTGTCTTACCGGCTCCCGGCACAGAGAAGTTCGCGCCGTGCTGCATGGAGAGCAACTGGGCGATGTCCCGTCGCTGGAAATCCGTGAGATCGGCACACCACTCCTGGCCGAGCTGTTCATCCACTTCGTCCGGAGCGACAAGACTGGCGGTCTGTGGGTTGTTGAGCAGCTCCTCCGCGCGATCAGCGTCGTCGAGCACACCACCGACCAGCGTAATCAGGTCGGTCTCCCACTCGACCGTATCCGCGTGCGGCCAGGCGGCCAGCGCTTCCAGGCCCGTCAGAAAATCGTCGAGGTCGACCTCCACGGACAGCGAGGTGCGCTGCCCGCCAGATGGAAAGCGCAAGGCCACCTTGGCGAAATCGTCTTCGTAACCCCGGGCTGCCCGCAGGACAGCCCGGGTACGGGTGACGTCAAAGGCAACCCGCAGAGACGGTTCCTCGATTACGGTCACTGGTTCTCCCGACCAACCGCACTCAAGAGCCAGGAGACCCCATCGCCAGGGGCCTTGATGCTCCGCAGCGTCGCCACGGCTAGATCCGTCAGGGTCTCCCGGAGTACGAGCACAGCCTCGTCGAAAGCCTCCTCATCCAAGCTGCCGGATGCCTTGGCGAGTGTCAGGTCCGTGATGCACTGCCTGAGATCCTGGCAGGCATCAGTGATCCGGTCCGGGGCGGCCTGCTTCCGCTTGCGGACTCGAGCGTCTTTACCCGCGGGCTCCAACGCGTTCTCCACTGCCTCCTGCGCTGCGGAGAACGCCCTGGTAGCCGCTGCTCCGCGCTCAGTGAGCTTCCCGTCCTCGGCAGCCTCCACAGCCTTGGCCTTCAAGACGGCGTCCGTCAGCATCTTTGCCTGGACAACCTTAGGAGCAGCGGATTTGACCGTCCGGTTGAGCCCCGGAATGGCGACGGCAGCCGCTGCTGCCGGTTCGGCCTTCAGCGTCTCGGGAAGCTTCTGGTCCAGGTATCGCGCCCTGAAGTCCGACTCGATGAGACGAACGTCAGTCTTCGAGAATCCCAGAACGATCGCGGTAAGCCTCGTCTCCTTGATCAGCTCGGCGTTGTCCCTGTTTCCGTCCACCTCCTTGGCATATCGGCGGTGGAGTTCCCGAAGCTTCTCCTGATGCTGTTCGAAGTCCAGGAGCCGAAGCTGGGCATCCCCATCCTTCGAGCGTTCAATAAGGTCACGCAGGCACGAGAGGATCCACAGATCCTGCTCACACGTGGACGTCCGGATGCGAAAGTCCCGGGCGATGTCGGCCAGGGTACGTCCGAGCAGATGCTGCTCCTCAACAGCGAGCAGACGGTTGATGTACGAGTAGTCACGACGTTGGTCAGGCCGAAGTTGCAGCGAGAGCTCGACCGCACTGATGTCGTCCCATGTGCATGATTCCGGCAGCACACCGACCCGGATATTCTTAACGCCAAGCTTCTTCAGCGCTGCCCTGCGGGTGTTGCCGTTGACAAGGACGCCGTCCCGCGTGATGAGACCGGGCTCGTTCTGCCGGTACTCGCGCAAGCTCTCCAGGAGGTTCTCGAACTCCGGATCCGGCTTCGACGGGTCAGCCGGCAGTGCCTTGAGGAGAAAGTCCAGGTACGCCTGGCTCTCCGGGATCCACGGGTCCTCGTCCAGCTGCAGATCCAGCCCCGGATCATGGCTGCGCTGAGCCCGGATACGGTGCGTTCCCGGGTTGTAGTAGAGCGAGTCCACCGGCATGTCGATGACCTCGACGTGCATCGGCTTGCTACGCCACTCCACAGTCAGCGTCTCCCGGATACCGCCGCCGGCGGCCTCCTTCAGACGCTGCTCAACCAGTGTCTGGTTTTCCTGCGCCAGCGGCGGCCGGCCGAAGTCCTTGCTCATGGAAGTGTTCTCCTGCGAAACGTGATGGTCAGGTCTCAGCGAGAAGGCCGACATGAGGTCCGGCCTCCTCGGGATGTACGGCGGTTTGAGCCTCAGTCGTCCGGCTCAAGGACCTTGCGAATCCTCGCCCTCGACTCCTCGGGGAGCGTGCGGAAATCGGCCCAGATGAGTTCCACCCTGCTGAACTCACGCTTGTCCTGGTCGATCCAGTCCGTGAGCATCCTGCGCTCCATGCCACTGAGACCCTCGACGTCGGCAAGCAGCTCCCCGAAGTCGACCGTCTTCCCGCGCCCCCCGACGCGGCACCGATTGCACTCGGCGACGAGCTCGACGTCCTCAGAGCCATCCGCCTTCCTCACCACCCGGCGCGCGATGTCCAGCTGCGCGGATTCATACGTGCCGGCGTAGATCTCGCCGGGGGCGATCCCGCACGACCGACAGAAGTGCCCGTCCCTCGCCAGGACTTCACGACGCCGGGTCTGCGTGATCGACGTCCCGGGCACGGAACCCTTGCCCGGCTCCCACACCGGAGCGCCCTGCTTGACGAAACGCTGCTCGTGCTGGCCGAGGGAAGCATCCTCACGGTTCGTGTCAATCTGCCAGCCGTGATCGCGCAGATCCCGCACACGGCGATCGGCCTGGCTGACACCCGGAAACAGCTCCTTGACGTCCTCCTTGGTGAAGACGTTCCCCTCGCCGACCACGGTCACGAGCCAAAGCGCCGCGCGCTTCATCGTGCCGAGCTTGGTGTCCTGCCACGACGGAAGATCCATCAACGTTCCCCTTACGCCAGATCCTCTGAGACCGCTTCGAAACAGACCACGAGCAACTCCGAAGCCCATCCGAGCGATGCTC
The DNA here is from genome assembly GCF_044742595.1 of Streptomyces sp. NPDC087859. NCBI lineage: Bacteria > Bacillati > Actinomycetota > Actinomycetes > Kitasatosporales > Streptomycetaceae > Streptomyces > Streptomyces sp. NPDC087859. Next base: position 185,373 of record NZ_JBIUUU010000009.1, on the reverse strand, counting down.
CACTGTCACCCTCGGCAGCACCTGAAATCCAGTCCCACAGGATCTTCGCGGGATGCGCGTAAGTCACATCCGCCACGGAACCTGTCGCCGCTGACAAGGCGTCACCCACAATCAAGAGTGGGGGACTTCGCTCACCATCCGAGAGGGCTGATGTGACCGGCAGAACGCAGAGGTGGAAGGAAATCCGGAGTGAACGTTCCTCCGGAATCCGGGAGTTCGTCATCGCACTGCGTGAGGCGAAGGACTCGACAGCCCTGACCCAGCAGCAGGTCGCTGCAGCGGCCGGGATAGCGCCAACCACGTTCTCCGGCTATCTGAACGGCTCGCGCCTCCCGGAGGAGGACGTCCTGACACGGATCTTCAACGTTATCTCGGAGGACGTACGGCAGAGGGGTGCGCGCGAGGCACACTCCCTCGACACACTTCGCGGGCTCCGGAACCGTGCGGTGTACTGCCCTGCCTGCGCTCGGCGCGGGCCGAGTATCCCGCCAGAGAAGTCTTCACCTGAGGGAGCCACTAACACCACGACTGCCAGGCAACGGCCGGCACCCCAAGTCGTTCGCAGTCAGGCACGAAAGCGGATCCGCCTTCACCGCAGCCGCCGACATGTGATTTCTGTGCCGCCGCCACGCGCAGAGGTGCCGGTCCCCCCTCAAGAGGGGGACCGGCACCTCACACCGGAAATTAGTGGCCCACTCGCCGCGGAGCTCACGGCGCTGCGCCGCCATCAGGCCGCAGGGCGCACCCGGGACACACACTTGCTGCTGTGGGGCAAGGCCCGCAGTGTCACGCCTGGCGAGTTCCCGGAGACCGTCGCGGCCTATAGGGCCGCCGGATTAGAGGAAGAGGTAGAGACCCTCTTGCGGACTGCCGCCTCCGAACGGGACGTGCACGCTGTACTGAACATCGTGGCAGCGCTGCACGACAGCCATCAGTATGCGGACGCGCAAACCATACTGACGACCGCCCGCACCGATGCCTGACCTCCGCCGGCCGGCATACGGCCACCAGGGCGACGCCTGTTACGCGGCTTCCGCTTCAGCCTCGAAGTGCGTCTGCGCCCGGTCCAGCACATCATCCGGATCGCCGCCCTGAGCCGCGAGCCAGTGCAACAGATCAGCGATGACGTCCGTGACCGACTCCTCCAGCACCGCATAGCTCGGCACTACCACCGAGGACGCGCCGACCGCACGCCGGTACTCGTCCAGCACCGTGGCAGCTCGCCGGATCCGCGTACAGCGACGCGTAGGTTCCAGGGACAACTCGCACCACACCGCCTTGCCGCTGGCTGTGAGCAGGGTGCCCCATCCCAGGCACATCGCCGCCAGCAGGTGCAGCCCTCGTCCGCACTCCAGGTCACAGTCGGCCGACACAAGTGCCGGTACAGCGCGACTCTTGTCATGGAGCTCGACCCGAAGCCGGTCGCCCCCAGGCTCCAGGACAAGGGTCGCCGCAGCACCCTCCCCCACGTGCTTGATGACGTTGGTAGCCAACTCGGTTACGGCCAGTTCGGCCTCCTCCGCAACAGCTGCTGCACCCCACTGCCCCAGCACGCCCCGGACCGCGAGACGCATCGTTCGCACCTCCGCCGGCTCCGCTTTGAAGGGCAGGACGAGACGCAGGCGATGTTCAGTCCGTTCATGCAAGGTCATGACGAAACTCCCTCCTGGCCACGCTAGTGCCGCGCCCACCGCGATCACGCGGCGACACTGTGTAGCCGTCCTGAGTCCGAGTATCGCATCGAGAAGTCTCGCCGTGTAACTTCTCACGAAACCCGGTTGGGTGAATCTGGTAGTACGCCAACTCCTGTTCGACCTAGCCTGATTGGCGCTCACCAGGCATGTGGTGCGGCATCGCAGCGGGGAGGAAGACAACATGTCCGCGAGAGCCACAACCCGTCGCCGCCAACTCGGCGCCGTCATGCGCAAACTGCGTGTGCACAAGGGGATGACGCTGGAAGAGGCCGGGCAACTCGTGGGGGTATCCAAGGCGACGATCAGCCGCTACGAGACTCAGACCGGGCCCGTGAAGTGGCTCATCGTCGATGCGCTCTGCCAGGCGTACGGAGTGAGCGACGCCGAGCGCCGGGCTGTTGTGGCCCTGGCCAAGGACGTGAAGCAGCAGGGCTGGTGGAGCTCCTTCGCTGACTCCATCCCAGAGAGCATGAACCTGATGCTCACGCTCGAAGACGAAGCTGTCCGCGAGAACCACTTCTCGTGCGTCTACGTCCCAGGGCTTCTGCAGACAAGGAGTTACACGACCGCTTTGCAGCAGGCCAATGAGATGCGCCGCTCACCAGAGGAGATCGAGCGACTGGTCGACATCCGCATGAAGCGGCAGGAGATCCTGACACGCCCCAACGCGCCGCACCTGTGGGCCATCCTCGACGAGTCGGTGATCCGTCGCGTGGTCGGATCACCCGAGATCATGAGAGAGCAGCTTTGCCAGTTGCTGAGTGCCGGCGAGTCCTCCAATGTCACTCTCCAAATCCTGCCGTTCGCCAGGGGTGCTCACGCCGCTGCGCTCGGCAGCTTCGTGATCTTCGGCGGAGCCGAGGCCTCCCTCGATGTCGTGTACGTAGACCTCCATGTCGGCTCCCTCTTCATGGAAAAGGAGGAAGAACTGGACCGTTACCGGCTTGCGTTCGAATACTTGCGCGCACAAGCCTTGGACATCGACGCTTCGTCGTCGATGATCAAGCGTGCGCGTGAGGAGTTGTGAAATGGCCACTGGTATCGGTGTTGTGCCGGACACCGCATGGTTCAAGTCGTCGTACAGCGGGGCGAACGAGACCGAGTGCGTTGAGGCCGCGATGCTGCCCGGCCGAACCGCCGTACGGGACAGCAAGCATCCAACGGGGCCGCTGCTGTCCTTCCGGTCAATAGCCTGGGCCGACTTCGCGACTGCTGTCGGGCGGCACGAACTCTGAAACCGCAGACCAGTGCAGCAGACTCAGCTCACCGCCATCCGAGCCCCAACGACAACAACGACGCCCGCAGACGCAACTCGCTGCGCTCGTCCTCCGCGGCGGACACAAGCCTGGATCATGCGGAGGCCCAGGCGGACGCGATCAGGTCCTGGGTCTCGCTGCAGCCGAGGAGCTCGCCCGTGAGGCGTGCCACACGGGTGTCGGTGTCGGACTGAAGGTCGGAGACGGGGTCAGCAAGGAAGGGGCCGAGGGCGCCGCAGGCCGGATGCCAGGGGTCTCAGGGCACCTGATCGTCTTCGGCCGCCTGGCACTAGACCCGCACCAACCCCGGGCCGCGACGATGGGCTTCGCCCTACGGCCGTCGAGCTGTACGCACGGCTACGGCCTGGAAACCGTCCAGCTCCTGCGCGACATCGGGATCCCTCGCTCACCTAGAAGTTCTGCCGACCACCACGGACATCGACGTGGACCCCATCCCTGTCCAGCGGCGTGGACATCACCGACGCGGACGAAGTCGCGTCGCACGGCAAGGGGTTCGAGGCCTTCAGCTGTTCCGCCTGCTACGGATAGGACGCCGAGGGGCTGATCGCCAATGCGCTGGCCTTCTGGTGTCACTGCTGGTCTCGGAGCGTGTCCTTGCCTGCCACGAAGCCGGGAAGGCCGTAGAAGTGGCCGACGATGTGCATCAGAACGCGTTCGTCCCGGTCGGCACGTTTGGCCGCGCGCCAGTCGGCGGCGTCCGGCGTCGCCGTCATGGCGGGCAACGCCAGCCGGACGCCCGGATGACGCGCAGTTCGTTTCTGCACTACAGCGCGTGATCACCCCGTACCAAGATCCGCTATCAATGCATGCGCCAGGCCGACGGCACTGACGGTCCCGCCCCGCAAGGCATCCGACGCCACGATTTGCGGCAGCCCAAGCCCGAGGGTGCAGGATAGACCCATGACAACCAAGGTCTACTTCGACATCACCATCAACGACGAGCCCGCCGGCCGTATCAACTTCAACCTCTTCGACGACGTCGTCCCGAAGACCGCGGAGAACTTCCGCGCGCTGGCCACCGGCGAGAAGGGCTTCGGTTTCGCCGGGTCGTCCTTCCACCGGGTCATCCCGGACTTCATGCTCCAGGGTGGCGACTTCACCCGGGGCAACGGCACGGGTGGCAAGAGCATCTACGGTGAGAAGTTCGCCGACGAGAACTTCAAGCTCAAGCACGACCGTCCGGGCCTGCTGTCCATGGCCAACGCGGGCCCGAACACCAACGGCTCGCAGTTCTTCATCACCACGATCGTGACGGGCTGGCTGGACGGCAAGCACGTGGTCTTCGGCGAGGTCGCCGACGAGGCCAGCATGGCGGTCGTCAAGAAGATCGAGTCGCTCGGCTCGGGCAGCGGCGCGACCTCGGCGAAGATCACCATCGCCGAGTCCGGTCAGCTCTGACACCTGCGGGTTCCGCGGACGGCCGGTGCGGTATCCCATCGCCCCGGCCGTCGCGTACCGGTCAGCCCCCGGTCAGGCCGGTCAGGGGATCAGTAAGTACACCTTGCAGTCCGCGCACCCCTTGTGCTCGCTCAGCTCGGTGTTCCCGGCGCTGTTCTCGATGGTCATCTTTCCGGAGGCATGCTTCCAGCCCTGCCACTTCCCGTTGACCTTGATACGGACCCAGGCGTGACCCGAGCAGTCGCCGCCCGAGTACTTCTTGGTCCATGAGGTGTACTCGTCGGAGAAGGCGTAGTACTTGGAGCCGCAACTACGCGTCCAGAACTCGTCGTCGGCGGCCGCAGGTGATCCCACGGCGATGACGGCGCCGAACGCCGCGGCGAGGGCTACGGCGCCGAGCTTCAGTCGATTACGCATGTGCTGTTCCCCCATGTCGTCGAGATGCCCGGATGGCGCAGGCTCTGGTCCGTGTCGCCCGTGTCACCCGCGCCGGGTCGTTGTCCAGCGTGATCCATGTCGACTTCCTGGAGTGCCTGCAAAGTTGCAGGGTGCGCCTGAGTGAGGCGCCTCTTTCCCCGGCCTGCTTTGAGTAGGAGTACTCATGCCCGGCTTGTCGATCAGGCACAGACTTCGGGCATGAGACGACGACTTACCGGATCAGCCAGGAAGAACAGCGTTTTCGGCCGTACGGCGCTGGCGGCGCTGTGTGCGCTGGGACTTGCCGCCTGCGGGACAGCGCGGGCGGGCGACACGGAGTCCGAGCGGGCCGCAGTCCGAGCCGAGAACCGGAGCACGGCCTCCCCCGCCGCCCCCGCCTCCAAGGACGCTGCGGAGACCGAGGGCGCCGATTTCCTCCCGTTCATGGAACTCCTCCTCGACATCGCCGAGCCGTGCTTGCCATCGGATCTCCCGACCGCACCTCCGCCGGAGGAGTTGGAGGAGGCATTGGCCGAGGAGAGCGAACTCCGCGGCACCGCGTCGCCCGAGGAGCCGCTGCCCCTGCCCGACGCCCCGATACCCACCAGCGCCCCCCGTGACCCGGAGGACGCCAAGAAGGAGACGGAACTGAGCTCCGTGGAGAAGTGCGAGGCCCCTCTCCACGTCGACCGCATCACCAAGGCCCTCGAGAAGAACCCCGACCCGACACCCGCGCAGGTCGCCGGGACACTGCACGACCTCGGCTACATCGAAGAGCGCGTCCACACCCCCCGGCACGCCTCCGACCCTGTCGAGTTCACCCTCGACCTACGCCTGATGGACAGCCAGCTGTGCCTGTCCGGCACCACCACCGGCACGAGGACGACCATCGAGGCGTACGGCGGCTCCCCGGAGGTCGAGTGCCAGGACGTGCGGCGCACGAGCTGACCGACGCGGGCCTCACCGTCGCCAGTCGGCCCGCCTCAACTCGTACTCGACCTCCCCGTGTTCCGACCCCTCGATCGCCTCCGGCCACTCACTGCGGAACCCCCGTACAAACCCCAGCCCCGCCTTCTCCATCACCCGCCGGGACCCCGTGTTGACCGTCATGGTGTTCGCGGTGACCCGCTCCACGCCCAGCTCGCCGAACCCCTTGTCGATCAGCGCCCGGCAGCCCTCGGTGGCATAGCCCCGGCCCCAGGCGGCCTTGTTCAGGCGGTAGCCCAGCTCCACGGTCTCGGCACTGTGTTCCTCCAGCGGCCGGAACTCGAACCATCCCAGGAAGACCCCCGTCGTCCTCTCCTCGGCGGCCCAGAAGCCGCGGGTGCCTAGGCAGGGGTAGTCGTGGAGGAGGTGCGGGAGGGAACGGGTGCGGATCGCCTCCAGGGAGGTCGGCTTGCCGCCGTTCAGGTAGCGCATGACGTCCGGGTCGTTGTCCAGCGCGAACAAGGCGTGGGCGTCGGCCTCGGTGAAGGCGCGCAGCCGTAGCCGCTCGGTGGTCAGGAAGACATCCATGGCGCGATCCTCGTCATCGTCCGGCAAGCACGTCAGCGGCGGTTCGAGTCGTATCCCACCGACCTTGTGAACTCCTCGACGGCCTCCGCCAGTTGTTGCGGCTCTTCCAGATGTACGTCGTGACCGGCCCCCGGCACCACCTTCACCCGCGTGTCCGGGCGCAGCTCCCGCATGTCGGCGGCCTCCGTCGGACGCATCGTGCCGTTCTCGCCCTGGATCACGAGGGTCGGGCAGGTGATGCGCGACCACTCCCGCCAGTAGGCGTTCTGGGCCAGTTCGGCCAGTGACTCGACCATGCGGTCGCGGTCGAAGCGCGGGTGCCAGCCGTCCGCGCGTTCCTCCAGCCCCCTCGCCCACCCTTCATGACCGAGGAAGCCCTCGGCCTCGGCGCGGGACCGGAACGGCGTCGGCCAGCTGTCCAGCCATCCCCTGATCCGCGCGGGTACGTCCGGACTCGGGCCGGCGGGGCCCGCCTCGACGAGGACCAGCGCGTCCACCAGTTCCGGGCGGGCGGACGCCAGCAGCATCGCCGTATGCCCGCCGAGGGACTGCCCGATGAGGGTCACGGGTCCCGGCGCGAGCTCCTCGATCAGGGTCGCCGCGTCCTCGACGTAGGCCGCGCGGGTCACGTCGGACGGGCGGCGGGTGCTGGCGCCGTGGGCGCGGGCGTCGTACGACACCGCGCGGAAGCCGGCGGTGAGGAGGTGCGGGATCAGGGCGTCCCACTCCCCCATGTGGCCGGCGAGGCCGTGCAGGAGGAGGGCGGTGCGGGGCGCGCCGGGGCCGGGGTGGTCGCGGTAGGCGATGCGGGTGCCGTCGGACATGGTGACGTGGCTCAAGGTGCCCCCCGGTTCTCTGTGACGGCCCGTCTCCCCTGGCTGGCCGCCTGCCTTCTGTGGCCGCCCTGTTGCCGGAATTGTGGGCTCCGCCACAGCCGTGGAGATCGAGCGCTGTTGGACTCGGCGGTTCAGGAGATCACACCAGGGGGCGCGATGGCTTGGCTGAGCATGCTGTTCTTCGTGATCGCGGCGATCACGGCCGTCGCACTCACCGGGCACGGCTTCGGCCGCCTGGCCGACCGTGGCCTACGGCGATCCGGTCTCCCGGTGATACTCCGCAGTCTCGCCTCGCTGGCCGGTGCCGCCGCGGTCGCCTTCTACGCCCTCGGGCTGCTGGGGGTCATCGGCGCGATCATGACGGCGCAGGACGGGGGCACGGACTCGGCCCCGCCGCAGTCCTGCCGTACGCCGGGCTGGTGGGAGCGGCACGAACAGGGCATCGAGATCGTCGACTGGTCGGTGAGTTTCGTCCCGCTCGGGTTCGTGTGCGAGACCAGCGACGGTGGGAGCTACGACAACGGTGACGTGCCGGGGTACGTCAATCCCGCCGCCCTGGGCCTCGCCCTCACCGCCGCCGGGTGCGCCGTCGGCTCGGGATACGCGACGGAGCTTCGCACCCGCAAGAGCGAGGCCCGGCAGGAGGGCCGGTAGGAGTGCCGTCCGGGGGCGGCGTTAGCCTCGGGACATATCGAACGTGATCGCCAGGAGTCGCACGAGCAGTACGGGCAGCGCGAGTCACGTCAGTTCTCAGGAGGCAGGCATGGCGAAGGTTCCCAGCGCGGTGGTCGCGGCGGGCGGGCTCGTCGGTGGGTACGGCGTGGCCCGTTGGACCAGGAAGCGGCAGCTGGGCGGGGTCGTGCTGGCGGTCGCCGGGGCCGCGGCCGCGCAGCGGTGGCGGCAGCAGGCGGGCGGGAAGGCCGCGGGTGCGCTGACGGCCGCGTATGTCGCCGCCTTCGCGGGGTCGCATCCGCTGGCCAAGAAGGTGGGCGCCTGGCCCGCGGTGTTCGGGGTGGCGGGGGCGGTGGCCGTGGCGTCGTGGGTGGTCGCGGACCGGCGGGGCTGAGGGCCGCACGAACGGCTCCGCGAGGCGAACGCGGGGAAGCGGGAGGCCTCCGGGGCGCGGCACGGCCCGAGCCTCCGGAACCGCACCCGACCACCCGACCTCGGGCCCCCTCGGCCCGGCGGAGGGCCCCGCACATCGCTTCCTCCCCGTCCGAGAAACCGCCAGGCCCCCGTATATCGCGCGCCCCGAACGAGGCCACGCCGGTACCGTCTCGTCCGACGCGAGGGGAATGGGCAGGATGAGGCTGGGGATCACGGAGCATCGGGTGCGGCTCGGTCCGGAGGAGTACCGGGTGCTGCGTACGACCGGGCTGCGCCGTGCGCTGTGCGGTGACACCGGGCACTGGCTGGACTTCCGGGTGGACCGGGAGGCCGCCGCGGAGCTGGCCGCGGCCTGGCTGCTGGCCGCACGCTCGCCCCGCTCACTGGTGCACGTGCCGCTGCGACATCGCGGCGAGCGGCCCGTGGGTCCCCATCCGCTCGAGCCGCATCAGGCCCGTGACCTGCTGCTGGTGCATCACTCCCGGCAGTTCCCGGCCTCCCGCTGGAAGGCGGTCCGGGCCCGGCTGGGGCACGGCAGCCCGCACACGGTCGAATTCCACCGGGCCGACTTCCCCGCCGGCGAGGACCGCCCCGTCACCGGTGCCCATCACGCCGAGTTCCGCGACCGGGTCCGGCTGACCACCGCCGCCGACACCCTCGTGCTGAGCGGCAGCGCCCTGCCCTTCGCGGACGCCGCCGCGGACTTCCTCGACCTGGCCGACACGGGGCCCGGCTGGGACATCCGGTGTAGGTCCGACGGGCACGCATGCGCCGAACTGCACCCGACCTCCGGTCTGTTGGACCATTCGGTGCCCCTGGTGCATGTCGAGTACTGCCCGGACTGGGAGCCCGCACCGGCAGGCGGCTAGTTCCGGTGCGTCAGCACGTTCACCACCTGTCCGTTCGGGTCCCGCACGAAGAAGCGCCGTACGCCCCACTCCTCGTCCCGCAACTCCCGTACGACGTCCGCGCCCGCGGCCACGAGCTGCGCGTACACCGCGTCCACGTCCTCGACCTCCACGCTGAGGTCGGGCACGACGGGGGCTGTGCGTTCCTCGGTGAAGAAGCTGATCTGGGCGGTGGGGTTGGCGGGTGAGGCGAGGGTGACCACCCACCCCATGTCCATCACCTCGCGGAAGCCGAGGAGGCCGTAGAAGTCACGGCTGGCCTTCATCGCCTCCTCCGACTCGACCTGGAAGTCGGGCATGATCCGGCGGACGGTCATGGGTACGTCTCCTCGCAGTCGCCGTCGGCTTTCTGTTATCGCCGCTCCCACCCTCGCGTCTCCTGACCGTCCCCAGCCACAGGCACGCGAGGAATGACGCACGTGACTTCGACTTCACTGATCAGCCGCCGCACCATGCTCAAGGCAACCGGAGCCGTCGGTACCGTCGCAGCCTTCGGTACGGCCCTGTCGGCGCCGCCCGCCGCGGCCGCCGGCTCCGGGTACGCGCACCCGGGTCTGCTGCACACCACCACGGACCTGGCCCGTATGGCGGCCAAGGTGAAGGCGGGCGCCGCGCCCTACACCGCCGGGTACGCGAGGCTGACGGCCAACCGGCATGCGCAGAGCGGCTGGACGCCCAACCCGCAGGCGACCATCACCCGCGGCGGCTCCGGCCAGAACTACGCGATCCTCTACAACGACATCCACGCCGCGTACCAGAACGCTCTGCGCCACCACGTCAGCGGTGACACTGCCCACGCCGACACCGCCGTGGCGATCCTCAACGCCTGGTCGGCCAAGCTCACCGCGCTCGCCGGCAACGCGGACCGGTTCCTCGCCGCGGGACTGTACGGCTACCAGTTCGCCAACGCCGCCGAACTCGTCCGTGACCAACCGGACTTCGAGCTCGACCGCTTCAAGGAGATGCTGTCCGGGGTCTTCGCACCGCTCAGCGACAGCTTCCTCGTCCAGCACAACGGCGCGGTGGTCTCCAACTACTGGACCAACTGGGACCTCGCCGCCATGGCCTGCGTGCTGGCCACCGGCATCTTCTGCGACGACAAAGCCCAAGTCGGCCGCGCGGTCGACTACTTCAAGCACGGCGAGGGGCTCGGCTCGATCAGGAACGCGATTCCTGTCGTGCACGACGACGGGCTCGCCGAGTGGCTGGAGGCGGGGCGGGATCAGGGGCATGCGCTGCTCGGGGTCGGGCTGATGGGCACGTTCTGCGAGATGGCGTGGAACCAGGGCATCGATCTGTACGGCTATGACGACAGCCGCTTCCTCAAGGGGGCGCAGTACGTGGCGAAGTGGAGCATGGGCGGGGAGGTGCCGTTCACCGCGAACACGCGTGCCAAGGGGGCCGTCAACGGCTGGTCGGGGTCGGAGACGGTGGCCGGGGCGGCGGGTGTCGATCCCGGCATGACCCGGCCCATCTGGGCGGTGATCGCCAACCACTACACCAAGCGGCGGGGGTTGTCCGCCTCGTACCTCACCCGGATCGCCGCGAAGTCCGGGCCGGAGGGCGGGGGTGGGGACTACGGGCCCAACAGTGGGGGGTACGACCAACTGGGCTTCGGGACACTGGCGTTCACGCGGAACAGGTCGACGGCGCCCGCAAGCCCGTCCGCCACGGCGTCCGGCGCGGCATCGGACCCTCGTCCGCAGACCGATGCCTCCGCTTCCGCGTCCACGTCCACGCCCCCGGCTTCCGGTAAGGACCTTGCGGCCACGGGGTCCACCGACGCCGTCGCCTGGAGCGCCACGGCGGGGCTCACCGCCGTCGCGGGAGGCCTGCTCCTGCTCCGCCGCCGGGACAAGGCCCGCCGCGGGACCGCCGAGTAGCAGGAACCCGGGCGGTTTCTCGCCCCCGCCGCCCTTACCCGTTCCCATCCCCAGGGGCTGCCGCCCCTTCGACCCCGCCCCCAGGGGGCTCCGCCCCCTGGACCCCCATCGGCCCGAAGGGCCTCGTCCTCAAACGCCGGACGGGCTGAAAGCCACGGGTGGGTGGGGGATCGGGACGGCAGGCACTTGTCGCGAACCTCCACCGAACCCCCGCCGAAACCGCGCAGGCCGCCGCAGGCAGCCCCCACTCACACCGCAGCCGACCGCGCCCCCGAACCCACCGCAGTCAGCGGACGTGCGACGTCCTCCAGTGACCGTCGCTCCGCGTTCACCGCCAGCACCGCCGCCACCAGCCCCGCGATACACATCAGGGCCGCGCCGATCTGGAAGGCGAGCACGGTGTCGCCGACGTGGCCGGTGCCGGTCAGGTCGGCGAAGAGCAGGGGGCCGCTGATGCCGCCCGCTGCCGTGCCGAGGGCGTAGAAGAAGGCGATCGACATGGCGCGGGTCTCCATCGGGAAGATCTCGGAGACCGTGAGGTACGCACTCGACGCACCCGCGGAGGCGAAGAACAGCACCGCGCACCAGCAGGCCGTCAGCGTCGTCGCGTCCAGCGCGCCGCGGTCGAACAGCCACGCCGTACCGAAGAGCAGCAGCCCCGACAGCAGATACGTCGACGAGATCATCACCCGGCGCCCGACCGTGTCGAACAGCTTGCCCAGCAGCAGCGGGCCCATGAAGTTGCCGACCGCGATCACCGCGAAGTAGTAGCCGGTGTTGCCGGTCGGGACGTCGTAGAACGTCGTGAGGATCGCCCCGAAGCCGAAGGTGATCGCGTTGTAGAGGAACGCTTGTCCGATGAAGAGGGCGAAACCGAGAACCGCCCGGCGCCGGTACTTCGAGAACACCGTCCGGCCGATCTCGACGAACGTCACGCTGCGCCGCTGATGGATCGTGAGCTCGGCGTCAGGGGACGGCGGCGGCAACGGCTCGCCCCGGTCCGCCTCCACCCGCTCCTCGATCGAGGACACGATGCGTTCCGCCTCCTCGTCCCGCCCGTGGATCAGCAACCACCTCGGACTCTCCGGGACATGACGCCGTACCAGCAGGATCACCAGCGCCAGCACCGCGCCCAGCGCGAACGTCAGCCGCCACCCCACGTCCTTCGCGAACACGGACGTGTCCAGCGCGACGATCGACAGCAGCGAACCTCCCACCGCGCCCAGCCAGAAGCTTCCGTTGATCATGAGGTCGACCCGCCCCCGGTACTGCGCCGGGATCAGCTCGTCGATGGCCGAGTTGATCGCCGCGTACTCGCCTCCGATCCCGAACCCCGTCAGGAACCTGAACAGGAAGAACCACCAGGTGGAGAAGGAGACCGCGGTCAGCGCGGTCGCCGCCAGATACACGGCCAGCGTGATCATGAACAGTTTCTTGCGGCCCCATTTGTCCGTCAGGCGGCCCCAGAAGAGTGCCCCCGCGCACGCCCCCGCCACATACAGGGCCGCCGCCATCCCGGTCACCTGGCCGGAGGAGATCGGCAGCCCGCTCCCCGGTTCCGACAACCTCCCCGCGATGTTGCCGACGACGGTCACCTCCAGACCGTCGAGGATCCACACGGTGCCCAGTCCGATGACGATCGTCCAGTGCCAGCGCGACCATGGCAGCCGGTCGAGTCTCGCGGGGATGTTCGATGTCACGGTCCGGCCCGTCTCGGCCTCTGCAGTGGTCATGGGCTCCCTCCTCCTCGAGTGAGAACCCGGGCCGAGTGCCCAGAGAAGGCCCGCCCTACGCCCTCACCCCACGACCCCCGCCCCACGCCCTCCTTGAGCGACCCGCGGCTGTGCCACCGTTCCTCCAGCGGAGCGCCTACGCCCCCAGCGCCTGCGCCACCGTGTAGATCAGCAGCCCCGCCAACGAACCCACCACCGTGCCGTTGATCCGGATGAACTGCAGATCCCGTCCGATATGAGCCTCGATCTTCCGCGTCGTGTGCTCGGCGTCCCAGCCCGCCACCGTGTCCGTGATGAGCAGGGTGATCTCCCGGCGGTACGTCGTCACCACGTACACCGCGGCCCCCTCGACCCACCCGTCGACCTTGTTCTGCAACCGGGGCTCCACCGCCATCCGCGCCCCCAGCGACAGCAGCGACGCCCGCACCCGCAGCCGTAGCTCACTGCGCTCGTCCTCGGCGGCGGAGACGATCATCGACCGTACGGCGGTCCAGGCGGACGCGATCAGGTCCTGGACCTCGCCGCGCCCGAGGACCTCGCCCTTGAGCCGCTCGACCCGCGCCCGCGTGTCCGTGTCGGACTGAAGGTCCGACGCGAAGTCCGTCAGGAAGCGGTCCAGCGCGCCCCGCGCCGGATGCGAGGGCATGTCCCGCATCTCCGTCACGAACCGCAGCAGTTCCTTGTAGACGCGCTCGCCGACCTTCTTGTCGACGAACCGGGGGGTCCAGCCGGGCGCGCCGCCCTGCACCGCGTCCATGACCTGTTCGTCGTGGAGCACCAGCCAGTCGTGCGCCCGCGTCACCACCAGGTCCACGACCCGCCGGTGCCCGCCGTCCGCGACGATCTTGTCCAGCATCTTCCCGATGCCGGGCGCGATCTCCTGCGCGTCGGCCCGCCGGGTGATGGCCTCCCCCACGACCGCCTGCACATCGGAGTCCCGCAGCACGGTCAGCGCCCCGCGCAGCGCCGCGGAGAGCTCCGCCGTCACCCGGTCGGCGTGCTCGGGCTCCGCCAGCCAGGCGCCCAGCCGGCTGCCGATGCCCACCGCCCGCAGCCGTTGGCGTACGACGTCCTCGGAGAGGAAGTTCTCCCCGACGAACTCGCCCAGGGACACGCCGAGCTGGTCCTTCTTGTTCGGGATGATCGCGGTGTGCGGGATGGGCAGACCGAGCGGGTGGCGGAAGAGGGCCGTGACCGCGAACCAGTCCGCCAGCGCACCCACCATCCCCGCTTCGGCGGCCGCGGCGACATAGCCCGCCCACGGGCCCGCCCCGTGTCCGGACGCCACCTCGGCGAGCACGTACACGACCGCCACGAACAGCAGCAGCCCGGCCGCGGTGAGCTTCATCCGGCGTACGCCGCGCTGCTTCTCCTCGTCGGCGGCGCTGAACGCGGTCATCGCGCGGTTACCGGCGGCGACCGGGCGGGCATGCTGCTCTACGTCAGCGGTATCCGATTCGTCTGGTTTCGTGCGTTCCATCCACTCCACCCGTTCGTGATCCCCGGTACACATTGTCCCTTCCTGACCGACTCCTGGAACGGAACAGGAGTTCCCGACGTCTGTCAGGTCGGGGGGAGCTCACTCCTGAACTCCGGTGGCCCAATGGGGGGTCTGTTCAAACACCCCTCACCGCATGACGCATCATGAGGTGATCACATCGGAGCCTCGGGCTCCCGTCTGCCCGAGGAGATATGCACCGCATGACCAGGCGTAGTGCCGGGGGTGTGGGGGCGTCCCCCACAAAGCACCGTGCCCTGCTTTCCGCGATGGTCGCCCTGATCGTGGCGCTGTCCGCCGCCATATACGTCGGTGTCGCCGCCGACGACGGCAGCACCGACCAGCGGAACACCGTCGCGCAGGGCGCCGCCCCGCACAATCCCGCCGCCCCCGCCTCCACCGGCACCTGGGTCGGCGCATGGTCCACCTCTCCGGCGGGCGCCGAGCCCGGCACCGAGACCGAGGGCATGGCGGGCCGCTCGGTACGCAATGTCGTGCACTCCTCCATAGGGGGTACGAGTGCCCGCATCACGCTCTCCAACCTCTACGGCCAGTCGCCGCTGACCATCACCCACGCGTCGATCGCCGTCGCCGCGGGCAGCGACACGGCCGCCGCGACCGCGCAGACGATGCGGCGCCTCACCTTCGGCGGCAACACCACGGTCGTCGTCCCGGCCGGCGGCCAGGTCATGAGCGACGCGGTCCGCATCGCCATCGCGTACGGCAGTGACGTCCTGGTCACCACGTACTCCCCCACGCGGTCCGGGCCGGTCACCTACCACCCGCACGCCCGCCAGATCTCCTACGTCGCCGTCGGCGACCTCGCCGAGGACGTCACGGGGACGGCGTACACCGAACAGACCCCGTACTGGCGCTACCTGACCGCGCTGGACGTGCTGAGCAACGAGTCCGACGGCACGGTCGTCGTCCTCGGCGACTCGCTGACCGACGGCATCACCTCCACCCAGGGCGCCAACCACCGCTGGACGGACGTCCTTTCGGACCGGCTGCGCACCGCGATCGAGGCCGGCCGCGACCTGCCCCGCTACAGCGTCGTCAACCAGGGCATCAGCGGCAACCAGGTCCTCGCCAACGGCCTCGGCCGCCCCGCCGACAACCAGAGCGGCCTGGGCCGCTTCGGCCGGGACGTGCTCGGCCGTACGAACGTGAAGGTCGTCGTCATCGACCTCGGCGTCAACGACATCCTCCGCAACCCGCAGCTCGCCGACCCCGACAAGATCCTCGACGGCCTGCGCACGATGGTCCGCCAGGCCCACGCCCGCGGCATCAAGGTCGTCGGCGCGACCCTGATGCCCTTCCAGGGCCACCGGGGATACACGGGGGCCAGGGAGGACGTCCGGCAGCGGATCAACGCCGAGATCCGCGACGGCAAGGTCTACGACGCGGTCGTGGACTTCGACGAGGCGCTCAGGGACCCGTACAACCCGCGGCGGCTGCGGTCCGACTACGACTCGGGGGACCGTCTCCACCCGAGCGACAAGGGGTACGCGCGGATGGCGGAGGCCTTCGACCTGGAGGACCTGAAGGGCTCGGCGCCGGCGGAGCTGTAGGGCGGGGCCGGGCCTCAGTCCTCGTACCGTCCCGGCCTCAGTCCTCGTACCGCCGCCGGTCCCGCCTCTCCCGGCGCAGCTCGCGGCGGTCCTCCATCGCCTCGCGGACCTGGTCCATGGCGTCACGGTGGACATCGTGGAGGTCGAGCGGATCGTGGCGGGAGGAGCCCAGCTCCCGGCGCGCGTTCTTCCGCTCCAGCCGCTCCAGCCGCCGCTCCTCCTTCAGCCGCTGCCGCTCCGCCCTGGGCAGTTTCCGGTACACCTCGACGCCACCCATCAGCGCGAGCCCGTTGACGATCACCCGCGGCGCCTGCGGATCGTCCGGCTCCTCGTGGGCGCGCTCGTCGAAGCCGCCCATGATCCCGAGCCCCCGCACGACGACCTCGACGCCCGGCGGCACGATCACCTCGATACCGCCCATGATCGCCACGCAGGTGATCTCGACCTCGCGGTCCGCGAAGTTCGCCTCCCGCAGATCGATCTCGCCACCGCCCCAGAAGGCGAAGCCGGTGAACCGCTTCGGCACGGTCCAGCGCCCCTTGCGCTGGAACCCGGCCATGACGGCGACCCCCCACGTCGACGAGCCCTCGCCGCCCGTGATCCTCGACGCCCAGCTCCCGTCCGCGACCGGCTCCTTGAACAGGTTCACCGCCGGCCCGGGCGCGGTCGGCAGATCCCGGGTGATCGGTGTCAGCTCGCCGTAGGTCCGCGCCTTGTACGTCGCGTCCAGCCGCTCCTCGAACTCCTCCATGTCGAGACGGCCCTCCGCGAGGGCGTCCCGCAGGATCTCGGCCACTCGCTCACGGTCGGCGTCGGATGCGCGAAGGTCCGGGAGTTCGTCGTCCGTCATACGCAGAAGCCTACGAGTTCGAACGTTCCCGCACTATGCGGTCGCCCGCTCCGCGTACATCTTCGCGATGACCGCCTCGATGTCCGGCTCCCGCACCGACAGATCCACCAGCGGATACTCCGCCGCGATCAGCGCCACCAGCGGCGCCGCCGACGCCCCCGCGGGGAACGCCAGCCACTGCCGCGGCCCCTCCACCTTCACCACCCGGGCGGGCGCCGCCTCGATCGGCGGCAGCTCCCGCTCCAGGTCCACCACCAGGATCCGCTCACTGTCCCCCGCCTCGTGCAGACCGGCGAGCGGACCGTCGTACATCAGACGCCCGTGGTCGATCACCATCACCCGTGAGCAGAGCTGCTCGATGTCCTGGAGATCATGCGTGGTCAGCAGGACCGTCGTGCCGTTCTCGGAGTTCAACTCCCGTAGAAAACCACGCACCTTGGCCTTGGAGATGACGTCGAGGCCGATCGTCGGCTCGTCCAGGTACAGCACCTCGGGGTCGTGCAGCAGTGCCGCCGCGATGTCGCCGCGCATCCGCTGGCCCAGCGAGAGCTGGCGCACGGGCACATCCAACAGGTCCGCCAGTTCGAGGAGTTCGACACAGCGGTCCAGGTTCTCGCGGTACCGGGCGTCGGGGATCCGGTACATGCGGTGCATCAGCTTGTACGAATCGATCAGCGGCAGATCCCACCACAGCGTCGTCCGCTGCCCGAACACCACCCCGATCCGGTGCGCGAGCCGCGACCGCTCCCGGGACGGGTCGATGCCCGCCACCCGCAGCCGGCCCCCGCTCGGCGTCAGGATGCCCGTCAGCATCTTGATCGTGGTCGACTTCCCGGCACCGTTCGGCCCGATGTACCCGACCATCTCGCCCCGCGCCACCCGGAAGGAGATCGAGTCGACGGCCCGCACCTCACGCCGCTCCC
This sequence comes from Streptomyces sp. NPDC087859, assembly GCF_044742595.1. Lineage (NCBI taxonomy): Bacteria > Bacillati > Actinomycetota > Actinomycetes > Kitasatosporales > Streptomycetaceae > Streptomyces > Streptomyces sp. NPDC087859. The sequence continues at coordinate 167,763 of NZ_JBIUUU010000009.1, read as the reverse complement.
GCTTCAGGAACCCGGTCTTCCTGCGCACGTCGAAGACCTTCTCGACGCGGTCCAGCTCGATGAAAGCCTCGCCCATGACCCCTCAGTTCCCTGTGCTCTGATACGTCCGCAACCCGGCCCGCCACGCCAGCCCCGCCAGCGCACAACACCCCACCGCCACCAGCGGCGACAGGAACGCCACCCACGAGGGCAGCCCGAGCGGCAGCGGCACACCCAGCACATACGTGGCCGGCAGCCAGTTGACGAAGGCCAGCGGGAACACGAACGTCACCCCGCGCACCAGCTCCGTCGCGAACACCGTCGGCGGATACTGGAGCATCGTCGTACCGCCGTACGTGAACGCGTTCTGCACCTCGGAGGCGTCCTTCGCCACGAACTGGAAGGCCGCGCCCGCGATGAACACCGCGCCGAAGATCCCGGCGCCGCTCAGGATCATCATCGGCATCAGCAGCAGCTTCAGCGGCGTCCAGTCGATGTCGACCGTGGCCAGCCCGTAGACCAGCACCATCACACCCTGCGTGATCCGGCCCAGGCGCCGCAGCCCGAACTGGTCCGCCGCCATCTGCGCGAGCACCGGCGCCGGACGCACCAGCAACGTGTCCAGCGTGCCGTCACGCACCCGCCGGCCCAGCTTCTCCATCGAGCCGAGCAGCAGATCGGCGAGACCGAACGCGGTGCTGGACAGCCCGTACAGGAAGGCGACTTGGGGCAGCGTGTAGCCGCCGAGCGCGTCGACACGGGAGAACATCAGCATGATCGCGACGAAGTCGAGCGCGGTCGCCGTGAAGTTGCCCAGCGTGGTCATGAGGAAGGAGGCCCGGTAGGCCATCGTGGAGCGGATCCACATCGCGGAGATCATCCGATAGACGCGCAGCCCGTCGACGACCCTGCCGCTCCCGGCCACTTCACCGCTCCCGACCACCCCGCCGGTGCCGACCGCCCTGCCGGTGTCAACCACCCTGCACCACCACCCGCCGCGTCGCCGCCCCCTGCACCATCCGCCCGGCCGCCAGCAGCACCACCGCCCACATCGCCTGGAAGGCATAGGTGCCCAGCGGATCCGCGTGCCCCATCAGCACATCCGCGGGCGCCTGGAGCAGCGACGACCACGGCAGAGCCCGTACGACCTCGCCGAGCGTGCCCGGGAAGACGTTCAGCGGCAGGATCATCCCCGAGCAGAACCACCCGACGAACATCACCATCTGCGCCACCCCGGTGCCGTCGAGCAGCCAGAACGCGCTCAACGCCACCAGATACCGGATCCCGAAACTGACCAGCATCGCCAGCAGCACCGCCACGAAGAACGCCACCCACGAGGACACGTCCGTCGGCAGCGCGAGATCGAAGACCAGTGCGCCGAACACGAAGGGGATCACCCCGCGCCCCAGCAGCTCGAACCCCGCCCGGCCCAAGTCGGCCGCCAGCCACCACAGTTGGAGATCGGCCGGACGGTACAGGTCGATCGCGATGTCCCCCGTACGGATACGCTCCATGAGCTCGCTCTCGACGCCCCCGCCCCCGTTGGCGAGCGTCTTGAACAGCGACTGGCCGATCCACACATAGGTGACGGCCTGCGCCAGGTCGTACCCGCCCAGGTGCGGCTTCTCGTCCCACAGCGCGGTGTAGGTGTAGACGAGAATCAACCCGAACACCGTGTTGGTGAACACCCCGGCCGCGGTGGCTGCCCGATAGGTCGCGTACCGTCTGAATCCGCCCGCCGCGACGGCCAGGTACAACCGCCCCGAACCCATCAGTCCCAGCCCTCCCGGCCCGTCCGGACACCGAAGCGCAGGAGCCTAGCCCGCCGGTGGTGACGCATGCCACCCAATTTCCGGGCGGACGCGCGCCGCTCATCGGGAACGGAACGCATGGTGCGACAGTCTTCATCCGGGGACGCAGAAGACGTACGAGGGCGTACGGCGACGTACGACGTAAAAGCGTGAAACAGGAGTCCGTGCACGACATGAGCGACGAGCCGCAGCAGCCGAACCAGGGCTGGGCACCCAGAGAACCTCAGGCGGCTGAAGAGCCCGGCGGGAAGAAGCCGAAGCGGCCCAAGCGGACCGGATGGCGACGGATCATCCCCACCTGGCGCATGGTGCTCGGCACCTTCGTCCTAGGGATACTGCTGCTGATCGGCCTGTTCTTCCTCGGCTACTCGCTGGTGAAGATCCCGCCCGCCAACGCCCTCGCCACCAAGCAGTCCAACGTCTACCTCTACGCGGACGGCAGTCAGCTCGCCCGCGACGGCGAGGTCAACCGCGAGAACGTCAGCCTCTCCCAGGTCTCCAAGTCCGCCCAGCACGCCGTACTCGCCGCCGAGGACCGCGACTTCTACTCCGAGTCGGCGATCGACCCCAAGGCGATGGTGCGCGCCGGCTGGAACACCGCCACCGGCAAGGGCACCCAGTCCGGCTCCACGATCACCCAGCAGTACGTGAAGAACTACTACCTGGCGCAGGAACAGACCGTCACCCGCAAGGTGAAGGAGTTCTTCATCTCGATCAAGCTGGACCGGGAGAAGTCCAAGGCCGAGATCCTCGAGGGCTACCTCAACACCAGCTACTTCGGCCGCAATTCCTACGGCATCCAGGCCGCCGCCCAGGCGTATTACGGCAAGGACGCCACCGACCTCTCCGCGGCCGAGGGCGCGTATCTCGCCGCCCTGCTCAACGCGCCCAGCGAGTACGACGTCGTCGCCCATCCCGAGAACAAGTCGGCCGCGGTGGCCCGCTGGAACTACGTCCTCGACGGCATGGTCAAGGAGGGCTGGCTGGAGCAGTCCGAGCGCACCGGCCTGAAGTTCCCGATGCCGAAGGAGGCCACCGTCTCCACCGGCATGTCCGGGCAGCGCGGCTACCTCGTCAACGCCGTCAACGACTACCTGCGCGACAACAAGATCCTCACCTCCGACGAACTCGACGCCGGCGGTTACCGCATCACCACCACCATCCAGAAGAGCAAGCAGGACGCCTTCGTCGACGCCGTCAACGACAAGCTGATGGACAAGCTCGACAAGAAGAACCGCAAGGTCGACACCTACGTCCGCGCGGGCGGCGCCGCCGTCGACCCGAAGACCGGGCAGGTCGTCGCCATGTACGGCGGCATCGACTACGTCAAGCAGTACACGAACAACGCCACCCGCCGGGACTTCCAGGTCGGCTCCACCTTCAAGCCCTTCGTGTTCACCTCGGCCGTCCAGAACGAGTCCACCACGCAGGACGGCCGCACCATCACCCCGAACACGATCTACGACGGCACCAACAAGCGCCCCGTCGAGGGCTGGACCGGCGGCAGCTACGACCCGGCCAACGAGGACGACGTGTCGTACGGCGACATCACCGTGCGCACCGCCACCGACAAGTCGGTGAACTCGGTGTACGCGCAGATGGCCGTGGACGTCGGCTCCGACAAGGTCAAGGACACCGCGGTCGCCCTCGGCATCCCCTCCGACACCCCCGACCTGACCGCCTCGCCCTCCATCGCGCTCGGCGTGAACACCGCCAGCGTCCTCGACATGGCGGAGTCGTACGCCACGCTCGCCAACCACGGCAAGCACGGCTCGTACACGTTGATCAAGACCATCACCAGGGACGGCAAGGACGTCGTGGAGCTGCCGAAGCACAAGAGCTCCCAGGTCGTCACCCGCCAGGCCGCCGACACCACGACGTCGATCCTGCAGAGCGTCGTGGAGAACGGCACCGCCACCGCCGCCCAGGCCGCGGGCCGCCCGGCGGCCGGCAAGACCGGCACGGCCGAGGAGGACCAGGCCGCCTGGTTCGCCGGCTACACCCCCGACCTCGCCACCGTCGTCGCGGTGATGGGCCAGGACCCGGTCACCGCCAAGCACAAGTCCCTGTACGGCGTGATGGGCCTGCCGCGCATCAACGGCGGCGGGGCGCCCACCGAGATCTGGGCCCAGTTCACCGAGTCCGCCCTGAAGGGCAAGCCCGCCACCGAGTTCGACCTCGAACTCCAGGAGGGCGCCGACGTGGTCGAGACGCCGACGGAGGAACCGAGCTTCGTCCCCCCGGAGGACACGGAGGGCGAGGACGACGGCGGCACGGCCGACGGGGGCCAGGACACCGGCGGTCAGACCGACGACGGCACGACGGGTGACACCACGACGACCGGCGGTACGACGGGCGACACCACGACGGGCGGCACGACGGGAGACACGACCACCACGGGCGGGACGACCGGCGACACGACCACGGGTGGCACCACAGGGGATCCCACCACCGGCGGCACCACGGGAGACACGACCACCGGCGGCACGACGACCGGGACGACAGGCGGCACGACGGCGGGCGGAGGCCTACCGACATTTCAGTGACCTGACGTCGCCTTCAGCCCGACGACGGCGACGAGCAGCAGGCACACGAAGAAGATCCGGGCGGCGGTCGCCGGCTCCCCCAGCACGACCATGCCGAGCACCGCCGCCCCGGCGGCCCCGATGCCCACCCACACGCCGTAGGCGGTACCGATGGGAAGGGTCTTCGCGGCGTGGGACAGCAGAACCATGCTGGCCACGATGCCCGCCCCGGTGAGCAGGCTGGGGACCAGCCGGGTGAAACCGTCGGTGTACTTCATCCCGATCGACCAGCCGACCTCGAGCAGACCGGCGACGACGAGCAGAACCCAGGCCATGACAGGCACCTCCGAGACGCGGATTTCTTCACGGGGTGCGTCGTCTTTGCTGTACAGCCCGGTACGGCGCGTCTCGTCGGGTCGTCCTTCAAAGGTAGCAAAAGGACAGCAAAAGGGGCCGGTGACGATGGTCACCGACCCCTTTCGGCTTCGATCCGCAGGCTGGATCTACAGGTACAGCCCGGTCGAGTCCTCGGACCCCTCGAACCGGTCCGCGGCCACCGCGTGCAGATCACGCTCGCGCATGAGCACATAGGCGACACCGCGCACCTCGACCTCGGCACGGTCCTCGGGGTCGTACAGGACCCGGTCCCCCGGCTCGACGGTGCGTACGTTCTGCCCGACCGCGACGACATCCGCCCACGCCAGCCGCCGGCCCACGGCCGCGGTGGCGGGAATGAGGATGCCGCCCCCGGAACGCCGCTCGCCCTCACCGGCGTCCTGCCGCACGAGTACACGGTCGTGCAGCATCCGAATGGGCAGCTTGTCGTGCTGGGTGCTGTTTCTGTTGGCGCTCACGGCTGAGAACCTACCTGCCTGACGGGGATTCGTAAGCGCCCGGGTCAGCCCTTGCGACGCCGGGTCCCCAGGGCGAGCAGCCCCACGAGTCCGACGGCGACGAGCGCGACGGGAACGATGCGCTCAAGGCGAGGGGCGCCGTCACCGTCGACGAACTGGGCCCTGGTGTTGCTGACGGCCCGATTGACGCCGACGTAGGCCCGCCCGAGCGTGTGGTCGATGTTCGACACGACCTTGGCCTTGGCGTCGCCGACGATCGTCTTCGGGTGCACCCGCACCCCGATCTCGTCGAGCGTCTCGGCCAGGTTCTCGCGGCGGCGCTTGATGTCCGCCTCGATCTGCGCCGGGGTTCTGGTGTCCGACGTGTCCGCCACCGTACGGCCTCCGAGGTGTCGATGTCTGTCGATGCTGTTCTGGACAGTCTGTCAGTTCGCCGGGCGGTCGCACTGTCGGCACCCCCGGTTAGGCTGGTCCGATGAGCGAGCGACTCCAGCCCGGTGACGTGGCCCCCGCCTTCACCCTCCCCGACGCCGACGGCAATGACGTGTCCCTCTCGGACCACAAAGGCCGCAAGGTCATCGTCTACTTCTACCCGGCGGCCCTGACCCCCGGCTGCACGAAGCAGGCGTGCGACTTCACGGACAACCTGGAGGTGCTGGCCGGCGCGGGTTACGACGTCATCGGCATCTCCCCCGACAAGCCGGAGAAGCTGGCGAAGTTCCGCGACAAGGAATCCCTGAAGATCACCCTCCTCGCGGACGAGGACAAGCAGGTCCTCGACGCCTACGCCGCGTTCGGCGAGAAGAAGAACTACGGCAAGACCTACATGGGCGTCATCCGCTCCACGTTCGTCGTGGACGAGGAGGGCAAAGTCGAACACGCCCTCTACAACGTCCGGGCGACGGGCCACGTGGCAAAGATCATCAAGGACCTGGGCATCTAGCGGTCCGGGTACCGGAAGGACACCCACACATCGGGAGCCAGGCCGGGCTTGTCCGGCACCGGCCTGCGCTCCTCCTCCCAGGCACCGGGGGCGAGCGTCTCGCCGACCCGGCGCCAGAACCGGACGGCGCCGGGATTGGCGTCCTGGAACGCGACGGTCCACGCCCCGGGGTGCCGCGCGACGACCTCGCGAACGGCCCGCATCCCGACCCCGGCCCGCCGAGCCCCTCGCACGACGAAGAAGCTGTTGAGCACCCGGGTGGGCTGGGTGACCGCCCGCACGAAGGCGAACCCGACGGGGTGCGCGCCGCGGCTGAACAGATACGCCGCCCATTCCCCTGACCCACTGAAGGCCGCTTCCAGCCACTCACTCCGGAACGTCCCGTCGGGGTTGGGCAATTGCCCTCGGAACTCGGACAGGTCGTGCCGGAAGAGGAGCCAGAGCCTTTCCACGGTGGGGCGGTCGGTGGGGGTGGCTGGGCGGACGGTGATGTCGTGTGCGGAGTCCCCGCTGTTCTCGGTCATGAAAAAAGCCTCCCGAGCGGACAAGGGGTCCGGGCTGGGGAGGCGTTCGCGTGTGAGGTACAGGATATCAATCCCCTTCACCTTGCAGGCGTGACTGTCCGATTAGCGGTTCGTTGATCCGTACGGGCCACGAACGTGTGGCCGGGAACGGAGGGGAACGGTATGGGGGCCGGCGCGTATCCGAGGGAGCGGCTCGAGGAGGCGGCTCGGGGGGCTCGGACGTTGACGGAGGCGTGCCGGAGGTTGGGGGTGGATCCGAAGAGCTGGAAGCGGCGATACGTCCACGAGCGGATGAAGAAGCTTGGGGTGGATGTCTCGCACTTCGAGCGGGAGGGCGTCAAGTGGACGAGGGACATCCTTGAGCCGATGGTCGCAGCATCGACGAGCGTCAACTCGGGCTTGAGGTGGTCGGCGGTCACCACACCCACATCTCGCGGCGCATCAAGGCCTACGGCATCGACACCTCGCACTTCACGCCGGTGGTCCGCACGGAGCGGCAACAGTTCAACCAGCGCCGCCGACCGGCCGGAGAAATCCTCGTCGAGAACGCCTCGGCACACGCCATGCGCATCCCGAGCAGCAGGCTCAAGCGAGCGATGCGCGAGGTGGGCGTGGAGGAGCGCTGCGCCCTGTGCGAGATCGAAGGAGTGTGGCTCGGGGAGCCGCTTCCCCTGGAGGTCGACCACATCGACGGCAACTGGCGGGACAACCGGATCGAGAACCTGCGGCTGCTGTGCCCCAACTGCCACTCGACGACCGACAGTTACCGGGGGCGCGGCAAGGGGCGAGCATCATGAGCGAGGTCACGCACTACACCCGCGAACGGCTGCTCGAAGCATCAGCTCAGTGTTCCGACCTGGACGAAGTCATCGCCTTCTTCGGCACGCGACCATACGGCTACCTCCGCAAGTACCTCACCAAGCGGTTCGCCCACTTCGGCATCGACATCTCGCACTTCCGCCCCTGTGGGAGGCCTGCCCGACCCACCGCTGACGAACTGCGGGTGGCGGTCGCCGAATCAGTCTCCGTGGCCGAGGTGCTGCGGCGCCTGGGGCGCACGAACAACGGGGCGCAGCGTCAGAATCTGCGTCAGTGGATCGCCGACGATCACCTGCCGACGGACCACTTTCTGGGGCAAGCACACCAACGGGGAAGGCCGGCACTGAACTCCAAGAGGCCCGAGGACGTGCTGGTACGGCACCAAGGCGGCCATCGGACAGCGACGAAGCGGCTACGTCGGGCACTCCACGAAGTCGGCGTCACCGAGGAGTGCGCCAGGTGCAAGGTTGGCCCGGAGTGGCTCGACAGACCCATGACGCTGGAGGTCGATCACATCAACGGGGACTGGAGTGACGACCGGCGCGAGAACCTGCGGTTGCTCTGCCCCAACTGCCACGCGATCACCACCACCTGGTGCCGAGGGGGACGACGGCGGCAGACGGTCCGGGGCGCCCAGTAGAGTAGGCATCGCTGCTGAGGGCCCGTACCCCAGCTGGCTAGAGGGCGCCGGTTTAGGTCCGGTGTGTCGTGGGTTCGAGTCCCACCGGGCCCACGAAAAAGGCCCCGCATCTTCTGCGGGGCCTTTTTCGTGATCAGCCCAACAGCTCCCGCACCACCGGCACCAACGCCCGGAACGCCTGCCCCCGATGGCTGATCGCGTTCTTCTCCTCAGCCGTCAGTTCGGCGCAGGTGCGCGACTCGCCCTCCGGCTGGAGGATCGGGTCGTAGCCGAAGCCGTTCGTGCCGGTCGGGGTGTGGCGGAGCAGGCCCCGGAGGCGGCCCTCGACCACGCGTTCCGTGCCGTCCGGCAGGGCCAGGGCCGCCGCGCAGGCGAAGTGGGCGCCGCGGTGTTCGTCCGCGATGTCCGACAGTTGGGCCAACAACAGTTCCAGGTTCGCCTTGTCGTCCCCGTGCCTACCCGCCCAGCGGGCCGAGAAGATGCCCGGGGCGCCGTTCAGGACGTCCACGCACAGGCCCGAGTCGTCGGCGACCGCCGGCAGGCCCGTCGCCTGGGCGAGCGCGTGGGCCTTCAGGAGGGCGTTCTCGGCGAAGGTCACGCCTGTTTCTTTGACGTCGGGGATGTCCGGGTACGCGTCCGCGCCGACCAGGTCGTGGGGCAGGCCCGCGTCGGCGAGGATGGCGTGGAGTTCGGTGATTTTTCCGGCGTTGCGTGTGGCGAGGATCAGGCGGGTCATGGGGTCCAGTATCGCCGTCTCACCCGGCCCGCCCGGCCCCGTTTACGACGTGCAGACCTTCGTCAACTCGCCTGCCGCGTCCGTGATGGGGCTGAGGTCGGGCGTCTCGTCGCCGTTCTTCACCGCCGTACGGACGTTGTTGACCGCCTCGTTGAGGTTGTCGACGGCCTTGTTGACGTCGGCGTTGTCGGTCTTGTCGCCGATCTCGTCGAGGTTCTGGTCGATGGAGCCGAGGGACTCCTCGATCTGGGTCGGGTCGTTGGACGCGTTCTCGACGGCCTGCTGGAGGTCGGTCACGCTGTCGGCGACGGCCTCGGCGGTCTGGACGCAGTCCAGGGCCTTGTTGACCGCGTCGCAGCCGGTCGTGAGTCCCACCGTCAATCCAACGGCCGCCACTACTGCGGCGATGGCGGTACCTCGACGGCGTCGGCTCTCGGCCATGGTGATGGTCCTCCCTTGCTCAGCCCCAAGGGCCCCCGTGTACTGGCCGGGCGTACGGTGGTGTGCCGTACGCCCGTACCGGTAGTGACGCGAGCGCGGGCGGCCGGGTTGCCCGTTCCGACCACTTTTCTTGGTGCGTCCTTTACTTTTCGAGGACGGTATCAAGGGCCTTGCGCTGGAGGACAGCGAGTTCCGTGCAGCCCGAAACCGCAAGGTCGAGCAGGGAGTTGAGTTCGTCGCGGGCGAAGGGCTCGGCCTCCGCGGTGCCCTGGACCTCGACGAAGCGGCCGTCGCCGGTGCAGACGACGTTCATGTCGGTCTCGGCGCGGACGTCCTCCTCGTAGCAGAGGTCCAGCAGCGGTACCCCTCCCACGATGCCGACCGAGACGGCGCTCACGGTGCCGGTCAGGGGCTGACGGCCGGCCTTGATCAGCTTCTTGCCCTGGGCCCATGCCACGGCGTCCGCGAGGGCTACGTATGCGCCGGTGATGGCCGCGGTACGGGTGCCGCCGTCGGCCTGGAGGACATCGCAGTCCAGGACGATGGTGTTCTCGCCGAGCGCCTTGTAGTCGATGACCGCGCGCAGGGAGCGGCCGATGAGGCGGGAGATCTCGTGGGTGCGGCCGCCGATCTTGCCGCGGACGGATTCCCGGTCGCCGCGGGTGTTGGTGGCGCGGGGGAGCATGGAGTATTCGGCGGTCACCCAGCCCTCGCCGCTGCCTTTGCGCCAGCGGGGGACGCCTTCGGTGACGGAGGCGGTGCAGAAGACCTTCGTGTCGCCGAAGGAGACGAGGACGGAGCCCTCGGCGTGCTTGCTCCAGCCACGTTCGATGGTGACGGGGCGGAGCTGTTCGGGGGTGCGGCCGTCGATGCGAGACATGGCGCTGAGCCTAGCGGCACATGCGGAAGGGGCTCCTCCCGCGGTGGGTGGAGCCCCTTCCGGGGTGGGCTCAGTGGCTCACATCATGTCTTCGATCTCCGCGGCGATGGGGTCGGCGTCGGTGCCGATGACGACCTGGATCGCGGTGCCCATCTTGACGACTCCGTGGGCGCCGGCGGCCTTCAGGGCGGCTTCGTCGACGAGCGCTGCGTTGTGGACCTCGGTGCGGAGGCGGGTGATGCAGCCCTCGACCTCTTCGATGTTGTCGATGCCGCCGAGCCCGGCAACGATCTTCTCAGCTTTGGTGGCCATGTCGGTCTCCTCATGCACAGTTGGCCCAACTTCGCGAGCGATTGCGCTGTATGTACCGAAAGATGACGTCACAGCAACCAATCGTCCGTAACTGGTCTACACCACCTGACAGGCGGTCGCCAACTCATGAGCTCCGAGACCGAGATCTCTCCCGCACGCCGACGGTGGCAGTCGGTGTTCCAGGGCCTGCAGAAGATGGGCCGCAGCCTTCAGCTCCCCATCGCCGTCCTGCCGGCTGCGGGCATCCTCAACCGGCTCGGGCAGCCGGATGTGTTCGGGGACGACGGGCTGGGCTGGACGAACGTGGCCAAGGTGATGGCGGGGGCGGGCGGCGCGCTGCTCGACAGCCAGTTGGGGCTGCCCCTGCTGTTCTGCATCGGCGTGGCGATCGGCATGGCGAAGAAGTCGGACGGGTCGACGGCGCTGGCCGCGGTGGCGGGTTTCCTCGTCTACTACTCGGTGCTGCGCCAGTTCCCGGAGGACTGTCCCGCCGGGGCGAAGACGGTGACCGGCATCGGCTGCGTGGCCTCGGCGGACGGCACGGTGACGGCGTTCACGTTCCAGAATCCGGGTGTCTTCGGCGGCATCGTGATGGGTCTGCTGGCGGCGTTCTTCTGGGCGCGTTATCACCGTACGAAGCTGGTGGACTGGCTCGGCTTCTTCAACGGGCGTCGGCTGGTGCCGATCATCATGGCGTTCGTGGCGATCGTGTTCGCGGCGCTGTGTCTGTGGATCTGGCCGCCGATCGGTGACGGGCTGGAGAGCTTCAGCGACTGGCTGAGCGACGCGGGCTCCTGGGGTGCGGGCATCTTCGGTATCGCGAACCGGGCTCTGCTGGTGATCGGGTTGCACCAGTTCCTCAACGTGCCCATCTGGTTCCAGTTCGGCACGTACACCAAGCCGGACGGCACCGAGGTGCACGGTGACATCAGCATGTTCCTGGCGGGCGACCCCAGCGCGGGTCAGTTCACGTCCGGGTTCTTCCCCATCATGATGTTCGCCCTCCCGGCCGCGGCCCTGGCGATGACGCACTGCGCCAAGCCGAGTCGCCGCAAGGAGGTCGGCGGTCTCATGCTCTCCGTCGCGCTGACGTCGTTCGTCACGGGGATCACCGAGCCGATCGAGTACTCGTTCCTCTTCATCGCGCCGCTGCTGTACGTGGTTCACGCGCTGCTGACGGGTGTGTCGATGGCGGTGACGTGGGGGCTCGGGGTGCATGACGGCTTCAGCTTCTCGGCCGGGTTGATCGACTACATCATCAACTGGAATCTGGCGACGAAACCGTGGGCGATCATTCCGATCGGTCTGTGCTTCGCCGTCGTCTATTACGTGATCTTCCGTTTCGCGATCACGAAGTTCGATCTGAAAACTCCGGGCAGGGAGCCGGAGGACGAGGTCGAGGACGTCACGAAGGTCTGACCGTACGTAGCCCTCCGGTTGCGGAATTGACGGGTTCCTTATATCGCCCTCCATCGTGTACAACAGGTCTACACCACTGAGTGGTGTAGACCACCACCCGATGGAGGACGTATGAGCACCGCCACCGACACGGCGGCCCCCGCGAAGAAGCGGGGATCCGGTCTTTTCCAGGGCCTGCAGAAGGTCGGCCGCAGCCTGCAGCTTCCGATCGCCGTGTTGCCGGCGGCGGGCATCCTGCTGCGTCTCGGCCAGGCCGACGTGCAGGAGAAGCTGAACCTGCCCGACAAGGTCACGGCGGTCTTCGCCACGGCCGGTGGCGCGATCTTCGACAACCTGCCGATGCTGTTCTGCATCGGTGTCGCGATCGGCTTCGCCAAGAAGTCGGACGGCTCCACCGCGCTGGCCGCACTGGTCGGGTTCCTGGTCTACAGCAATGTCCTGAAGGCCTTCCCGGTGACGGAGGCCAAGGTGCAGGCGGGCGCGGACATAGCCGCGACCTACAACAACCCGGGTGTCCTCGGCGGCATTCTCATGGGTCTGCTGTCCGCGGTGCTGTGGCAGCGCTACCACCGCAAGAAGCTGGTGGACTGGCTCGGCTTCTTCAACGGCCGCCGGCTCGTCCCGATCATCATGGCCTTCGTCGGTACCGCCATGGGCGTCTTCTTCGGTCTGGTCTGGGAGCCGATCGGTGAGGTCATCTCCGACGCCGGCGAGTGGATCACCGGCCTGGGCTCGGTGGGTGCCGGTCTGTTCGGCCTGATCAACCGTGCGCTGATCCCGATCGGCATGCACCAGTTCGTCAACACCGTCTCCTGGTTCCAGATCGGTGACTTCACCGACTCCGCCGGTGCCGTGGTGCACGGTGACCTGAACCGCTTCTTCGCGGGTGACCCGACCGCCGGTCAGTTCATGTCGGGCTTCTTCCCGATCATGATGTTCGGTCTGCCGGCGGCCGCGATCGCGATCGCCCACTCCGCTCGTCCCGAGCGCCGCAAGGCCGTGATGGGCATGATGGTCTCGCTCGCCCTGACCTCCTTCGTGACCGGTGTGACCGAGCCGATCGAGTTCTCGTTCATGTTCATCGCCCCGGTGCTGTACGTGATCCACGCGGTGCTCACGGCCATCTCCATGGCGATCACCTGGGCGCTCGGTGTCCACGCGGGCTTCACGTTCTCCGCGGGCGCCATCGACTACGCCCTGAACTGGAACCTGGCCACGAAGCCGTGGCTGATCATTCCGATCGGCCTGGTCTTCGGAGCGATCTACTACGTCGTCTTCCGCTTCGCCATCACCAAGTGGAACCTCCCCACCCCGGGCCGCGAGCCCGAGGAGGAGGTCGAGGACCTCACCAAGGCGTGAGTTCCGACCGCCGTACGGCATGACGAAGGCCCCGGGACCGGGAAGGTTCCGGGGCCTTCGTGTGCGTACGAGGACTCAGATGTCGTACGACACCCTCGGCGTCGCCAGCTCCACCGGGCCGTCGTAGACCGCGCGGGCGTCGGTGAGGTTGACCTGCGGGTCGGTCCACGGGGGGATGTGGGTGAGGACCAGGCGGCGGGCGCCTGCCCGGGCCGCCGTCTCACCCGCCTCGCGGCCGTTGAGATGCAGGTCGGGGATGTCCTCCTTGCCGTGCGTGAACGCGGCCTCGCACAGGAACAGGTCGGTGTCCCGGGCGAGTTCGTCCAGCACGGGGGTGATACCCGTGTCGCCGGAGTACGTGAGCGACTTGCCGCCGTGTTCGACGCGGATGCCGTACGCCTCCACGGGATGCGCCACGCGCTCGGTGTGCACGGTGAAGGGGCCGACCTCGAAGGTGGACGGCTTGACCGTGTGGAAGTCGAAGACCTCGCTCATGGAGGAGGCGGTCGGGGTGTCCGCGTAGGCGGTGGTCAGCCGGTGTTCCGTGCCCTCGGGTCCGTAGACCGGGATCGGATCGCAGCGGCCGCCGTCATGGCGGTAGTAGCGTGCGACGAAGTACGCGCACATGTCGATGCAGTGGTCGGCGTGCAGATGGCTGAGGAAGATCGCGTCGAGGTCGTAGAGACCGCAGTGGCGCTGCAACTCGCCAAGGGCACCGTTGCCCATGTCGAGAAGCAGCCGGAAGCCGTCGGCCTCTACGAGGTAGCTCGAGCAGGCCGATTCCGCGGACGGGAACGACCCCGAGCAGCCGACGACGGTGAGCTTCATAAAGCAGAAACCTCCGCTGGCGGTAATCCAGGAGATCCAGGAATCCAGGAATCCAGAAGATCGGGAAAGAGGGACTCGGGGGGCGTGCGGTCCGTCGAGCGTAAGGCGCAAAACCCCTTGTCGCTCCTCCGCCAAGGGCTGTTGTGGGCGAACTCACCTGTGCTGTCACCGGTTCGGCTGGACCGGAGGCGCGTAAGGCTGGGCAGAAGGCGCGCAATGCGGATCGCGCGCCGGTAACGTCGTCCGCATGGACACGTCCTGGTGGCTGGCGCTCGCGGCGGTGGTACTGCTGGCGCTGGTCGCCACGCTCGTGGACGGGTGGGGGCGGGGGCGCAGGCCGGAGGGTCGCAGGACGCGGCCGCCGGGGCGTCCCGGGCCGCGGACCGGCAGCGCGCGGCCACGGCCCGCGGAGATCTGGTGGGCGAACGTGCCCTTCGAGGACGGGCCGGGGGCCAAGGACCGGCCGTGTCTGGTGCTCGCGGTGCGCGGCAGGCGCGCGGTCGTCGCGAAGATCACCAGCAAGTACCACGACGAGCGGGCCGGGGTGATCCCGTTGCCGCCGGGTTCGGTGGGCGATGCCCACGGGCGCGCCAGCTTCCTGGAGACGGACGAGCTGCGCGAGGTGGCGGTGTGGGACTTCCGGCGGCGGGTGGGTGTGGTGGACCCGGTCCTGTGGGACCAGGTCCGTCACCTGGCGACGTAACGCGTCAAGGAGCGTGACGAGGGGTTACGCCCAGAGCTGGCCCTGAAGCGTCTCGATCGCTTCCTCTGTCGTCGCCGCCGTGTAGACCCCCGTCGACAGGTACTTCCAGCCGCCGTCCGCGACGACGAACACGATGTCCGCGCTCTCCCCCGCCTTCAGCGCCTTGTTACCGACGCCGATCGCGGCGTGCAGGGCGGCGCCCGTGGAGACGCCCGCGAAGATGCCCTCCTGCTGGAGGAGTTCGCGGGTGCGGGTGACCGCGTCCGCGGAGCCGACCGAGAAGCGGGTCGTCAGGACCGAGGCGTCGTAGAGCTCGGGTACGAAGCCCTCGTCGAGGTTGCGCAGGCCGTACACGAGGTCGTCGTAGCGCGGCTCGGCGGCGACGATCTTGACGTCCGGCTTGTGCTCGCGCAGGTAGCGGCCGACGCCCATCAGGGTGCCGGTGGTGCCCAGGCCCGCCACGAAGTGGGTGATGGAGGGGAGGTCGCTGAGGATCTCCGGGCCGGTCGTGGCGTAGTGGGCGCCCGCGTTGTCCGGGTTGCCGTACTGGTAGAGCATCACCCAGTCGGGGTGCTCGGCGGACAGTTCCTTGGCGACGCGTACGGCCGTGTTGGAGCCGCCGGCGGCGGGTGACGGGATGATCTCCGCGCCCCACATGCCGAGCAGTTCCCGGCGCTCCTGCGAGGTGTTCTCGGGCATGACGCAGACCATGCGGTAGCCCTTGAGCTTGGCGGCCATGGCCAGGGAGATGCCGGTGTTGCCGCTGGTGGGCTCCAGGATGGTGCAGCCCGGGGTGAGGCGGCCGTCCTTCTCCGCCTGCTCGATCATGTGCAGGGCCGGGCGGTCCTTGACCGAGCCGGTGGGGTTGCGGTCCTCCAGCTTGGCCCAGACGCGGACGTCGTCGGACGGCGACAGCCGCGGCAGGCGCACCAGAGGGGTGTTGCCCACCGCGGCCAGCGGGGAGTCGTAGCGCATCGGGATCAGGCCATGCCGCCGGCGACGGCCGGCAGGATCGTGACGTTGTCGCCGTCCGACAGCTTCGTGGTGATGCCGTCGAGGAAGCGGACGTCCTCGTCGTTGAGGTAGACGTTGACGAAGCGGCGCAGCTCGCCGCCGTCCACGATGCGGGCCTGGACGCCCGGGTGCCGGGTCTCGAGGTCGGCGAAGAGCTCGGCGAGGGTGTCCCCGTTGCCCTCCACCGCCTTCTGGCCGTCGGTGTAGGTGCGGAGGATGGTGGGGATGCGGACCTCGATGGCCATGGTTGCGGGCTCCTGTCGGAAGTGTCTGGTCGGTGGGCGCGCGGCAGCGCATATAAGCAGGTCGTGCGTGGTGAGGCGCCGCGGCTCACGGCCGTTCGGCGGCAGGGGGCAGCGTCAACAGATGGCGCTGGCGAGCCTGCACAGGTCGACGTGCAGCCGCGCCACGAGCAGCATGCCCGGCGTCTTTTCGCTCACGTCGTCAAAAACCATGGGCTCATCGTATCGATTCCCGTCCCGGGTCCCGGAATGTGATCCCACATTCCGGACGGATTCCGGCCGGGAAGTGAGACGGCACTGTTCAGACCGCACCGCTCAGGCGGACGCGCGCAGGACGATCCGGGTGGGTACGACGACCGTGGGGAGGTCCGAGGGACGGTCGAACAGCAGTCGGGCCATCAGGCGCCCCATCTCCCCCACGTCCTCGATCGTGGGGCGCTGTCCGGGTGGCCGTCGCGTCAACACCGTCTCCGATGGGGCGAGTTGGTCGGGCGTACGGTGATCAGTATGCCTCTACGACCGTGACCTCTTCCTCCGTGATCTCGCCGTCCACGATCCGGAACGAGCGGAACTGGAAGTCGCCGAGGCCGTCGGTGTCCGCGGTGGAGACCAGGACGTAGTGCGCGCCGGGCTCGTTGGCGTAGCTCACGTCGGTGCGGGACGGGTAGGCCTCGGTGGCGGTGTGGGAGTGGTAGATGACCACCGGTTCCTCGTCGCGGTCGTCCATCTCGCGGTAGAGCTTGAGGAGGTCGCCGGAGTCGAACTCGTAGAACGTGGGCGACATGGCCGCGTTCAGCATCGGGATGAAGCGCTCGGGACGGTCCGAGCCGGCCGGACCCGCGACGACGCCGCACGCCTCGTCGGGGTGGTCCTTGCGCGCGTGCGCGACGATCTGGTCGACGAGGGCCTGGGTGATGGTCAGCATGCTGGCCAGGATAAGCAGACGGGCCGCCCCGTACCGACGGGTGGTACGGGGCGGCCCATATGCCGGACGCCTGAGCGGCGGGCGTCGGGAGCACCACGAGAGCTCCCGACGCCGGGACGTCCTGGACAAGCGGTTCAGCACCCACCTGGGGGCGCGGGGAACTGCGCGACCAGCCACAACGGCGCAGCAGTCGACCGACAGCCCTTGGCGCAGCGCCTATCCGACCTTCTCGAACTCCGGCTCGCGCCGCTCGGCGATCTGCGGGTTACGCGCCTTGAGCACGGCCCAGCCGATCCCGAGCGCGACGGCCCAGCCCGCCATCACGTACAGACACACCCGGGACTCGGAGTCGTACGCGATGAGGCCGGTCACGAAGAGCAGGAACACGATGGCGACGTACGAGCCCTTGGAGCCGCCCGGCGCCGGGAAGGACGACGCCGGCAGGCGCCCCGCCTCGACCGCGCGGCGGTACCGCACGTGGCTGATCAGGATCATCAGCCACGTCCAGATGCCCGCCGCGGTGGCGACGGAGACGACGTAGCCGAAGGCCTTCTCCGGAACGATGTAGTTCAGGACCACGCCGATGCCCATGAACAGCACCGACACCGTGATGGCCAGCGCCGGCGTCTTCGTCACCGACAGCTTGTTGAAGGCCTTGGGGGCCTCGCCGCTGTCCGCGAGGGTGCGCAGCATGCGGCCCGTGGAGTACATGCCGGAGTTGCAGGAGGACAGGGCCGCGGTCAGCACGACGAAGTTGACGATGCCCGCGCCCGCCGGGATGCCGATCATCGCGAAGGCCTTCACGAAGGGGCTGACGCCGGGTGCGAACTCGGTCCACTTGACCACGCAGAGGATGACGGTGAGGGCGCCGACGTAGAACAGACCGATGCGCCAGGGCAGGGTGTTGATCGCCTTGGGGAGGGTCTTCTCCGGGTTCTCCGACTCCCCGGCGGTGACGCCGACCAGTTCGACGGCGAGGTAGGCGAACATGACGCCCTGGAGGGTCATCAGGGACGAGCCGATGCCCTTGGGGAAGAAGCCGTCGAAGGCCCAGAGGTTGGAGACGGCGGCCGTGTCGCCGGCGGCGCTGAAGCCGAAGGTGAGGACGCCGAGGCCGATCACGATCATGCCGATGAGGGCGGTGACCTTGATCATCGAGAACCAGAACTCGATCTCGCCGAACAGCTTCACCGAGATCAGGTTGGCCACGAACAGCACGACCAGGAAGCCGAGTGCCGAGGCCCACTGCGGGACGTCCGGGAACCAGTAGTGGATGTAGATCGCGGCGGCGGTCAGTTCCGCCATGCCGGTGACGACCCACAGCAGCCAGTACGTCCAGCCGGTGAAGTAGCCGAAGAACGGGCCGAGGAATTCGCGGGAGTACTCCGCGAACGAGCCCGAGACGGGGCGGTAGAGCAGGAGTTCACCGAGCGCGCGCATGATGAAGAAGATGATGACGCCGGCGACGGCGTACATCAGGATGAGACTGGGGCCCGCCTTGGCGATGTTCGCCCCGGCGTTGAGGAAGAGACCGACGCCGATGGCGCCGCCGATCGCGATCATCTGGACCTGGCGACTGCCGAGGCCACGCTCGTAACCCTCTTCGGAGGTGTGCTCCGAGCCTTTTTCGACCTGAGCGGAGGTCATATGTGTGGTGCGCCTTTCTCCATACCGAACCGGGCCTCTCGTCGGCCTCGGATCGGTTCTCGATCCCCCCGGATACTGGAGCTTTCTGCCTGGCCGGCGGTTACCGGCTCGGTGGCGCACCCGAGCGAACATACGGGTGGTGTTCGTCGGGCGGTCGTGAAGATTTATCACGGCCGCAATATTGATCACCTGTGCGAGATGTGGCGCAGAGCACAGGAAGAAGCGGACAAACAAATACCGGAGTGGGCATACGCCATCAGCACGGTGACGTGATCGTTATCCGGATTTGAGCGTCCGCTGAGCGAACACAAAAACATCACAAACTGCGCCGGAAGGTTACGGAAGCAGCGTCGTCACGAGGGTTTCCTGGAGACCGCCCAGCCACAGATACGCCATCACCATCGGCTTACGGGGGTCCTCGTCCGGCAGCCGGTAGAGGAGGTCGGTGTCCTCCTCGTCGGCGATCTCCAGCCGGGAGCCGATCGCGAGGCGCAGGTCGTTGAGGGCGCCGAGCCACAGGCGCGACTCCTCCGGCGACAGCTTGAGCACCGCCCCGCCGTCGCCCACCGGGCTCAGCGCGTCCAGGGAGCGGATCACCGCGAGGGCGCTGTCCCGCTTGCCGGCCCGCAGGTCGTTCTCGGTGTAGCGGCGGAACTCCGAGGAGTACGCCTTCTGCTCCTCGGCCTCCTCGGGCCCGGGCGTGCCCTCGGGGTCGCTGTAGGCGTCCGGGAAGAGGCGTCTGAGCACGGGGTCGGAGGGCGGCTCGCTGGGGCCGTCGTTGAAGAGTTCGGCGAGCGGGTCGTCGGGGGCGTCCTCGGCGGGCCCTGGCCCGATGAGCTCCAGGAGCTGGACGGCCAGTGAGCGGATGATGGAGATCTCGACGTCGTCGAGCGCGACGGCCGCGCCGCCGCCGGGGAGCGGTTCGAAGTGTCCAGGCATGAAGGTGAGTTCAGCTACTTCCGGTCCTGCTGGAGGGTGGCCCACAGACCGTAGCCGTGCATCGCCTGCACGTCGCGCTCCATCTCCTCGCGGGATCCGCTGGAGACGACCGCCCGGCCCTTGTGGTGAACGTCGAGCATGAGCTTGGTGGCCTTGTCCTTCGAGTACCCGAAGTACGTCTGGAACACATAGGTCACGTAGCTCATGAGGTTGACCGGGTCGTTGTGGACGATGGTGACCCAGGGGACGTCCGGCTCGGGTACGGCGAAGACCTCTTCCGCCGACTCGGTGCGTTCGATCTCTACGGGAGCGGGTGACGTCACATGGCCCATGCTGCCACGCATCACAGAAATCGTCACACCGACGAGAAGGGAGTACTATCCCGTCCTATGAACACAGCGGACCTTGGGCTGCCGGTGGATGTTCCCTCGACGGCACTCTTCACGGATCAGTACGAGCTCACGATGTTGCAGGCCGCACTGAAGGCCGGAACCGCCGAGCGGCACAGCGTCTTCGAGGTCTTCACCCGGCGGCTGCCGAACGGGCGCCGGTACGGCGTCGTCGCGGGCACCGGGCGTGTCCTGGACGCCGTCGAGAACTTCCGGTTCGACGCGGACGTCCTGCGCTTCCTGGGTGAACGGAACATCGTCGACGCGCAGACCCTGGACTGGCTCGGCTCGTACCGGTTCTCCGGTGACATCTGGGGCTACCCCGAGGGCGAGGTGTACTTCCCGGGCTCACCGATCATGCGGGTCGAGGGCTCCTTCGCCGAGTGCGTGCTCCTGGAGACCGTGATCCTCTCGATCCTCAACCACGACTCCGCGATCGCCGCGGCCGCCTCCCGGATGGCCTCGGCCGCCGGGGGCCGCCCGCTGATCGAGATGGGCGCCCGCCGCACCCACGAGCTCGCCGCCGTCGCCGCCTCCCGCGCCGCCTACCTCGGCGGCTTCGCCTCCACCTCCGACCTCGCGGCCGGCTTCCGCTACAACATCCCGACCGTCGGCACCTCCGCCCACGCCTTCACCCTCCTGCACGACCAGGAGCGGGACGCCTTCCGGGCCCAGGTGAACTCGCTGGGCCGGGGCACCACGCTGCTCGTGGACACGTACGACGTGACGGAAGCCGTCCGTACGGCGGTGGAGGTGGCCGGACCGGAGCTGGGCGCGGTCCGTATCGACTCGGGCGACCTGCTCCTGGTGGCCCACCGGGTACGGCAGCAGCTGGACGAGCTGGGCGCCCGGGACACGAAGATCATCGTGACCTCGGACCTCGACGAGTACGCCATCGCCTCGCTCGCGGCGGCCCCGGTGGACGCGTACGGCGTCGGCACACAGCTGGTGACCGGCTCCGGGCACCCGACCTGCTCGATGGTCTACAAGTTGGTCGCCCGCGCCGAGTCCGCCGACGTGAAGGCGCCGCTGGTGCCGGTCGCCAAGAAGTCCTCCGGCGGCAAGACCTCCGTCGGCGGCCGCAAGTGGGCGGCCCGGCGGCTGGACGCGGACGGGATCGCGGAGACCGAGGTGGTCGGCACCGGGGCCGTCCCGGCCGACCTCGTGGACCGGCAGCTCCTCGTCGAACTGGTCAAGAGCGGCGACGTCGTGGCGCGCGAGCCGCTGGACGTCGTACGGGACCGGCACACGGCCGCGCGTGACGGGCTGCCGCTGTCGGCGACCCAGCTGTCGCGCGGGGAACCGGTCATTCCGACGGAGTACGTACACGGGCGCTCGGGTAGCTAAAGCTGGTGCGCCCTCCCGCAGCGCCGTCGAAGTCTCTAGGCTCGTAAGTTCACTCTTAGTCGAAGGACACCCACCATGCGCCGCGCCTTGATCGTCGTCGACGTACAGAACGACTTCTGCGAGGGGGGCAGTCTCGCGGTGGCCGGGGGTGCCGATGTGGCCGCCGCCGTCACCGAGCTGATCGGACAGGCCGCCGGCGGCTCCGGCTACCAGCACGTGGTGGCCACCCGCGACCACCACATCGCGCCCGGCGGCCACTTCGCCGACAACCCCGACTACGCCCACTCCTGGCCCGCGCACTGCGTCGCCGGCACCGAGGGCGTCGGCTTCCACCCGAACTTCGCCCCCGCCGTCGCCTCCGGCGCGATCGACGCCGTCTTCGACAAGGGGGCGTACTCGGCGGCCTACAGCGGCTTCGAGGGCGCCGACGAGAACGGCGTCGCGCTGGCCGACTGGCTGCGGGAGCGGGAGGTCGTCGAGGTGGACGTGGTCGGCATCGCCACGGACCACTGCGTACGGGCCACCGCGCTGGACGCCGTGCGGGAAGGTTTCCGTACGCAGGTGCTCCTCGACCTCACCGCGGGAGTGGCCGAGGAGACCACCGACCGGGCACTGGAGGAGCTGCGCCAGGCCGGCGTGGAACTCTCCGGGAAGCCGGTCGTCGCGTAGGCGCCCGGTGACTAGGCCGGTGCCGTCGGCCTCCTGATCAGGGCCCTGATCGGGTGCCACAGCTCCTGGGCCGGCTCCGGCCCGGGCACCGCCGCGACAGCGTTGTCAGGGGCCGTACGCCATATCAGGCCGTCCGGATGATGCAGGACGGCCGTCACCTCGTCCGGGGTCGGCGGCGCCGCGTTGCCACGCAGGTAGACCGCCCGCAGACCCAGGTTGCGCAGCCTGGTCAGGGCTCGTGCGCGGTTGCGGGCGTGGACGAGGACACGGACACAGCCCGTGCCGTCGGTGGCGGGTCTGGGCAGGTTCAGCGCCACCACCACGCTGCCTGTCGGCAGCTTGCAGAAACCTCCTGCGGCCATGCAGTCACACCCCCGTGTGCACCGGTGTCAATAAGAAAGCCATCAGGACGCACCTAAACACGATCGGCGGCGACCCGCCAGGGGTCACCGCCGATTCGCTTCTGACCTGCGCAAATGCCGACTACTTCACCGCGCGGCCCACCTCGAGCGAGATCGTCGAGCCGTTCAGGGCCTCCTGGACAATCTTGATCTTGGTGTTGGTGTCAGTGAGCTTCACGCCCGCGAACGGGGTCGTCGCGTCGTAGTACGTGCTGGTGTGATCGTTGAAGACCGACACCCCCTTCGACGACGGGATCCTCTTCGCGACGTCCGCGTTGTGCAGCGTGATGCCGTCCGTGCGGAACAGGCTGAAGGGCGAGTCGTACGCCTGGATGCGGCTGCGCATCGCGGTGCCGTCGGACCACTTCAGCGCCGTCGGGTGCGAGTCGACCGGCAGCAGCAGACCGACGCCGGGGTGCTCGCTGGTGTTGTTGTCCACCTGGGAGGTGTCCCACTTCCAGATCAACAGACCGTTCTGGTACGGGAAGTGCTCCACCCAGCTCGGACGGGTCGTGGAGAAGCCGAAGTTGTACGGGCCGACCTTCAACGTCCGGTCGTACGACACGTACTGGCGGTTCTCGGCGATGTAGTACTGCGCGTAGTCGTCCGTGACGGTCGCCCCGACACGGGTGAACCCGCTCGCCGTCCAGGCCGCGTCCGCGGTCTCGGCGTCGTCGGCGAACAGGGCGGCTCCGTCGGCCGTCACGGTGATCCGGTCCGCCGCGAAGCCCTTCTCGGCCACGCCGCCGTCGGTCGAGTAGCGGAAGCGCAGGCCGATCTTCTGGCCCGCGTAGGCGTCGAGCGGGAACGACAGCTTCTTGTACGTCTCCGAGAAGCCGGTGAGCGTCGGCTGGCCGCTGGCGTCGCGCGGGAGGGCCGCGCCGTCCGCGGTGCCGTCGATCGCCTTCCAGGTGGTGCCGCCGTCGGTGGAGACCTCGGTGTAGACGAAGTCGAAGCTCGCCTCGGTGGCCCACCAGCCGTCGAGGCTCAGCGTCGCCGCGGACTTGCCGGTGAGGTCGACGGACCGGGTCAGCGTGTTCCGGAGGCCGTTGCCGCTGCCGCTCCACCACTGGGTGGCGCCCTGTGCGGGGGCCACGATCTCGCTCGTGACCTCCTTCTCGGGCAGTTCGACGACGAGGGCCTGCTTGTTCTTGGTGTTGTACTCGGCGACACCGAGCTTGTGCTTCGACTTGGTCGCGGCCTTCGCCACGTCGTAGTCCAGCCAGCCCAGTTGCAGCTTGTCCCAGGCGGTCATGTCGCCCGGCAGGTCACCGATGGTGTCCTTGCCGGTGCCGAGCCAGGAACCGGAGGACATCAGGGTCCAGAAACCGGTGGAGTTCTCGCCGCCGCCGGAGGTGTCGTAGTGGTCCGGCAGACCGAGGTCGTGGCCGTACTCGTGGGCGAAGACGCCGAGTCCGCCGTTCTCCGGCTGGATGGTGTAGTCGCCGACCCAGATGCCGGTGTCGCCGATCTGGGTGCCGCCGAGCAGGTTGCCCGAAGGGCCGGTGGCGCCGGAGTCGGTGCCGAACGCGTACCAGCGGTGGGCCCAGATGGCGTCCTCGCCCTGGGCGCCGCCGCCCGCGGACTCGTCCTCACCGGCGTGCACGATCTGGAAGTGGTCGATGTAGCCGTCGGACTCGTTGAAGTCGCCGTCGCCGTCGAAGTCGTAGCGGTCCCACTGGTCGAACTCGGCGATGTCCGCCTTGATCTCGGCCTCGGTGCGCCCCGCCGCCTTCTGCTGGGCGACCCATGCCGTGACGCCGTCCTGGACCGCGTTCCACGCGCAGGTGTCACAGGAGTTGGAGCCGTAACGGGCCTCGTTGTAGGGGACCTTGACCCAGTCGGTGACCTCGCCCTCGACCGAGTAGCGGCCCGAGGACTGCTTCTCGTAGTAGGTCTTCATCGACGCGGTGCCGTCGCCGAAGTAGAGGTCCTCGAAGTGGGCCTTGTTGTAATCCGGCTGCCAGGCCGTGCTGTTGTCCTGGGCACGGTCCGGCTCGGCTATCTCGTTGTGCGCGGGGCCGGGCGTGCCGCCGTAGCGGGGGTCCGTCTGGTCGCCGAACTCGACGAGGATCGTGAAGATCTTGTCGGTCCGCTCGCGGCCCAGCTCGACGTACTTGCTGGCGCCCTTGCGGCTCTTGAGCTCGACGACCTGGGAGCCGTCACGGTTCTTGACCGTGGCGGCGCCGGATATGACCTGCTTCAGCGCCTCTTCGCGCTGCGCCTCCTGGGTCCGGGAGAGCGGGCCGTCGAAGTCGTGCTCCTGTGTGGTCTTCGCCGGCTGCGGATCGGTGCGGGGCGCCGCGGCCGGTGCCGCGGTGGTGTCGGCCTGCGCGACGGCGAAGGTCGAGATGGTCGCCGTCGCGGCGGCCAGTGCGACGGTGGTCGCGGCTGCTCTGAACGTCCAGGGTCTGCTGGGCACCTGAGTCTTCCTCCCCTAGTCAAGTGACGGCATTTGACTAGAGGTTCAGAAGAAAAGACAGACCTTGACTTGGACAGGACAACTGCACTATGCGGATCTGACGTCCGCTTTACGAACATCTCGAGAACGCCCCGAGCCACCCTCGACCGGCGCTCGCGCGTGTCCACTTCGTGGACGGTATGACTCCGTGCGCCCCCCATGCACCGGTACTGTTGGTTAGGTCACGCTTACCGTTCGTTCCGCTCGGGCATGCACGCGATTAGAGTCATTCGGCGGAACGCCCCAAAACGGCGGAAAGCCAGGCCGACACCCCCGTGGACCCCCACTTCCGAGGACACGATTGCCATGCCTCGTCCGACTGCCGCACAGCTCGCCTACGGTTCGTTCACCGTGATCTTCTCGACGCTCGCCATGCTGCTGCTGTCACAGACGAGTTCGGGTCTGGGGATCGCGGTCATCGCCGTAGCGGCGCTCGCCCTCGGGCTGCTCGTCGCCATGACGGTCCCCATCCCCAAGGCCCGCGTGGTCGCGGTGCGCAAGCCCGCCACCGAGACAGCGGAGACGGCACAGACGCCCGTACCGGCGTCGGTCACCGTACTGGCGACCGAGCCGGTGCACGAGCGCGCCGCCTCCTGATGAACTGACGGTGCCCGGTGGTCAGTTGGTGCTGACCACCACCGTCTTCGCCGCCTTGTCGTGCAGGCCCTGCTTGTAGGGCTTGTCGAAGAAGCTCCAGCCGCCCGAGATCGCGGTCCAGACACAGGCGCAGCAGAACGCGAACGGGATCCACAGCACCGCCGAACGCGACAGCGCGGTCTGCACGGAGGGCGTGGAGCCGTTCTCGAGGTTCGCCACCCGCATCCCGAGCCACTTCTTGCCGAGCGTCTGGCCGGAGCGGCTGATCATGACGGTGTCGTACGCGATGTAGAGCACGGCCGTGATGAGCGACTGCGTGAAGGACTTGCCGTACTCGACCTTGTCGGGGTCCACGTCGTACTCGTTGACGCCGAAGCCCCAGGTGAGCAGTCCGACGACGATCGCGACGAGGATCATGTCGATGATCCGGGCGAGCGTGCGCTTGCCGCTGGCGGCGAGCGGGGGCATGCCGGCGAGCGGGTCGTTCGGGTACGAGCCGCCACCGTACGGGTCACCGCCGCCGTAGGGACCGCCGCCTCCGTACGGCGGGGGCTGGCTGCCGTACGGCGGGCCCGCGTCCCCTGGCGGCGGGGGCTGACTGCCGTACGGGGAACCCTCTCCGCCCGAGGGCGGGGGCTGCTTCCTGAACGGGTCGTCTTCCGGCGGCTGCTGGCCGGAGCCGGGGGGCGGTTCGCTGCTCATGGCCCGAGTCGACCGCGATCCCCACGGTTCCGCATCCGGCGAGCGGCCGTCCGGAGTACGGAATCCGGTGGCCCCGGTGGCGTATGCGGCTATCCCGCTACGAACGTATGTGCGGCCTTGTCGTGCCAGCACTGGCGCCACGGCTTGTCGAACAGGCCCCATACGACGCCCACGACACCGATCGCGAGCAGACCGGGGACGCTGTAGACGAGCCAGCGGCGCAGGGCGGCGCCGAACGTCGGGGGCTCGCCGCCCTCGATGTCCCGCACCTCCAGTCCGAGCAGCTTCTTGCCGAGGGTGCGGCCCCACTTGGCGGTGGGCAGCGCCTCGTAGAGGACGCCGAAGACGAGGAGGACGGCGAGGACGATGCCGAGGTAGGCGGAGGTCGTGCCGTCCAGGAGCCAGACGGTGACGGTCTCGCCGGAGAGCTTGGCCGCGTCGATCTTCTCGTTGACGTGGTCCAGCGCCCTGGTGCCGAGCGGGACGGCGGCCGCGCCGGTGACGCCGACGAGGACGACGGTGTCCAGCAGCCGGGCGGTCAGCCGCTTGCCGAGGCCCGCGGGGCGGGCGGAGGCCTGACGCCGGGCGGCGGCCTGGAAGACGTCCTCCACGGGCGGCTTCCAGGGCGCGACGGGCTGGTCCTCGCCGGAGGGGGCGGCAAGGCGGTGCACCTGCTGGGCCCAGGAGGACTGCCCCCCACCGGCGCCGCCGGCCATGGGGGTGGGCTGCTGGGGGACGGAGGCGGCCGAGGTCTGCGGAGTCGCCTGCTGC
The DNA here is from genome assembly GCF_044742595.1 of Streptomyces sp. NPDC087859. Lineage (NCBI taxonomy): Bacteria > Bacillati > Actinomycetota > Actinomycetes > Kitasatosporales > Streptomycetaceae > Streptomyces > Streptomyces sp. NPDC087859. Next base: position 140,886 of record NZ_JBIUUU010000009.1, on the reverse strand, counting down.
GGGCCGGCGGGACCGGCGGAGGCCGCCTGTCCGACGGCGCCCTGGACACCGGCCTGCGCGGTGGCGGCCCGCTCGGCGGCCGCCTTGCCCGCGCCGAAGCCGGGGGTGGGCGCGGGCGGGGCTCCGAAGCCGCCCGCCGCGCCGTCGGACCGTGCGCCGCCCGTGCCCCCGCCCTGCGCCCCACCCTGCTGAGGCGTGCGCGGGGCAAGCGCCCGGAACGTCATGGTGCCCTCGTCGGCGACGGGGCCACCGGGGGCGGGAACGCCGGGAGTTGCGGCACCGGAGGGGCCCGCACCACCGAAGGCGGGCCCCCCGGAAGCGCCGGGCCCGGAGGCGGAGGGACCGTGGGCGCTTGCCGCACCCGGGCCGCCCGCGCCCGGGCCGCTGAAGGCCGGACCGCCGGACGCACCCGCACTAGAAGAACCGTGGGAACCCGCCGCACCCGGGCCGCCCGAGCCGGGGGTGCCCTGTCCGCTGCCGCCCTGCGGTGCCGTGGCCGGGACGGACGGGGCCGCTCCCCCGGGTGTCGGCCTGCGGAACACGAACGTGTTGCCCGAGGCCGCCCGGTCGGACTCCGCGGGCGGGATCGTCGCCGTGCCGTCGCCGCTCGTCGTGTCCGACGGGACGCGGGGGTCGGTGCCCGCCGCCGCGCCCCAGGAGATCCGGCGGTCCTGGTCGCCGCCGAAGCCGGACTGACGGGAGCGGTCGGCACCCCAGGCGGACGCGGGTTCGGGACGGCTGCCGTGCTGGGCGTCGGACGGGTGGGCCGCGGGCGGCGGGTCCTCGTCGAAGAAGTGCGGGCCCGTCTCCTCCACCGACGCGGGTGCCGGGGACGCCGGGGCCTCGCCGTCCGACGGGGCCGGCCGGCTCGTACCCGGTACCCAGGCGGCACCGTTCCAGAACCGGACATATCCAGGAATGGACGGGTCCGGGTAATACCCTTCGCGGGGCCTGTCGTCACCGGGGGCCGGGGTTGGGGCGCTCATGTCCGTCGTCCCGTATCTGCTCGGGGGTGAATATGGGGGGCTCCACATCTATCAGACCGGCTGCGCCCCCACCGCCAGTCCCACCGGACCCACCCCTTTTGGGCAACGTCATGAACCCCCGGGAAAAAAGTTTCCCGAACCCGCGTAATGGTTCCGGCCGCACCGCCTCTCTCCACTCGTACGAGACAGAACACGAGAGGGGAACACGCGACATGCACACCGTGGTAGAGCGCGAGCTGGAGCTCAAACTCATTCTGTCGCCCGAGCGCAGCATCCCGGTCCCGGCCCGGCTCAGCTATCGCTCCGACGACCCGTACGCCGTCCACGTCGCCTTCCACATCGGCTCCGACCACCCGGTGAACTGGACGTTCGCCCGCGAGCTCCTGGTGGAGGGCGTGTTCCGGCCGTGCGGGCACGGGGACGTGCGGGTGTGGCCGACGAAGGTGGACGGCCGCAGCGTCGTCCTGATGGCGCTGAGCTCGCCCGACGGGGACGCCCTCCTGGAGGCGCCCGCGGCCCAGGTGTCGGCCTGGCTGGAGCGGACGCTGCGGGTGGTGCCCCCGGGGTCTGAGGGCGAGCAGCTCGGTCTCGACGAGGCCCTGGCGGACCTGCTCGCCCCGACACCCGCCGACGACCTGTGGCTGCGCGACCCATGGCCGAGCGACGAGTCGAAGGACGGGGAGTGATCGCGTACGGACCTCAGAAGAGCTTGCCGGGGTTCAGGATCCCCAACGGGTCGAAGACCTGCTTGATCTGCCGCTGCATCTCCACGCCCACCGGGCCGATCTCGCGCGCCAGCCACTCCTTCTTCAGTACGCCCACGCCGTGCTCGCCGGTGATCGTGCCGCCGAGCTCCAGGCCGAGGGCCATGATCTCGTCGAAGGACTCGCGGGCGCGCCGGGACTCGTCGGGGTCGGCCGCGTCGAAGCAGACGGTGGGGTGGGTGTTGCCGTCGCCGGCGTGCGCGACGACGCCGATGGTGAGCCGGTACTTCTCGGCGATCCGCTCGGTCCCTTCGAGCATCTCGCCGAGCCGGGAGCGGGGCACGCACACGTCGTCGATCATCGTGGTGCCCTTGACGGCTTCGAGGGCGGTGAGCGACAGCCGGCGGGCCTGGAGGAGGAGTTCGGACTCGGCGGCGTCGTCGGCGGGCACGACCTGCGTGGCGCCGGCCGCCTCGCACAGCGCGCCGAGGGCGGCGAGGTCGGCGGCCGGGTCGGTGGTGTCGAAGGCGGCGAGCAGCAGGGCCTCGGTGGTCTCCGGGAGTCCCATGTGGGCGAGGTCGTTGACGGCCTTGACCGTCGTACGGTCCATCAGTTCGAGGAGGGACGGCACATGCCCGCCCTCCATGATCCGGCACACCGCGTCGCAGGCGGCCGCGCCGGACGCGAACTCGGCGGCCAGCACCAGCTGCTCGGGCGGCTGCGGGCGCAGGGCCAGGGTCGCCCCGACGACGATGCCGAGGGAGCCTTCCGAGCCCACGAACAGGCGGGTCAGGTCGTATCCGGCGACGCCCTTCGCGGTCCGCCGGCCGGTGGACATCAGGCGGCCGTCCGCCAGGACCACGTCCAGGCCGAGGACGTACTCCGCCGTCACCCCGTACTTCACGCAGCACAGCCCGCCGGAGGCGGTGCCGATGTTGCCGCCGATGGTGCACATCTCCCAGCTGGAGGGGTCCGGCGGGTAGTAGAGGCCGTGCTCGTTGACCGCGCGGGAGAGGGTGGCGTTGATGACGCCGGGCTCGACCACCGCGATGCGGTCGACGGGGTTGATCTCGAGGATGCGGTCCATCTTCGTCAGGGACAGCACGATGCAGCCGTCGGTGGCGTTGGCGCCGCCGGACAGGCCCGTGCGGGCGCCCTGCGGGACGACGGGGACGCGCAGCTCGGTGGCGGTGCGCATGACGTGCCGCACCTGCTCGACCGTGCGCGGCAGGACGACCACGGCGGGGGCGCCGGCCGGGCAGAAGCTGGCCATGTCGTTGGCGTAGGAGGCCGTGACGTCCGGGTCGGTCAGGACGGCCTCGGCGGGCAGACCGCTCAGGAGACGGTCGGCCAGGTTCCCTGTCTGTTCGTCGCGAGGCGCTTCGATACGGCTCATGATCACAGCGTCGCACCTGGGTCCATCGGTGTGAACCCCGTCTGCGGCAACCGTCCCCTGCCCGGGTGTGGTCGTCGTATTGACGCACAGTGATCGCCATGGAGAACCATGAGGAGGCGGCCCCCCGGCGTTCGCGTGTCGCGGGGCGGGTGCTGATCGCGGCCGTCACCGGGTGTCTGGTGCTCGGCGGGACGCTGATGGTGCTGCCCTCGCAGCCGCCGGGCGCGAAGGCGCCCGTGCCCGCCCCGGGGGCGCAGGCACGGGCGGCTGTCACCACGGGGGTGGCGGCCGCGCTGCCGGACCTGGCGGCGCTGATCGGTGAGCGGGAGACGCATCTGCGGAGGCATCCGCGGGACGCCGAGTCGTGGGCGGTGCTCGGGGCGGCGTATGTGGAGCAGGGGCGGCGGACGGCGGAACCGGCGTACTGGCCGAGGGCCGACCGCGCGTTGCGTACGTCGCTGAGGGTGCGGGCCGAGGGGAACGCCGAGGCGCTCGGCGGGCTCGCCGCGCTGGCGAACGCGCGGCGGGACTTCCGGGCGGCGAAGAGATGGGGCGAGGCCGCGCTGAAGCTGGATCCGAAGCGCTGGACGACGTATCCGCCGCTGCTCGACGCCTACACCGGGCTCGGCGACTGGAAGGCGACGGAGCGGACTCTGGAGCGGCTCCAGGGGCTGCGCGGCGGGCCCGCCGTGATGGCGCGGGCCGGGGCTGTGTACCGGGACCGGGGCTGGCGCGAGGACGCGATGGCGCAGCTCTCCGACGCGGCGGCGGGCGCCGAGGCCCCCGCGGAACGGGCCGCGTATCTGGAGCGGGTGGGGCAGCTGGCCTGGGAGCGCGGTGACCGTGAGCCGGCGCTGCGGCACTTCCAGGAGGCGGTGCGCATCGACCCCGACCAGCGGGCCGCGCAGGCCGGACAGGGGCGGGTGCTGGCGGCGCTGGGGCGGACCTCGGAGGCGCTGAGCGCGTACCGGATGGCGCTGGCCAAGCAGCCGCATCCGCAGTACGCGCTGGAGCTGGGCGAGTTGTACGAGTCGCTGGGGCTGCGGCAGGCGGCTCAGGTCCAGTACGACCTGCTGCGGGCGCGGGTGCGCGGTGCCGCGGCGGGCGGGGCCGACGAGGAGTTGGTGCTCGGGGTGTTCGAGGCGGACCACGGGGATCCGCAGGCGGCCGTACGGCGGCTGCGGGCGGAGTGGCGGCGCCAGCCCGGGATCGCGGTGGCCGACGCGCTGGGGTGGGCGCTGCACCGGGCCGGTCAGGACGAGGAGGCGCTGCGGTACGCGGTGCGGGCGACGGACAAGGTGCACGGGGGCGGGGTGCGCAGCGCGCTGCACGCGTATCACCGGGGCATGATCGAGCGGGAGTTGGAGAAGGACGGGCCGGCCCGGCGGCATCTCCAGGAGGCGTTGCGAATCAACCCGTACTTCTCGCCGCTGCTGGTGCGGACGGCTCGGGAGGCGTTGACGGCGTTGGGTGAGCCGCCGGTGGAGGAGCTGCCGGTGATGGACGCGAAGGCGGAGGCGGAGGCGGAGTCCTAGACGGCGGCGGTGCCGATCAGTGCGTTGCGCGTGACCAGAGCCGCCAGTTCGTCCTCTCCGAGTCCGTCGGTTCCCTCGGGCCTGCGGGGCAGCACCATGTAGCGGGACTCGGCGCTGGAGTCCCACACCGTGATGTCCGTGGTGTCGGGCAGTTCGAGTCCGAACTCCCGCAGCACCTCGCGGGGTTCGCGGACCACGCGGGAGCGGTAGGCCTCGGACTTGTACCAGCTCGGGGACGGGCCCAGGAGGCGCAGCGGGTAGCAGGAGCAGAGGGTGCAGACGATGACGTTGTGGGTCGTCGCCGTGTTCTCGACGACGCGCAGCCGCTGGTAGGAGCCGTCCATGTAGCCCAACTCCCGCACGGCGGCGGTCCCGTCGGCCAGCAGCCGAGCCTTGTACGCCTCGTCGGTCCAGGCGCGGGCGACGACCTTCGCCCCGTTCGCCGGTGACGACGCGGCGAGGAAGGCGTCGATCGCCTCGTCCACCTTCTCGCCGGTGATCACGCCCTTCTCCTCCAGCAGGGTCTCGAGCCGGCGGACCCGGCGGGCGATGGTCGCGTCGGCGTGGTGGTCACCGCTCATCGGCACGGTCCTCCTCCAGATAGCTTTCCCACAGATCCAGTACGACGTGATGGTCGCCCTCGCCCCACAGGTCACGGGCCTCGAAGCGGACCGCGTAGATCTGCTCGACCGGCGCGTCCCCGCGCCCCTGTGCGCTGATGTCGGGGAGTTCTTGCGGGCCCTCCGGCTCGACGATCACGCCCCGCTTGCCGCGCGCGTACCGGGGCAGCCGGGTGTGGTGCGGCGGGTCGTGCGGGAAGGTGCGCACCCGGGTGCCGGGCGGGAAACGGTCAGTCATCCAGCTCACCCGGCCCGATCACGCCCTTGCGTTCCAGGAGCGCGCAGATCGCGGTGAACCAGCGCTCGTAGTACGACGCCGCCAGGTACTCCGCGGGCGGCATCGACTCGATCGCGTCGCGGAACTCGTTGGTGTTGAAGAGCCCTTGACCGCGCAGGGTGTTGAAGAGGCCGACGACCCGCGCCTCCCAGTCCGCGTGGAAGGGCTCGGTGTCGTCGGTGGTGTCGATGGGGCCGAAGCCCTGGGTGCCGCCGACGTCGTTGATCCTGGCCATGCGGCCAGCGTACGTTCGCCCTACTGCTTCGGCTTCTTGTAGTAGAGGGAGAACCTGCGTTCCCCGGCCGCCCCGGAGGCGAGGCCCAGATACAGCCGCGTGCCGCCCTTGCGGCGGACGGCGAGGCCCTCCGGCTCGCGGTGGGTGAGGGAGCGGCCGGCCTCGGTGCGCAGCCGCTGGACCAGCTCGCCGGTGGTGATGTCGACGCTGGAGAGGTAGGTGTTGCCGTGCTCGGCGGGCGGGTTGGTCTCGGCGTCGTAGGCCGTCCCGGCGAGCTGGTAGATGTGGTCGCGGTGCAGGGCGTAGCCCTGGAAGGGGATCTTCTTGTCGGGGTGCGCGGCGGGCTGGGCGATGTCGGCGACGGGGTGGTCGTACTCGCGGGCGACGAAGGCGTCCAGGTCCCAGATGCGGTAGCGCGGCTTGCCCTTGACGCGGTAGCGGACGGCGATGCGCTTCGAGGCCATGCAGACCGAGGGCTGGTTGTTGGTGGACCCCGGTATCGGCTTGCGTATCTTGACGTCCTCGCCGGTGCGGGTGGCGCCGTTCCTGAACTGGAAGCGGGTGACGCCCTGGCCGTAGCCGCCCTTGGCGTCGGCCTCGGTCCAGATCCAGACCTTGCCGTCGGCGGCGTTCTGCACACCCATGCTGACGCCGTGCCCGAAGCCCTGGAGGTTCATGCTGCCGAGCAGCTTGCCGTCGTGGTCGAGCTTGTTGAGGCACAGGTTGCCCGCGCCGATGCCACCGCGGCGCACCTGGAGGACGTACAGGTGCTGGTGCACCTCGTCGAAGGCGAAGGACTGCAGGACCGTGCCCTCCTTGAGGGCCTTCTCCTTCAGCCAGCGGGTCGCCGGTACGTCGAGGTCGATGCGGTCGGTCACGGTCGGTGTCCCCAGGGTCCTGCGGACGCCCCGATGGCGTCCACAGGACCAGAGAGTGTCAACTCCCGTTCACTGGTTTCAAGCTTCTGCGAAAGCGCTTGTGGATTTACCTGACATTCACAGGTTTCCGCGCCGCTCCTGCTCCCGCTCGATCGCCTCGAAGAGGGCCTTGAAGTTGCCCTTGCCGAAGCCCATCGAGCCGTGCCGCTCGATGAGTTCGAAGAACACGGTCGGCTTGTCCTGGACCGGCTTGGTGAAGATCTGCAGCAGATAGCCGTCCTCGTCGCGGTCGGCGAGGATCTTCAGTTCGCGCAGGGTGTCGACGGGCACGCGGGTGTCGCCGACCCATTCGCCGAGGGTGTCGTAGTAGGAGTCCGGGGTGTCGAGGAACTGGACTCCGGCCGCCCGCATGGTCCGTACGGTCTCGACGATGTCGTTGGTGTTGAGCGCGATGTGCTGGACGCCCGCGCCGCCGTAGAACTCCAGGTACTCGTCGATCTGGGACTTCTTCTTGGCGATGGCGGGCTCGTTGATCGGGAACTTGACCTTGAGCGTGCCGTCCGCGACGACCTTCGACATCAGCGCGCTGTACTCGGTGGCGATGTCGTCGCCCACGAACTCCTTCATGTTCGTGAAGCCCATGACCTTGTTGTAGAAGCCGACCCACTCGTTCATCCGGCCGAGCTCGACGTTGCCGACGCAGTGGTCGATGGCCTGGAAGGTGCGGTGGGCGGGCGGCTGGACGAGCGGGGTCGCCGCGGTGAAGCCGGGGAGGTAGGGGCCGTCGTAGCCGGAGCGTTCGACGAGGGTGTGACGGGTTTCGCCGTACGTGGCGATCGCGGCGAGGACGACGGTGCCGTGCTCGTCCTTCAGCTCGTACGGCTCGGCGACCGAGCGGGCGCCGTGCTCCAGCGCGTAGGCGTACGCGGCACGGGCGTCCGGGACCTCGATGGCGAGGTCGATCACGCCGTCGCCGTGCTCGGCGACGTGCTGGGCGAGGAAGTGGCCCCAGGTGGTGGCGGGCTTGATCACCGAGGTGAGCACGAAGCGGGCGGAGCCGTTCTCCAGGACGTAGCTCGCGGTCTCGCGGCTGCCGTTCTCCGGTCCGGAGTAGGCGACCAGCTTCATGCCGAAGGCGGTGGAGTAGTAGTGCGCCGCCTGCTTGGCGTTGCCCACGGCGAAGACGACCGCGTCCATTCCCTTGACCGGGAAGGGATCGGCCTGCCGGGCGGTGTCGGGAGTGTGGTGAGTGGTCTGCGTCATAGCGGCAGCCTTCTCCGCGGACGCAAGGTGCGCAATAGTTTGCGTTTCAGGTGTGCAATATGACCAGTGCCGGGCCCGTTTCCACGGGCTCTCTGTACAGGATGACCACCGGGAAGGGTGGCGCTCGTGGGGATCGACGGACTGGACGGACGGATCATCGTGCTGCTGGCGCGGGAGCCGCGGATCGGGGTGCTGGAGATGTCCCGGCGGCTGGGCGTGGCGCGCGGGACCGTGCAGGCACGTCTGGACCGGCTTCAGTCGAATGGCGTCATCCGGGGATTCGGGCCGCAGGTGGATCCGGCCGCGCTCGGCTATCCGGTGACCGCGTTCGCCACGCTGGAGATCCGGCAGGGGCAAGGAGCGGACGTACGGGCGCACTTGGCGACCGTGCCGGAGGTCCTGGAGCTGCACACCACGACCGGCAGCGGGGACATGCTGTGCCGTCTCGTGGCCCGGTCCAACGCCGATCTTCAGCGGGTGATCGACCTGGTTGTCGGTTTTGATGGCATTGTCCGGGCCGCCACGGCGATCGTGATGGAGAACCCCGTTCCGCTGCGGATCATCCCGCTGGTGGAGCAGGCGGCCGAGGACCGGGAGAGGACCTAGCCGCCATGGGGTGACCGCGTGACGTTCTGGGAGTACCTGGGCAACCGCCATCAGCAGCTGCTCTCGGATGCCTACCAACACGCGAGCGTCGTCTTCCAGTGCATGGTCGTGGCGACGGTGATCGGGGTCCTGATCGGTGTGGTCACCTATCGCAGCGACTGGGCCGGCAACCTCGCCACGACGGCCACCTCGACCATCCTGACCATCCCGTCGCTCGCCATGATCGGTCTGCTCATCCCGATGGTCGGCCTGGGCGTGCCGCCCACGGTGATCGCGCTGACCCTGTACGGCCTGCTGCCGGTCGTGCGCAACGCGATCGTCGGCCTGCGCGGCCTCGACCCGTCGCTGGTGGACGCGGCGAACGGCATCGGAATGTCCCGGCTGACGCGGCTCGTGCGGGTCGAGCTGCCGCTGGCCTGGCCGCCGATCCTGACCGGCATCCGGGTCTCCACGCAGATGCTGATGGGCATCGCCGCCATCGCCGCCTACGCCTCCGGACCCGGCCTCGGCAACGAGATCTTCCGCGGCATCGCCTCCCTGGGCAGCAAGAACGCCCTCAACCAGGTGCTCGCGGGCACGCTCGGGATCATCGTCCTGGCCCTGCTGTTCGACGCCGCGTACGTCCTGATCGGACGGCTGACCATTCCCAGGGGGATCCGTGTCTGAAGCCTCCGGCGCCTCCATCGAGCTGGAGAACCTGACCAAGAGGTATCCCGGCAGCCCACAGCCTGCCGTCGACAACGTCACCATGGAGATCAAGGCGGGCGAGATCGTCATCTTCGTCGGCCCCTCCGGCTGCGGTAAGTCGACCACGCTCAAGATGATCAACCGGCTGATCGAGCCGACCGGCGGCCGGATCCGCATCGGCGGCGAGGACGTCACCGACATCGATCCGGTGAAGCTGCGCCGCAAGGTGGGCTACGCGATCCAGTCGGCCGGTCTGTTCCCGCACATGACGGTCGCGCAGAACATCGCGCTGGTGCCGAGGATGGTCGGCTGGGGCAAGAGCCGGATCAAGGACCGTATCGAGGAGCTCCTGGACCTGGTGGGGCTCGACCCCGGCGAGTTCCACGGCCGCTATCCCCGTCAGCTCTCCGGCGGTCAGCAGCAACGCGTGGGCGTCGCACGGGCCTTGGCGGCGGATCCGCCCGTCCTGCTGATGGACGAGCCGTTCGGCGCGGTCGACCCGATCACCCGTGACCATCTCCAGGACGAGCTGATCAGACTCCAGCACGAGCTGCACAAGACGATCGTCTTCGTCACGCACGACTTCGACGAGGCCATCAAGCTCGGTGACCGGATCGCCGTGCTGCGCGAACGCTCGCACATCGCGCAGTTCGACACCCCGGAGGCGATCCTCACCAACCCGGCGGACGACTTCGTGTCCGGGTTCGTCGGGGCCGGGGCGGCTCTCAAGCGGCTCAACCTCACCCGCGTACGGGACGTGGAGATCACCGACTATCCGACGGTCACCGTCGACGACCCGCTCCAGGACATCTTCAACCGGCTCCGGGACAGCGGTACGAACGAGATCCTGCTGCTCGACAAGCGGGGTCGGCCCTACAAGTGGCTCAGGCGCGGGGACCTGATGCGGGCCAAGGGCTCACTGGCCCGGGCCGGGACGCTGGTGCACGACACGGTGACCCGGGACGCGACCCTGCGGGACGCCCTCGAAGCCGTGCTCACCGACAACGCGGGGCGGGTCGCGGTCACCGGACGGCGCGGTGAGTACACCGGCGTCGTGGACATGGAGACGCTCATGAACTCCGTGCACGAGCTGCTGGAGGCCGACCGTCTGGACGCCGTGGAGCACCAGCACGAGCTGGAGGAGGCACGCGCCCGCCAGACGCACGCCGAGCAGGAGGGCGACGGAGGGGAGAAGAAGGCGTGAGCATCCCCGAGCTGGAGGAGGACGCGCCGGCGGAGCGGGAGGCGCCGCCACCGCCGGCCGTCGCCCGGCGGCGGGTCACCTGGCAGAAGCTGACCCTTCTGCCCGCCGTGCTGGTGGCGTTGCTGCTGGCGACCTGGCTGTGGTTCCAGCAGGCGGACCTGGACGCGATCTCCGAGAACGCCCTGTCGAACGGGCAGGTCTCGAAGGCCCTTTGGCAGCATGTGGAGCTGACGGTGATCTCGACGTTCTTCGTGCTGATCATCGCGATCCCGCTGGGCATCCTGCTGACCCGCAGGATGTTCCGCCCGGCGACCCCGGTGGCGATGGCGTTCGCCAACATGGGGCAGGCGACACCGGCGATCGGTCTGCTGGCCCTGCTGGTGATCTGGCTGGGCACGGGGATGAAGTCGGCACTGATCGGCATGATCATCTACGCCGTGCTGCCCGTGCTCGCGAACACCGTCGCGGGCCTGAAGGCCAACGATCCGACCCTGCTGGAGGCGGCGCGCGGCATCGGCATGTCCCCGCTGGGGGTGCTCAGCCGCGTCGAACTGCCGTTGGCGGTCCCGCTGATCCTGGCGGGCGTCCGGACGGCGCTGGTGCTGAACGTCGGGACGGCGACACTGGCGACCTTCGGCGGCGGCGGAGGGCTGGGCGTCCTGATCACGACCGGCATCACCACCCAGCGCATGCCGGTGCTGATGCTGGGCTCGATCCTCACGGTCTCCCTCGCCCTGCTGGTGGACTGGCTGGCATCGCTCGCCGAACTGCTCCTCAGACCACGGGGGTTGGAGGTGGGGACGTGAAGCGCGCGGGCGTACTGGCGACGGCGGGCGTACTGGTCCTGGCCTCCGCCTGCGGCCTCACCAGCGGCTCGCCGATGGTCGACGACGTCGAGCCCGGCTCCATCGGCAGGGGTCTGCCCCTCAAGGGCGCCGACCTCACCGTCACGTCCAAGGAGTTCACCGAGCAGCTGATCCTCGGCGCGATCATGGGGATCGCGTTCCAGGCGGCCGGGGCGGATGTCCTGGACCGGACGGGCATCCAGGGCTCGATCGGCGCCCGGGAGGCCGTCAAGTCCGGTGACGCGGACGGGATGTACGAGTACACGGGCACCGCCTGGATCACGTACCAGGGCAACAGCGAGCCGATCGCCGACCCGCGGGAGCAGTGGGAGGCGGTACGGAAGGCCGACCTGAACAACGGGGTGACGTGGCTGGCGCCGGCGTCCCTCAACAACACGTACGCGCTGGCGATGAACCAGGCCAACTTCAAGAAGTACGGCACGAGGACGCTGTCGGACGTGGCGGCGCTGTCGAAGTCGGACCCCGGGACCGTGACCCTGTGTGTGGAGAGCGAGTTCGCCAACCGCGCGGACGGGCTGCCGGGTATGGCGAAGGCGTACGGGATGAGCGTCCCGGCGAAGAACATCACCCAGATGGACACCGGGATCATCTACACCCAGGTGAAGAAGGGCAGTTGCACCTACGGCGAGGTCTTCACCACCGACGGCCGCATCAAGTCCATGAACCTCGTGGTGATGGCCGACGACAAGAAGTTCTTCCCCAACTACAACGCGGCGCCCGCGATCAACTCCGAGACGCTGAAGAGGTGGCCGGCGATCGCGGAGGTCCTCGACCCGGTCACCAGGAAGCTGAACAACACGGTCGCCCAGGAGCTGAACGCCAAGGTGGACGTGCAAGGGCAGGATCCGCACCAGGTCGCGCTGGACTGGATGGAGGACGAGGGGTTCGTGAAGGAGAAGTAGGGCCGCCGGAGGGCACGGGCAGGGCAGGCCCTAGCAGCTCGGGACGGAGCCCTTCCCGGTCTCCAGCGCCACCAGCGCGCTGACCGCGCCCTTCAGCGTGGTCACCGGAACGAGCCGCAGCCCCTTCGGCAGCTCCGCCTCCGCGTCCGAGCACTCGTCCTCGGGGACCAGGAACACCGTCGCCCCGTCCCGCTTCGCGGCCTGCGTCTTCAGGGGCACTCCCCCGACCGCGCCCACCGTGCCGTCCGCGTCGATCGTGCCGGTCCCGGCGATGGTGCGGCCGCCGGTGAGGTCGCCGCCGCTGCCGTCGCCGTCCAGCTTGTCGACGATGCCCAGGGAGAACAGCAGGCCCGCGCTGGGGCCGCCGACGTCCGCCAGCTTCAGCGAGACCTTGATGTCGTCGTCCTTGAGGTCCAGGTAGTTCAGCGCCGCCTGCGTCGCCGCGTCCTGGGACTGCTTCATCTGCGCGGTGTTGTGCCGCTCGATCTCCTTGGTGGTCTGCCCGCTCGGATAGACCGAGTCGCGCGGCATGACCGCCCGGTCCGTGTCGAACCACGCGTCGAGCACATCGCCGAGCGAGACCCGGGTGTCCGGATTGGTCGCCTCGATGGTCGTCATCCGGAGCTGTCCGCTGGTGTCCCGGGTCGGCGCGCCCGAGATCGTGATCACCGGGGTGCCCTTGTTCTCGCCGAGGACGTTCGCCGTCATACCGGGCTGTGCCAGCGAGAACGGCAGCGGTGCGAAGGCCGCCGTGGCGAGCAGGGCCACGACGGGCAGGGCACAGACGGCTACGGCCTGGGGGCGTGTGAGGCGAGAGAGCACGGGATCAATCTAACGCGACGACCACTTCCGGCCGGGGCCCGGTCAGCCGGCGTACGGATCTTCCCGACGGCGGGCGAAGCGCCACGACACCTCCGGAAGCGGCTCGACGCCAATGCCGACCGCGGCGGAGACGCAGGTGCCGGGGGTGGCGGAGGCGCCGGTGCCGGGGGTGGCGGAGGCGCCGGTGCCGGGGGTGGCGGAGGCGCCGGTGCCGGGGGCGGCGAAGGCGCCGGTGCCGGGGGCGGCGAAGGCGCCGGTGCCGGGGGTGGCGGAGAGACCGATGCCGGGGTGGCGAAGACACGGTGCCGGACACGGCGAAGACGCCGGTGCCGCGAGTGGCGAAGACGCCGGTGCCGCGAGTGGCGAAGACACTGGTGCCGATCATGGCGAAGACACCGATGCCGGGGTGGCGGAGAGACCGATGCCGGCCGCGGCGAAGACACCAATGCCGCGAGTGGCGAAGGCACCAGTGCCGCGGGTGGCCAAGACACAGGTGCCGACCACGGCAAAGACACCGATGCCGGGGGTAGCGGAGAGACCGATGCCGGGGGCGGCGAAGGCGCCGGTGTCGGCCGCGGCGGGGACACCGGTGCCGCGAGTGGCGAAGACACCGGTGCCGGACGCGGCGAAGACGTCGATGCCGGACGCGGCGAAGACACCGGTGCCGGACGTGGCGGAGACGCCGGTGCCGGGGGTGGCGCCCACGCTGAGCGGCGTGGGTCGGCCCACCCCCATTGCCCGGCCTGTTGTCATGGCTCGCGGATCCGGCGACCGGTCAGCGCAATGCCTCCGCGACCTCCTTCGCCGCGTCCACGACCCGTGGGCCCACGCGTTCCGGCACCGCGTCGGCCAGCATCACGACTCCGACGCTGCCCTCGACGCCCGTGACGCCGAGCAGCGGTGCGGCGGCGCCGCTCGCGCCCGCCTCCAGCTCCCCGTGCGTCAGGGTGTACCCGGGGTCCCGGAGCGGCTGGGTGCGGGCGGAGAGGATCGCTCGGCCCGCGGCCCCGCGGTCCAGTGGGTGACGGAATCCGGCCCGGTACGCCACGTGGTAGTCCGTCCACGTCGGCTCGACCACGGCGACGGCGAGCGCCTCCGCCCCGTCGACCAGGGTGAGATGGGCGGTGGCTCCTATGTCCTCGGCCAGAGAGCGCAGGGCCGGCAGTGCCGCCTCGCGCACGAGTGGGTGCACCTGACGGCCAAGGCGCAGCACCCCGAGCCCGACCCGGGCACGTCCGCCCAGGTCACGGCGGACGAGGGCATGTTGCTCCAGCGTGGCGAGCAACCGGTACACCACGGTCCGGTTGACGCCCAGTTTGTTGGATAGCTCGGTGACGGTCAGCCCGTGGTCCGTATCGGCCAGCAGCTTGAGGACACGCAGTCCTCGGTCGAGCGTCTGAGAGGTCTCCGCGGTCACGACGCCCACTCCTCCAGTGGTGAGGTCGGCGGCCCTGTCGCGGGGATGCGTCAACGAGTCCCGTCGGTGACGCGCTTCAGAGGCCGCCGATCGGCCGGCGGCCCGGAGCGGTTTCCGGACCGCGTCGCTTCACGGCTGCGCTCCGCGGCGGCGCTGCCACGGGGCGTGTGCGTAGCGGGACTGTAGCGATGCCGGTTCGCTGAGCGGAAGGCTCCGTCCAGAATCCGGTCAGTGGCTGGTACGGAGGACTCCGGTTTGTACTGATACGTACAGCGCTCGGTGACCGAAGCGCGCCCCGCCATGCCCGGTGTCCCACCCCACCGGGCCGGGGGTCACTTCATCCGGGTCGCCCACTCCTGCACCTTGGCGATCCGCTGCCGCAGCTGCCCGGCCGTCGCCTCGGCGCTCGGCGGCCCCCCGCACACCCGCCGCAGCTCGGTGTGGATGACGCCGTGCGGCTTGCCGCTCTGGTGGACGTACGCGCTGACCATGGTGTTGAGCTGCTTGCGGAGCTCCATCATCTCCTTGTGCGAGACGACGGGCCGCCGCTCGGCGGGCAGTTCGAGCAGGTCCGCCTCGGAGTCCGGCTTCTTGCGGCTGTGCGCGATCTGCCGGGCCTGCCGCTTCTGGAGCAGCAGCTGCACCTGGTCGGGTTCGAGGAGCCCGGGGATACCGAGGTAGTCCTGCTCCTCCTCGCTGCCGGGGTGGGCCTGCATGCCGAACTCGGCGCCGTCGTACAGCACCCGGTCGAAGACGGCCTCGGACTCCAGCGCCTCGAAGGAGAACTGCTCCTGCTCGCCGGTGTCCTCGTCCTGCTCCTTGTTCGCCTCCTCCATCTCCTTCTCGGACTCGGCGTACGGGTCCTCCTCGCCCTCCTTCTTCGGCTTGTCGAGGGCGTGGTCCCGTTCCACCTCCATCTCGTTGGCGAAGGTGAGCAGGTCGGGGACGGTCGGCAGGAAGACGGAGGCGGTCTCGCCGCGGCGCCGGGACCGCACGAAGCGGCCGACGGCCTGGGCGAAGAAGAGGGGGGTGGAGATGGTGGTGGCGTAGACGCCCACCGCCAGTCGCGGGACGTCGACACCTTCGGACACCATGCGGACGGCGACCATCCAGCGGTCGTTGCTCGCGCTGAAGTCGTCGATGCGCTTGGACGCGGCGGCCTCGTCGGAGAGCACGAGGGTCGCCTTGCTCCCCGTGATCTCGCGGATCAGCTTGGCGTAGGCGCGGGCGGATTCCTGGTCGGAGGCGATGACGAGCGCGCCGGCGTCCGGGATGGCCTTGCGGACCTCGGTGAGCCGCTGGTCGGCGGCGCGCAGCACGCTCGGCATCCACTCACCGCGCGGGTCGAGTGCCGTACGCCAGGCCTGGCTGATCGCGTCCTTGGTCATGGGCTCGCCGAGCCGGGCGGCGATCTCGTCGCCCGCCTTGGTGCGCCAGCGCATGTTGCCGCTGTAGCTCAGGAAGATGACCGGCCGGACGACATGGTCGGCGAGCGCGTTGCCGTAGCCGTAGGTGTAGTCGGCGGCGGACCGTCGGATGCCGGCGTTGTCCTCCTCGTACGTGACGAAGGGGATGGGGTTGGTGTCGGACCGGAAGGGCGTACCGGTGAGCGCGAGCCGGCGGGTGGCCGGCTCGAAGGCCTCCAGGCAGGCCTCGCCCCAGGACTTGGAGTCACCGGCGTGGTGGATCTCGTCGAGGATGACGAGCGTCTTGCGCTGCTCGACGCGGTTGCGGTGCAGCATGGGGCGCACGCCGACACCGGCGTACGTCACGGCGACCCCGTGGTAGTCCTTGCCGAGCGGACCCGCGCTGTACTCCGGGTCCAGCTTGATCCCTATCCGCGCGGCCGCTTCCGCCCACTGCTTCTTCAGGTGCTCGGTCGGCGCGACCACGGTCACCTGCTGCACGACGTGGTGGTGCAGCAGCCAGGAGGCGAGGGTCAGCGCGAAGGTGGTCTTGCCGGCGCCGGGGGTGGCGACGGCGAGGAAGTCGCGCGGCTGCTCCTGGACGTACTTCTCCATCGCACCCTGCTGCCAGGCGCGCAGCTTGCTGGCGGTGCCCCAGGGGGCGCGGCCGGGGAAGGCGGGAGAGAGGTGGTGGGAGGAGGCGGCGGTGGTAGTCACGGTCTCCGTAACGGGGTCGAGCGGCTCGGCTGGGGGGTGCGGACGGGTCGGCTGGGTATGACAACCGGGCCACCCTACCGGCGGCCCGGCGGGGTCAACGTGCGGACAGGCCCGGGTCCCCCGTGGGTGGGACCGAGGTCACACGGGCACCCCGCGCACCGTCACCGGCCGTCGTCGTCCAGCAGACCCGACGTGGCCACCAGGTACCCGAGCTGGGCCCTGCTCCCGCTGCCCAGCCGTAAGGACACCTTCCTGATGTGCTCCGCCACGCTTCTGCGGCTCATGCCGAGGCGGCGGGCGATGGAGTCGTCGGTCTCGCCCGCGACGACCGCGCGCAGGATCGTCTGCTGGAGGTCGGAGGTGACGGCGGGGTTGCGGCGCTCGGCGGGGTCCGCCGGGTGCACGGGGGTGGAGCGTTCCCAGGTCTGCTCGAAGACGCGGGCCAGGAAGCGGACCAGGGCGGGGTCCCGGATCTGCAGGGCGCCGTCCGCGCTGTCCCTCGACAGCGCCACGAAGGCGACCGAGCGGTCGCAGACGATCAGCCGTTCGACGACCTCGGCCAGGGTGCGCACCTCGGCCCCCGCCTCGGTGACCCGCTCGATGTACGCCATGGTCGGCCGGTGCGCGTGCACGGTGTGCTGGTACAGGGTGCGCTGGCGGACCCCGCGCCGCAGCGCCCTCAGATCCCGGCCGAGCGCCTCGCGCAGGGTCGCCTCCGCGCGGCCGCCGCCCGGCTGGGCGGTGAGCAGTTCATGCCGGCAGTCCCCCACCGCCGCCTCCAGGGCCGCGCTGATCACCGCCTTCTCGGTCAGCCGGACCAGGGCGGGCAGAGCCGAGCGCTGCTCGCGCGCGTACAGCGACTCGAAGGCCGTGAGCCGCGCGGACGCCGACCGCAGGGCCCGCCGCTGCTCGGCCAGCCGGTCCTCCATCGTGGACAGCACGGCGAACCGCGCGGCGTCCGGCGCCACCGGCAGACACCAGCCGGGCTGGTCCGCGTCGGCGACGACGAGTCCGAGTTCCGTCAGACAGCGCGGCACCTCGCCGCCCGGCACCCGTCCCTCGCGCAGCGCGGTGCCGTACACCTCCAGCGCTCGCGGGCAAGGGCGGGTCGGCCGCGTTTCATGGCAATCACACGTGCGTGGGTCGAAATGATCACGCTTCACAAGTGTGCAGATTACATTCATGCGCCCCCGCCGTCCGGGCCGAACTCCGCACCACCTGACTAGTGTTCGACAGGTTCTGTTCGACGGGTTCCGCCCCTGGGGCCGCCCTGCCCGCACCTCGCCCTGTTGCCGTCCGCGAAGGAAGTCGAGAATGCCGGAACCCGTCACGGCCTCGGTGCGGGAACGCCGGTACCGCATCCTGGTCGCGGGCTACGCCCTGTCGTCGTACGGCAGTTATCTCAACGTCGTCGCACTCAATCTGTACGTCTACGCCGTCACCGACCGCGCGCTCGCCGTCGGCGCCTTCATGGCCGTACGCCTCGCCGCGGGGATCGTCGCGGGGCTGTTGGCCGCGCCGATCCTGGCGCGGTGGTCGGCGCGGCCCGTCATGTTCTGGGTGAACGTGGTGCAGGCGGCGGTGCTGGCGGTCCTGGTGGCGGCGCCCGACACGCTGCGCACCCCGGTGCTGTTCGTGGTCTCCGCGGTGGGCGGCATCACCGGCACGGTCTTCCTGGTCGCGCTGCGCAGCTCGGTCATCCCGGAGATGGTGGCCGAGGACCGCCGGACCTGGGCCAACTCACTGATGGTGAGCGGGCGTTCGCTGGCGATGGTGGCCGGGTTCGCGTCGGCCGGTGTGGTCGTCTCCCTGCTCGGCTACACGGCGGCCTTCCTGCTGGACATGGCCACGTTCCTGGTGTGCGCGGTGGCGGTGGCCCAACTGCCCGTCACCCGGCGGCAGAAGACCGACGCCGAGGAGGACACGGCGGAGACCGCGAGTGCGGCCGGGGCCGGGAAGAAGCGCCGCCGGCTGCCCGCCGCGGTGGTGGTCCTGGCCGGCGCGCCCGTGCTCGGCCTGATGGTGCTGCTGCGGGGCGTCGACGCGCTCGGCTCGTCCTCCCACAACGCGGCGCTGCCCGTGTACTCCACGGAACTGGACACCGACAGCCCGGCCACGTTCGTCAGCGTGTTCTGGTGTGTGTGGGCGTTCGGCAACATCGTGGCCCAGCAGGTGATCCAGCGCCTGCCGCGGCGCTCGGAACAGGCCCTGGGCGCCCTGGGCTTCGGGCTCGGCACCATCGTGATGTCCGGCGCCTTCATCCTCACCTTCGCCGGGCTGCCCTGGACCGCGACCGTGCTGATCGCGCTGGTCGCGGGGGCCGCCGACGGGCTGACCGAGGTGTCCTACACCCAGCATCTGCAAGCCCTGCCGGAACGCCTGCGCACCCCGGCCTTCGGGCTGTCGGCGACGGTGGAGAGCTTCGGCTTCGGTGCCGGGATGATCGCGGTCGGCGCCGCGCTCGACGTGTTCTCGCCGCTGTCGGTCGTCGCGGTCGCACACGGTGTGGCCATCGTGATCGCCGTGCTCTTCGTGGCCCTGGTGCTGCGCCGCCGTTCGACGCCGCCGGCCGGCGCCGAGGCGGAGGGCAGGGGCACGGGGGCGGAGGCACGCGCGGAGGTGTGAAGGAGACCCGGACGTCGAACCGCCGAGGTCGAACCATCGAGCCGGAGCAGAAGGGGGAGAAGGGGTGCCGGACGACCGACGCGTGGCGGTCATCGGGATGGCGCTGAGGTTCCCGGGAGCGGGGACCGCCGAGCAGTACTGGCGTGACATCGAGGCGGGCGTCTCACACGTACGACGGTTCAGCCGGGCCGAGTTACGGTCCGCGGGAATCTCCGAGGACCTCCTCGACGACCCCGACCTCGTCGGCGCCAGTGCGCCGCTGGACGGGGTCGACGGCTTCGACGCCGCGTTCTTCGGGATGACCGGACGCGAGGCGGAGGTGACCGACCCGCAGCAGCGGCTCCTCCTGGAGTGCTGCCACCACGCCCTGGAGGACGGCGGCTACGCCGGCTCCGACGCCCGTATCGGGGTGTACGGCAGCGTCGGGTACCGGCTGTACTCACTGCACAGCTATCTCGCCAACAACCTCGCGGACGTGCCGGGCGACGACTGGATCGCCCAGAAGCAGGTCCAGGTCGGCAACTATCCCGACTTCGCCGCCAACCGGGCCGCCTTCCGGCTCGGGCTGCGCGGCCCGGCGGTCAATGTCGCCACCGCCTGCTCCAGCGCCCTCGTCTCGGTCCATCTGGCCTGCCAGGCGCTCCTGGCGGGCGACGCCGAGCTGATGCTGGTGGGCTCGGCGGCCCTGCACCTCCCGCAGATCACCGGGCACCGGCACGTCAAGGGGTCCACGATCTCCCGGAGCGGCACGGTACGGGCCTTCGACGCGGACGCCGACGGCACGGTCGGCGGCAACGGGGTCGCGGCGGTCCTGCTGAAGCCGCTGGCCCGGGCGCTGGCCGACGGCGACACCGTGCACGCCGTCCTCCTCGGCTCCGCCGTCACCAACGACGGTGACGACAAAGGGGGGTTCGCCGCGCCCGGCGTCGCCGGCCAGCGCGACGCGGTACTGGGCGCGCTGTCACGGGCGGGCGTACCGGCCGACTCCCTCGGCTATCTGGAGGCGCACGGCACCGGCACGTTCAAGGGCGACCCGATCGAGTTCGCCGCGCTCACCGAGGCGTTCCGCGCGCATACGGACGGCACGGCCTTCTGCGCGCTGGGCTCCACCAAGCCCGCGATCGGCCACCTGGACAGCGCGGCGGGTCTGGCGGGACTGATCAAGGCGATCCTGGTGCTACGGCACGGGGTGATACCGCCCCTGGTGAACTTCACCCGCGCCAATCCCCTCCTCCCGCTGGAGACCAGCCCGTTCGTCGTACCGACCCGCGCGACACCGTGGCCGCACGACGGGGTCCGGCGGGCGGGGGTGCACTCCATCGGGATGGGCGGGACGAACGCGCATGTGATCTTGGAGGAGGCGCCGGGGAGAGAGCTGGGGCGTGTGTCCGGGGGCGCGTCGGGGAGGGCGCCGGGAGGCTTGTCCGGAGGCGGGGCGGGAGGCGCGGCCCAGGGCATGCCGGGAGACGTGGCCCAGCGCATGCCGGGGGACGAGTCCGGGAACGCGCCAGGAGGGGGGTCCGGGCGGGGCGCGGAAGAGGTTCGCGGTGGGCGGGGCGTGCCCGCGCTGCTGCCGCTGTCGGCTCGGACGCCGGAGGCGCTGACCGCGTATGCCCGGGCCTTCCGGGACGAGTTGGTCCGGCGCCCGGATCTCGCCCCCGCCGATCTGCTGACGACGACCGCGCTCGGCCGGCGCCATCTGCCCCACCGGCTGGTCGTCACCGCGCCCTTCGTCGAGGGGCTGGACGCGTTCCTCGCCGCCGCGCCGGGCACCCTGCCCGGGACGGCCGACCGAACCACCGCTCCCGCCGCCCACACCGACCCGCCGGGCACCCGGCCCGGAACCACCCACCGAACCACCGCTCCCGCCGCCCACACCGACGCGCCCAGCACCCTCACCGGAACCACCCACCGAACCACCACCCCCGCCGCCCACACCGACGCGCCCAGCACCCTCACCGGAACCGCCGACCGGATCGTCGCCCCCGCCTTCCTCTTCAGCGGCCAGGGCGCGGGCGGTCCCGGTATGGCCGCCGCGCTCGCCGCCCGCTTCCCGGTCGTCGCCGAGGTGCTGCGGGAGTGCGCGCGGGTCTACGAGGTGGAGACGGGCGAGAAGGACTTCCTCGCCCGGATCACCGACGCGGGGAAGCCGTCGGGCGGGCGCGAGGACGACCCTGCCCGGGCCGCCGACGGGTCGCGTACCGCCCACGGACCGGTCAGCTCCGACCCCCTGAGCACCTCCAACCGACCGATCGTCTCCGTCGGGCCGAGGAACCTCGGCGGGCCGAGCACCGCCGACCGGCCGGACACCTCCGACGAGCCCAGCGCCTCCGCCGGATCGAGGAGCCCCGTCGGGTCGGGCCAGGACGGTCCCACCGACCCGGGCGCGGAAGAGGCGCGGCATCCCGGTCACCCCGGCCCGGTCGCCGAAGACCCTCGCCGGGCCGCCCGAACCCTCGGTCCGGTCTCCGCACCCCCCACCCCCTGGGACACCGCCTTCGCGCAACCCGCGATCTTCGCCCTGCAAGTCGCTCAGCTGCGGCTGTGGGCGAGCTGGGGAGTACGGCCCGGGTCGGTCGCCGGGCACAGTGTCGGGGAGTACGCGGCGCTGTGTGCCGCCGGGGCGCTGTCCCTGGCGGACGGCATGCGGCTGCTGTGCCGACGGGGCCGGCTGATGCAGGACACGGCGCCCGGCGCGATGCTCGCCGTCTTCGCCGACCGGGACCGGGCTCGGGAACTCGCCGCCGAGGCAGGGCGGGTGGAGCTCGCCGTGTCCAACGGGCCCGAGCACCAGGTGCTGGCCGGCCCGCCCGACGCCATCGCCGAAGCGCACCGCCTACTGACCGAGCAGGGCCTGACCGGCGTACCGCTGCCGGTGGACCGCGCCTTCCACAGCGCCCTCCTCGACCCGGTCCTCGACGAGCTGCGCGCGGCCGCCGAGAAGGCCGAACTGCGGCCCGTCGAGATCGAGTTCGTCAGCGGTCTGGACGGTGTCGCCCATCCCCCGGGCTGGCTGCCCGACGCCGACCTCCTCGTCCGCCAGGCCCGGCACACCGCCGACTTCCACGCCGTACTGCGCACTCTGGCCCCCAAGGACGCCCTGCTGGAACTCGGCCCGGACGCCACCCTGACCCGGCTGGCCCGGCGGGCGGTCCCGGACACCCTCTGCGTGCCCACGGGCGGCACCCCGGACGAGGTGTGGCGGGCCGCGGCCCGGCTGCACTGCGCCGGGGCGCCCCTCGACTGGGCCGCCCTGCTCGAAGGGTGCGGAGGCCGGCGTATCCCGCTGCCGACCTACCCCTTCGAGCACCGGTCGTACTGGATCGGCCCACCACCGCCACGCACCACGGCCGTACCCGCGCACGAACCCGCGAGAGAACCCGATGGGGAGAACGACGTGACCGACCAGGCAGTACTCAAGCGTGTACTCGAACTGACCGCACAGCACCTGGGATACGACCAGGACGGGCTGCGCGCCGGGGAGACCTACGTGGGGCTGGGCGCGGACTCCCTGCAACTGATCGGCATGCTGCGGCAGTTGGAGGGCGAGTTCGGGGTACGGCTGGCCGTGCGGGAACTGCTGGAGGACGCGGGGTCGCCGGAGTTGACCGCACGGCTCATCGCGGAGCGCGTGGCACGGCCGGCACCGGAGCCACGGGCCGAGATCATCGACGTACGGCAGATACCGGAGCCGCGGAAGGCGGCACCCCAGGCACCCGAGACACCCCGGACACCCCAGGCACCCGGGCAGGCGGAGTACGCCAGTCGCAGCGAGGTCGCCGAACTGCGGCGGCAGATCGACCTGCTGGCCGAGACGCAGGCCTCGTTGATCACCCAGCTCTCCGACGCCGTCGCCCTGCTCACCGCCGAGCGGGCCGCCCGATGAGCCCGGGCACGGCCGCGGACCGGGCCGCGGCGCTGTCCCGCCGACTGGACGAACAACTGGCGCGGGCACGGCAGGACGCGGCGGATCCCGCACCCCCGGCACCCGCCGTCCACGGCCCCCGCGTCACCCTCCCCCACGACTCCGGCATGGCCGGCGCCGACGCCACCGACACCCAGCGCACGCACGCCGCGGGCCTCGCCCGGCGGCTCGCGGAACGCACCCGGACCTCCAAGGAGCTGGCGCAGTCCCGGCGTTCGGTGCTCGCGGACAGCCGGGCCGTGGTCGGGTTCCGGCGTTCGACGAAGGAGACGCTGTACCCGCTCGCGGCCCGTGACGCTCGCGGCGCGCACCTGACGGACGTCGACGGGAACACGTACACCGACATCACGATGGGGTTCGGGTCCCTGCTCCTCGGCCACGAGCCGAGTTGTGTGACCGAGGCCGTGCGCGCACACCTGGACGGCGGGCTGCGGTTCGGGCCGCGTCCGGTCGAGGCGGGTGAGGTCGCCGAGCTGCTCGCCGAGTTCACCGGCATGGAGCGCGTCGCGTTCGCGGCCTCCGGCACCGAGGCCAACTCCGCCGCGATCCGGCTCGCCCGCGCCGCCACCGGACGCGACCGGATCGTCATGTTCCGCGGCTCCTACCACGGTCACATCGACACCGTGCTCGGCCGCCCCGGACCCGGCGACGGCGCCGTCCCCGTCTCCCGCGGCATCCCCGACAGCGCCGTCGCCGAGCTGATCGTCCTGGAGTACGGCAGCCAGGAGGCCCTCACCACCATCGACGCCCTCGGCGACCGCATCGCCGCGGTCCTCGTCGAGCCCGTGCAGTGCCGCAACCCCGCCCTGCGCCCGGTCGCCTTCCTGCGCGAGCTGCGCGAACTGACCCGGCGGCGCGGCATCGTGCTGCTCTTCGACGAGATGCTCACCGGTCTGCGCCCGCATCCGCGCGGCGCCCAGCACCACTTCGGTGTCGTCCCCGACCTGGCCACCTACGGCAAGGCGCTCGGCAGCGGCTTCCCCGTCGGGGCGATCGCGGGCCGTGCCGACATCATGGACGGCGTCGACGGCGGATTCTGGCGGTACGGCGACGAGAGCCGCCCTACCGCCGAGACCACCTTCTTCGGCGGGACCTACCTTCAGCACCCGCTGTCCATGGCGGCGGCCAAGGCGGTCCTCACCCATCTCGCCGCCGAGGGGCCTGGGCTCCAGGAGCGGCTCAACGCCCGTACGGACGCCCTCGCCGACGATCTCAACCGGTTCTTCACCGACGAGGAATTCCCCCTGGAACTCGCCCACTTCGGGTCCATGTTCCGATTCGTCCACCGCGCGGACATGGAACTGCTCTACCAGCACCTGCTGTTGCGCGGCATCTACGTCTGGGAGTGGCGCAGCTTCTATCTCTCCACCGCCCACACCGACACCGACACCGAGCGGGTCGCGGACGCGGTGAAGGGGTCCCTGCGGGAGCTGAGGGACGCGGGCTTCTTCCCGACGTCCCGGCCCACCCCCGGCCGGGTGCGGCCCGAACCCCGCCCCAAGCGGCCCGACTTCGGGGTGTACTTCTTCGGCGACTACCCCGACGCCGACAGCACCTCCGCCTACGAACGGCTCGTCGACACCGCCCGCTTCGCCGACGAGCGCGGCTTCAGCTCCCTGTGGCTGCCCGAGCGGCACTTCCACTCCTTCGGCGGACTCTTCCCCAACCCGGCGGTCCTGGCCGCCTCGCTGGCCCGCGAGACCAGCCGGATCCGGCTCAACGCGGGGTCGGTGGTACTCCCGCTGCACGATCCCGTGCGGGTCGCGGAGGAGTGGTCGGTCGTCGACAACCTCTCCGGCGGCCGGGTCGGCCTCGGCTGCGCCACCGGCTGGCACGCCCAGGACTTCGCACTCCACCCGGACCGTTTCGAACGCCGCAAGGAGATCGCCTTCGCCCACCTCGACGACGTGACGACGCTGTGGCGCGGCGGTGCGGTACGGCGCGTCACCGGCGAGGGCGAGCCCGTCGACGTGACGATCCACCCACGTCCGGTGCAGGAGCTGCCGCCGATGTTCCTCGCCACCTCCGGGCGGCGTGCCTCGTACGAGGAGGCGGGGCGACGCGGACTCGGGATCGTCACCAACCTGATGGGACAGACCGTCGCCGAACTCGCCGACAACATCCGCCACTTCCGCAAGGCCCGCGAGCAGCACGGCCTCGACCCCGACACCGGCCGGGTCGCCGTCCTGCTCCACACCTACCTCGGCACGGACCACGCCACGGCCCGCGCGGAGGCGCTGGAGCCGATGAGCCGCTATCTGCGTTCCTCCCTCCAGATGCGGTCGGCGGCGAGCGCGGTGGGCGCCGGGCCCGAGGACGTGGCGACGGCGAGCGAGGACGACCTCGACTACCTCTTCCGCCGCGCCTACGACCGCTACTGCGACGAACGCGCCCTGATCGGCACGCCCGACAGCTGCGCCCCCCTGGTGCAGACCCTGCACGAGGCCGGCGTCGACGAAATCGCCGCCCTGGTGGACTTCGGCATGCCGGCGGAACGGATGCGGGCAGGCCTGGAACACCTGGACACACTGCGGCGACGCACGTTGGGGGCGGTGCCGGAGGGAGTGGAGGCGGAGGGGGCTGTGCTGCCGGGTTCGGGGGCGGCGGGAGCTGTGCCGCCAGGCGGTGGGGTGGTGGAGGCTGTGCCGCCGGGCGCGGGCACGGCGGAAGCTGTGCAGCCGGGCGCGGGCACGGCGGAAGCTGTGCCGCCAGGCGCGGGCACGGTGGAAGCTGTGCCGCCAGGCGCGGGCACGGTGGAAGCTGTGCCGCCAGGCGCGGGCACGGTGGAAGCTGTGCCGCCAGGCGGGAGCACGGACAAGGCGGTGCCGTCAGGCGCGGGCGCCGTGGAGGCTGTGCTGCCAGGCACTGGGGCGGCGGAAGCTGTGCTGCCGGGCCGGCGCCCGGACGAGGCGGTGCCGTCAGGCGCGGGCGCGGTGGACGTGGTCGGCTCCGACTCCGCGGGGGCGTACCGCCGGGGCTCCGCGGAAGGCCTCGGTGGGCCCGCGACCGGCGGCCCGCCGGCGATGGTCCGGCGTGGTCCCGCGACCGACGCCCAGCGTCGGCTCTGGCTCGCCGCCCGGCTGATCGCCGATCCGGCCGCTTACAACGAGATCCAGTCCGTACGGCTGCGCGGCCCCCTCTCCGAGCGGGCGCTGCGCGCGGCCGTGGCGGGACTCGTCGAGCGGCACGCGGGCCTGCGGACGGTCTTCCGCGCGGCGGGCGACACGGTCGAGCAGGTCGTACGACCCGACCTGCGGCCGGAGTTGACGGTGACCGACGTGCACGGGGCGGAGGCGGTGGCCGCGGTCCTGCGCGAGGAGAGCGGACGGCCGTACGACCTCGCCGAGGGCCCCCTGTTCACACCCCGGCTGCTGCGCCTCGCGGCGGACGACCATGTGCTGGTCCTCGGCCTGCACCACATCATCACGGACGCCCACTCGGCCGGGCTGCTCGCCGCGGACCTGGAGGAGCTGTACCGCGCGTCGGTGGAGGACCGGGACCCGGTGTTCGCAACACCGGCGGGCAGCACCCTGGACGAGCTGCGGACCGCCCACGCCCCTGCCCACCTCCATGAACCGGCGTCCGCCTCGCCCACCGGAACCACCCCGCCCGGCCACCGCCCCACCACCCCGGACACGCCGTCGACCGGCTATGACCCCGTCGACCTGGAGTGGTGGCGCGGGTATCTCGACCCCCTGCCGCCCTCCCCCGCCCTGCCGACCGACCGGCCTCGCGGGCGTCGGGTCGCCGGGCGGGGGGCGGCCGAGGAGGTTTTCTGGGGTGCGGGTCGGGCCGGGCGGTTGCGGGAGTGGAGCGGGCGGCACGGTGTGACGCTGTTCTCGACGCTGCTCACCGCATGGCAGCTGGTGCTGAGGGAACGGTCCGGGCAGGACGAGTTCGTGGTCGGATCGACCTTCGGGAGGCGCCGCCCCGGTACCGAGCACACGGTCGGCTTCCATGTCGCCGTACTCCCGCTGAAGGCGTCGCTCACCGACACGACCGTGCTGCGGGACGCCGTACGGACCACACGGGACGCGCTGTTCGCCGCCGACGCGCACCAACACGTGGACGTGGACGCCCTGTTGGCCGCCGTCAATCCCGACCCGGGGCATCCGCGCCCGCTGGTGACGGTGTCGGCGGACCTGGACGGCGCGCCCCTGTCCCGGCTCCGGCTGCCCGGACTCACCGCGGAGCAGATCCCCGGCGGCACCGAATCGGCGCCGCTGGAACTGGCGTTGGCGGCCCTGGACACCCGCGACGGGCTACGGCTGCGGATCCGCTACGACGCCGATCTGTACGACGCGTCGACCGTACGGGGGCTGCTGGCCGACCTGGACCGGGTGCTGGAGGCCATGGCGGTTGGACGGGCCGTGACGGTGGCGGACACCCAACCCGCCGCCGCCCCGGAAGTGATCAACTCGGAAACGCCCGCCCCGCGCGAGACCGAAACCCTGCGGACCCTGTGGTCCTCCGTCCTCGGCACCGACGACGTCTCCGACACCGCTGACTTCTTCGACCTGGGCGGCAGTTCGATCGCCGCGATCCGGCTGCACAACCGGGTCCGGGACGCCCTCGGCGTCGAGTTCTCGCTGGCGGACTTCTTCGCCGAACCGACGCTCGGCGCGCTGATCCGGTCGCTGACGGGGAGCGGGCCCGCCGGAGTCGCCGGAGTCGCCGGAGTCGCCGAGGACGTCATCGATCGTGCCCCGGTCACCGACCAGCAGGCCCGGATGCTGGCCGCCCAGCCCGCCCTGCCCCGGCCGCAGGTCTACAACGTGCCGACGCGCATCCGTCTCACCGGCCCCGTCGAAACGGACGCCCTGCGCACGGCCCTGACCGGGCTGGTGCGGCGCCACCACTCCCTGCGCACCCGGTATGTGCGGGACGGCGAGGGCGCCTGGTGGCAGGAGGTCGTGGACGTCGCCCCGCCGCCCCTGCGGATCGTCGACTACAGCCGACTCCCCGCCGAACGGGCCGCCCAGCGCGCGGAACAGGCCTGCCGGGCGGCGGCCGACGAGCCCTTCGACCTGACCCGCCCGACCCTGCCCCGGCTGCGGCTGCTGCGGGTCGCGCCGGACGAATGGGTGCTGATGTTCGTGGTGCACCACATCTGCACCGACGGCTGGTCCCACGGCGTACTCCTCAGCGAGCTGGCCGCCCTGTACACCGCCGCCGCGACCGGCACCGCCCCCACCCTGTCCGCGCCCTCGGCCCAGCCCGCCGACCACGCCCGCCGTCAGCTCGCACGCCGGGGCGGGACCGAACGGGCCCGGCGGGCCGCGCACTTCGTCGACCACCTCACCGGCGTACCCACCCGCCTGGAGGTGCCCACGGACCGGCCCCGTTCCGGACACCTCAGCGGCGACGGCGACACCGTCCGCGCGCACGCCCCGGCCGAACTGCGGTGCAGGGTCGAGAGGTTCGCCGCGGCGCACCGGGTGACACCGTTCGCCGTGGCGGCCGCCGCGCTCGGCGTCACCGTGGCCCGGCTCTCCGGACGGCGGGACCTGCTGGTGGGGGTGCCGTACGCCAACCGGGACGGCAGCGACACCGAGACGCTGGTGTCGCTGGTCTCCACGAACATGCCGGTCCGGATCCGGGTCGGGCCCGAGGAGACCTGCGCCGGACTGGTCGCCCGCACCGGCGCGGAGACGCTGGCCGCCATGGCGAACGTGCTGCCGACGGCCGAGGTGTGGCAGGCGCTGCGGGAGGCGGGCGTGCGCGAGGTGCCCGAGGTGGTGTCGTGTCTGCTGGTCTTCCAGAACACCGACGACGTGGAGATCGAGATCCCCGGACTCGGGGTGGAGGTGGACGACGTGGCGCCGCCGGCGGCGCGCACGGAGCTGACGTTCGGACTGACGCCGCGGCGCGATCCGTCGCTGGGCTACCGGGCGTATGTCGAATACTCGGCGGACCTGTGGGACAGGAAGTCGGCGGAGCGGATCCTCGCCTCCTACCTGTCCGCCCTCGACGACCTGTGCGCCGAACCCGGCCGTACGGTCGGCGAGCTGCTCGCCCCCACCACCTCCGGAGAGGCATAAGCGCATGACCAAGGCCATCGACCCCCTGCACAACGAGGACCTGCTCGCCTTCCTGGAAGCCGCCTCCTCGCCCTACCACGCGGTGGCGCAGGCCGTGCAGCGCCTGGAGAAGGCCGGCTTCGAGGAGCTGCGGGAGACCGAGGAGTGGACCGGTCACAGCGGTGGCCGGTTCGTCGTACGGGGCGGCGCGCTGCTCGCCTGGTACGTCCCCGAGGGGGCGCCCGCGCACACACCGTTCCGGATCATCGGCGCGCACACCGACTCCCCCAACCTGCGGGTGAAGCCGACCCCGGACACCGGCTCGGCCGGCTGGCGCCAGGTCGCCGTGGAGATCTACGGCGGGGTCCCGCTGAACACCTGGCTCGACCGCGACCTCGGAGTCTCCGGCCGGCTGACCCTGCGCGACGGCACGGCGAAACTGGTCAAGATCGACGAACCTCTGTTGCGGGTACCGCAGTTGGCGATCCATCTCGACCGTACGGTGAACGAGGGCCTGTCCCTCGACCGGCAGCGCCAGCTCCAGCCCGTGTGGGCGCTGGGCCGGCCGGAGCCGGGTGCGCTGCTGCGCCGGATCGCGGCGGGCGCCGGGCTCGACCCGGCCGAGGTGCTGGGCTGGGACCTGATGCTGCACGATGTGCAGAAGCCCGGACTGCTGGGCGCCGACCGGGAGTTCCTGGTCTCGGCACGGCTGGACAACCTCGTCTCCGTGCACGCGGGCGCCGCCACGCTGGCCACCGCCGCACAGTCCTGGCCGGGGGCCGCCGAACGCATCCCGGTCCTCGCCGCGTTCGACCACGAGGAGGTCGGTTCCGGCTCCGAGACCGGGGCGCAGGGCCCGCTCCTGGAACGCGTCCTGGGCCGGGTGGTGACCGCGCGGGGCGGGGGCGCCGAGGACTGGGCGCGGGCACTGGCGGGCACGATCTGCGTCTCCTCCGACATGTCGCACGCGGTGCACCCCAACTACAGCGAGCGGCACGACCCGGACAACCACCCGCTGCCCAACGGCGGCCCGGTGATCAAAGTCAACGTCAATCAGCGGTACGCCACCGACGGCACCGGCTATGCCGCGTTCGCCGCCGCCGCGGACCGGGCCGAGGTGCCCTGGCAGCGGTTCGTGTCCAACAACGCCATGCCCTGCGGTACGTCGATCGGGCCGATCACCGCGGCCCGGCTGGGCGTGACGACGGTGGACGTGGGCGTGCCCGGACTGTCCATGCACTCCTCGCGCGAGCTGTGCGGGGCGGACGACCCGGGCTATCTGACCCGGGCGCTGACGGAGTTCGTCTCGGCGGGCTGAGCCGACCGAAAAGAGGGGGGCAGAAGGTGTCATCGAGGAATGTGACCCTGGCGGGGGCCGACCCCGAGCGGGCCGCACTGCGGGTGCTGATCGTGCCGCACGCCGGGGCGGGCGGGGCGAGCGGGCAGCCGTTCGCCGCGCACGCGCCGGACGACTGGCTGGTGGCGACGGCCCGGCTGCCCGGCCGCGAGTCCCGCGTCCGGGAGACCGGGCGTGATCTCGACGCCCTCACCGCGG
Source organism: Streptomyces sp. NPDC087859 (assembly GCF_044742595.1). Lineage (NCBI taxonomy): Bacteria > Bacillati > Actinomycetota > Actinomycetes > Kitasatosporales > Streptomycetaceae > Streptomyces > Streptomyces sp. NPDC087859. Next base: position 110,240 of record NZ_JBIUUU010000009.1, on the reverse strand, counting down.
ACGTCACCGCCACGATCCGGGACCTGCCGGGCTCGGCACCCCTGCTCGTGCTCGGCGTGTGCTCGGGCGCCGTGATCGCGCTGGAGGCGCTGCGGCGCTCGGGCTCCGCGGGTGTCGCGGGCCTCGTCGTGGTGTCCCAGTGGGCGGTGAACGAGAAGCCCGACCCCGGCCGCCGTCTCCTGCGCGACGTCGACCCCGCCCGCGACCGTGCCGAAGTCCTGGACATCCTGCGGGACTTCGGCGGCGTACCGGACGCACTCGCCGCGAACGAGGAGATGCTCGGCCTGCTGCTGCCCGCGATCGTGGCGGACATCAGGGCCGTCGAGGACTACGTCTGCGAGCCCTTCGACCCCGGCGTCCCCCTGCTGACCGTCTTCGGCGACGAGGACGAACTCTGCTCGGAGGAACGCACCGACGGCTGGTCCCTCTTCGGCCCCCGCACCCGCACGGTCTGGCTGCCGGGCCACCATTTGCTCCTGGTGGACGAGCCGGAGGCGCTGGCCACAACGGTGGCGGAGAACCTCGACCACTGGGGTCTCGTATGACGCGTGTGACGAGTACGGCGGGCTCGGCGGACGCGACCGGCACAGCGGTCGGCGCGGATGTCGCCGGTGCCGCCCACCGGGTCGATGCGTTGCTGCTGGAGCGTCTGGGGCGGGACCCGGGGCGGACCGCGCTGGTCCGTGCCGACGGCGCCCTGGTGAGTGCCGGGGAGCTGCGGGAGCGGGTGCTGGTGGTGGCGGCCGCGCTGGCGGCCCGGGGGCTGGGGCCCGGCGACCGGGTCGCGGTCTATCACGAGCGGTCGGTCGAGTTCGTGGCGGCGGTGCTGGGCGTGGCCTGCGCGGGGGCGGCGCACGTGGCGTTCGACGTGGCCGATCCGCCCGCGCGCACGCTCGGCATGCTGGAGGACTGCGCGCCGCGCGCGGTGCTGACGAGCCGGGCCCTGCGCGACCGCCTCGACGGCTGTGCGGTCCCGCTGCTGACGGACGACGAGTACCGCACCGGACAGCCGGCACCGCCACCGCCATCGGTGACCGGCTCCCCGGACGACCCCGTCGCGCTGATCTTCACATCCGGCTCGACCGGCCGCCCGAAGGCCTCCCTGATCAGCCACCGCGCCCTGATCTCCCGCATGAACGCGTTGCAGACCACGCACCCCATGACCGGGGACGACCGGCTCGTCCACCACACCACGTGCACCTTCGACATGCATCTCGCGGAGATCTACTGGCCGTTGCTCTCCGGCGCCACGCTCGTACTCGCAGCCCCCGGCGGACAGCGCGACGCCGACCACCTGGCGGCGCTGATCCGCGACCACGGCGTCACGACGATGTACTTCGGGGTGTCGCTGCTCGAGCTGTTCCTGCTGGCCCGCGACGAGACCGAGCGCTACGACGGTCTGCGCCAGGTCCTGACCGGCGGCGAGCCGCTCCCCGCCGACCTGGTGCACCGCTTCCACGCCCGCTCCACGGCCTCCCTGACCAACCTCTACGGCCCCAGCGAGTGCACGATCCACTGCACCGCCTGGACGTGCCCGCGCGACCCCGCCCTCGACACGGTCCTCATCGGCTCCGCCGTCCCCGACACCGAGCTGTGGGTCCTCGACGACGACGGCCGTCCGGTGCCCGAGGGCGCACCCGGCGAGCTGTACATCGGCGGCGCCGGCCTGGCCCTGGGCTATCTCGACCGGCCCGAACTGACCGCGGAACGCTTCCTCCAGTCGCTCCCCGCGGCACCGGGCCGGCGCCTCTACCGCTCCGGCGACCTCGTACGGGCCCGGCCCGGCGGCGCGTTGGAGTTCCTCGGCCGGGTCGACCGGCAGGTGAAGATCCGCGGTGTCCGTATCGAGCTCGGCGAGATCGAGTCGACGGCCCGGCACTGCGCGGGAGTGCGGCAGGCGGTCGTGGTGGCGCACGGCACGGGCCTGGAGAAGGCGCTGGCCGCGTTCGTGGTGCCCGAGGTGCCGTCCGCGCCGGCCGCCGAGCTGACGGCGTCGGTCCGTGAGGCCCTGCGCGGCTGGCTTCCGCCCACGATGGTCCCGGCGACGGTCGACCTCCTGGACGCCCTCCCGTTCACGCCGAACGGCAAGGTGGACCGCCTGCTGCTGGAGTCCCGGGCGGCCCGCACCACGCCGTCGCGCCCGGCGCCCGTGACGGACGCGAGGGCCGAGGAGCTGGACGTCGAGGAGCTGGTGACCGCCGTCTGGTGCGAGGCCCTCGGGCTGGACTCCGTGAAGCCCGACGACGACTTCTTCGACCTCGGCGGCAACTCGTACAAGGTGGTCGAGACCGTCACCCGGCTCAGGGAGCGGCTGGGTGCGGAGATCCCGCTGGCGGCCCTGCTGGAGGAGCCGACCGTAAGGGGCTTCGCCGAGGAGATACGGCGGGTCACGGGCCGTGCGTGACGCTCGGGCTCAGGATGTGGTCGGCCGTTCCCTGAGCCGGGTCGTCACCCATGCCCCGACCAGGGCCACCGCCGCCATCGGCAGGAACACCGCGGCGAACGCGGCCGGGTGGGAGCCGGTGGTCTCCGTCGCCGTATGGCTCACCGTGCCACCGCCCAGGGCCGCGAACGCGGCGCCGCCCGTCGCCAGCAGGACGACGTTGGACAGGGCGTCGGAGATCTGCAGGGAGGCGGAGTTGGTGCCCGCCTCGGCCGGGGCGGAGAGCTGGAGCAGCAGCACACTCGTGGAGGCGATCACCAGACCCATGCCGAAACAGCCGAGCCCCCAGACCACGGCCAGCGTCCATACGGGCACCGCTGTGATCAGCACGCTCGGCGCGGCGGCGATCGAGGCGGCGACCAGGACCATGCCCAGCGTCATCAGGCGCTGCCGGTGGGGCTCGACCCGTGGCCGTGACTGCACCCACGAGCCCAGCGCCCAGGTGACGCCGCCCGCGGCGAGGGAGAACCCGGCGAGTGTCGGGGACAGCCCCCGCTGGGTGACCAGCATCAGCGGTACGAAGGACTCGGCGGCGATGAAGGAGCCCGCGGCGACACCGCGCAGCAGCACCACCGAGGGCAGTCCGCGCGCCGCCCGGTAGGTGCCGCGCGGGAGCAGCCCGAGCACGGCCGGCACCAGCAGCGCGGCTCCGGCGACGCCGGGGACGAGGGAGAGCGGGCGGAGGTCCTGGGCGGCGTACTGGAGGAGTCCGGCGCCGAGCGAGACGGCAAGGGCGAGCCGGATACGGCGGCGGTCGAAGGCGGCGCTCCCGTCGGATCCCTCCATGGGCCCCGAGGCCCTGCGCCGTATCTGTGGCAGGGCGAGGGCCAGCGGGAACACGACCAGCACCGGAATCCCGACGAACACCCAGCGCCAGCCGAGGTGTTCGGTCACCGCGCCCGAGGCGAGCGGCCCGACGATCGACGGCACGATCCAGCCCGCCGCGAAGGCCGCCATGATCGCCGGCCGCAGCCGCTCGGGATAGGCCCGCCCGACGACGACGTAGAGGGCGACGATCACCAGCCCTCCGCCCAGCCCCTGCACGGCCCGCCCGAGGATGAACAGCCACATGGCGCCCGCGGTCCCGGACAGCACCAGCCCCGCGGCGAACGCCCCGATCCCGCCGGTCAGCGCACCGAGGGGACCGCGCCGGTCGGACCACTGCCCGGCCAGCACCATCCCGAACAGGCTCGTCGTGAAGTACCCGGAGAACGCGAACGCATAGAGCGAGACCCCGTCCAGCTCCCGCGCCGCGACCGGCATCGCCGTCCCCACGGCGGTCGCCTCGAACGCGATCAGCAGCACCACGGACACGATCCCGATGCTGAGCGCCCGGTACGGCCGGCTCAGCACCCCCTCCTCGACGACAGTGGCCAGGTCGGGGGCGGTGTCCGCGGCATCGGTGCCGCGCGGTTCGAGGGCTGTCATGGTCGCCATCGTAAGGGTCACACCCCGGCTTGACCCCTGTCGGGAGGCGGTCCGACGCCAGGACCTTGGTCGTACGACCAGCGACGGACTCCCCCGTTCATGAACGGCGTGTGGCAGTCCCGTTGCAGCCCCCGCGATTCCCTTGAGCCCCCTCCCGACGCCGCCGTACGGTCGTACCACCGAGTTCGGCACGGAGCACCACACTCCACCGACCCGGCCGTGTGCCCGAGTGGTTCAGGGACTCGCCTGCAAAGCGAGTTACGTGGGTTCGATTCCCGCCACGGCCTCTACCTGCCCGACCGGGCAGAACTCAAGGGCGGCACTCCGGAAGGAGTGTCGCCCTTCTGGGCGGTCCCGGCGCTTCAGTCGGCGCAGAGCACCCCGCCCGCCTCGTCCTGGAACGTCTCCGTCCAGTAGTGCCGGCCGACGTCCGTGAGGGTGCCGGTCGGGTCCACGGACGACAGGACCTGGACCATGGTGGCCGCCAGCTGGGCGTACGGACCCTCGGACAGCCCGTGTTCCAGGTCCTCGTCGATCGCGCGCTCGCGGTGCAGCAGCCAGAGCGTGAACGCGAGCGTGGAGACGTCGGTGTTGAGCGGATGGAGCCTGGCCTCGGGCTCGCTCCAGCGCAGGACCGCGCCCGTTCTGCCGTCGAGGACCAGGCTGTTGTCCTCGACGAGACAGCCGAGGCGGATCAAGTGGTCGGCCCCGTCGGGGAGTTCCGCTCCGGGGGCGTCGGCGTGGTGCTCGGCGAGGGTCGGCAGCGGGACGTCCGTGTCCAGCTGGAAGAGGACGGCGTCCTCGGGCAGGCCGGTGTCGCGCAGGAAGCGGCGGGTCGGTTCGTGGGTGAGCGTGGCGGGGAAGTCGACGTCCTCGAAGCGCCAGACGCCGCCCTGCCCGAACTCCTGGTCCAGGAGACGCGCGGGAAGGTCCAGGACCGACCCGGACGGCGTCCCCGGACCCGCGACGAGGGACAGCGGGCGGATCAGCGCCGCCATCCGCCAGTACGGCGGCACCTCACCGTCCGCGCCCTCCTCGAAGACCGCGAGCAGCTGACGCGAGGCTTCCGCCGCCACCTGCGGCCCGAAGCGGCCGGCGTAGGAGGCGAACTGGCCGCGCAGCTCCGCCAGTTCCTCCGCCGCCGAGGCGAAACGGACCAGCTTCTCCAGCGAGGGGGCCAGCGGGCGGCGCTCCATGAGTTCCGGGGTGTCGTACCAGAAGTCGGTCGTGGACACCTCGCCCGTGGCGCCGTCGAGCAGGACCGGCTCCGTCTCCTGGCCCTCGATGTCGAGCAGTCCGCCGATGACCAGCTGGTCCCGCAGCTCCTCGGCCAGCCGCCCCTCGGGGTCACCGGTCGCGTCGGTCACCGTCCGCAGGCCCTCGCGCTCCAGCTCCGTGAAGCTCAGCAGGCCGATCTCGGAAGGCAGTCCGGGACCCGCCAGCCAGCGGCGCGTCGAGGCGTGCGTGACGAAGCGTTCCAGGTCGTCGTCGGTCAGTGTGATCACCGCGGTGGCGGTCGCGCTCATCGTTCCCCCGTGCGTGCAAGTTCGCAGTCCCAGGCAGTCCCGGGGCAGTTCGCAGGCAGTTCCCCGAGCAGGGCTGGACGGGCCGAGCAGGTCTCGCCGCCGTTCCCCACTGACAGGAACACTACGCGGCACCACTGACAACGCCCCTTGGCTCAGAAGACGTCAGGCGACCCTCGCGCGTTCCCTCTCCGCCACAATCGCCTCCACCGTCTCCCCCACCGACAGCTCCGAGGTGTCCAGCCACAGACCGATGCGTGGAGTCCCGGCCCGCAGCACCCGGTCCAGTTCCGTGACCGACCAGTGCGCCCCGTACCCCGTCTTGCCGCGCCCCGCCTCCCGGACGGCCACGGTCTCGGGGTCCGGCGCGAGGACGACGACGTACAGCGGGCGGGTGCGGATCAGGCGTACGTACGCGGCCAGTTCCTCCCCCAGCACCACGTCCTGCACCACCGCCGTGAACCCGGCCTCGGCGTACGCGTCCGCCGTCGCCGCCGACAGCCGGTACCGCAACCGGAGCTGAAACTCGCCCTCGCCGCCGGGGCCGCCGTCGTAGTCCTGGCGTCCGGAGACGATCATCCGCCGGAAGAGGTCCCCGCGGACGTGCGCGGCCCGCGGCAGCCTCTCGGCGAGTGCCTGTGCGACCGTCGACTTGCCGGACGCCATCACGCCGGTCACGAGGACCACCCCGGGCATCACGTCAGATACACGCCGCCCAGCACGACCACGATCGCCGCCAGCGCGAACACCAGGATCCACACCAGCAGCTTCCCCACACTGGGCGGAGGCTCGTAGCGCTGCGGATCCTGTGCGCTCACTGCGCTGTCACCACCGCGGCCTGCGGCCGGATCGGCAGCCGGTTCACCGGACGTCCGGTGGCGGCTCGTACGGCGGAGGCGATGGCCGCCGGTGATGTCACCACCGGCACCGCGCTGGCCGCCTTCGCGCCGAAGGGGGCGACCACGTCCCGCTCCTCGACCAGCTTCACGATCCGGATGTCCGGGGCGTCCAGGGCCGTCGGCAGCGCGTAGCCCGTGAGGTCGGGGTGGCGGATCAGACCGCGCGCGGTGCGCAGGTTCTCCGTCAGCGCTATGCCCACGCCCTGGGTGACGCCCGCCTCGATGCGCGCGGCGAGCTGTGCCGGGTTGAGGATCCGTCCCACGTCCTGGGCGACGGCGAGTTCGACGACCCGGACCGAGCCGAGCTCGATGTCGACGTCCACCACCGCGCGGATCGCGCAGAAGGCCATGCCCACGAAGGCGTCGCCCTGGCCGGACTCGTTCAGGGGTTCCGTGGGGTGCGGGCGGCACTGTGCCGTCGCCCACAGTTCCTTGCCGTCCATCGCCTCGGTGACGGTGGTCGACAGGACGCCGTCGTACGAGGTGATCTTGCCGTCGGTGATCTGGAGCAGTTCGGTGGACATCCCGAACTTGTGCGCCAGCGGCTGGAGCAATTGCGTGCGGACCATCTTCGCGGCCCGTTCCACCGCGCCGCCCGAGACCCAGGTGTGACGGCCCCGGCAGCCCGGGCCCGCCGGGGGCTGGTCGGTGTCCACGGGTGCGACGTGCACCTCGTCGATGCCGAGGGTCTCCTGGACGATCTGGCGGGCCAGCGTCGTGAAGCCCTGGCCGGACTCGACGGCGGCGCACAGGACCGTGGCCACACCGTCGTGGACCTTCACCGTGGCGGTGGAGACCTCGTCGGCGCCCTCCGCGCCGAGCATGTGCACCATGCCGAGGCCGTAGCCCACGCCGCGTCGGATCGCGCCCGGCTCGCCCGCGCCCTCGGGGCCGCCGGGCAGCAGCCACTCGTCCTCGGGGGTGTCCTTGGGCAGCGCGGGCAGCGGGAAGTCCCGTACGGCCTGCAACAACTCCGCCACGGGCGCGGGGCAGGTCACCGTCTGGCCGGTCGGGAGCACGTCGCCGGTGGCGAGCGCGTTGCGCAGGCGCAGTTCCGCCGGGTCGACGCCGAGCTTCTTGGCCAGCTTGTCCATCTGCGCCTCGTAGGCGGCGCAGACCTGCATGGCGCCCTCGCCGCGTACATGGCCGGAGGGCGGGTTGTTGGTGCGTACGGCCCAGCCCTCGATGAAGGCGTTCGGGACGACGTACGGGCCGCAGGCGAAGCCCACGGCGGCCGCGAGGGCCTCGGCGGAGGTGTCGGCGTAGGCGCCCGCGTCGAGCAGGATCTGTGCCTCGACCTTCACCAGCCTGCCCTCGGCGTCCGCGTGGTGGCGGTATCTGAGGAGGGTCGGGTGGCGGTGGGCGTGGCCGAGGAAGGACTCCTCGCGCGTGGCGGTGAGTTTGACCGGGCAGCCGGTCTTGAGCGCGAGCAGGCCGAGCGGGAGCTGGACGCCCTGGTCCTCGCGGTCGGCGGTGGCGCCGGGGACACCGGTGACGACGACCTTGACGCGTTCGGGTTCCAGGCCGTAGCAGGCGGCGGCGGTGTCCCGGTCGGTGTGCGGGTCGGTGGAGGCCAGGTACAGCTCGACGCCGCCGTCGGGCCGCGGCACGGCGAGGCCGGCCTCGGCGCCGATGGGGGCCGGGTCCTGGCGGCCGATGCGGTACTGGCCCTCGACGACGATCTCGCCGTTCACGGACGGGTCGCCGTGGTGCAGCGGGATGTGCCGGATCAGGTTGCCGTCGGCGTGCAGCGGCTCGGCCTCGAAGGCCTGCTCCGGGTCGGTCACCGGGTCGAGCACCTCGTACTCGACGATGACGGCGGCCGCGGCCATCCGCGCGGTGTCGGGGTGGTCGGCGGCGACGGCCGCGATGGGCTCGCCGTGGTGACGTACGACCTCGGAGGCGAAGACCGGGCGGTCGGCCTTGCCGCGGCCGTGGACCGGGCTGCCGGGCACGTCCTCGTGCGTGACGACGGCGCGTACGCCGGGCATGTCGCGCGCGTGGGACGTGTCGATGGACACGATGCGCGCGTGCGCGTGCGGGGAGCGCAGTACGGCGGCCCACAGCAGGCCCTCGGCCCACAGGTCGGCCGCGTAGGGGAAGGTGCCCTCGGTCTTGGCACGGGCGTCGGCGGCCGGCAGGGAGACGCCGATGCCGTGCGGGATCGGTTCGGGGGCGGGGGCTGCCTCCGCGGGTGTGGTCGCGGTGGCGGCTTCGTTGCTCACGCCTGGCCTCCGTCCTGTCCGTACGCCTGGTCACGGCGCGGCTCGAAGGCCGACGGGTTGACGCCGCCGGCTCCCGGGCCCGCCTGATGCGGGATACGTGCCTCGTCCGTGTCCGACTCAGATTCCGCCGCGGCGTGGTGCGCCGCGCGCTCCGCGACGACCGCCTGGACGGCGTCCACGACGCCCCGGTAGCCGGAGCAGCGGCACAGGTTGCCGCACAGTGCCTGGCGGGTCTCCAGCTCGGACGGCGCCGGGTTGCCCTCCAGGAGGTCGTGCACGGTCATCGCCATGCCGGGCACGCAGAACCCGCACTGCACCGCGCCGCACTTGGCGAGCGCGCGCTGCACGTCGGAGGGGCGCCCGTCCTCGGCGAGGCCCTCGACGGTACGGACCTCGCTGCCGGCGGCGGTGACGGCGGGCACCAGGCAGGAGGCGACGAGGCGTCCGTCGACCTGGACGTTGCACGCCCCGCACTCGCCCTGCGAGCAGCCGTCCTTGGCGCCCGCGAGGCCGAGGCGCTCGCGCAGCACGTAGAGCAGCGACTCGCCGATCCAGGCGTCGGCGACGGGGCGTTCGACGCCGTTGACGCGCAGGACGTAGGCGGCGAGGGGGTGTTCCTCGCCGGAGGGCACGGGGGGCTGCTCGTCCGGGGCGGCGGTGGAGTCGTCGGCGGACTCGGGGTCGGCGGCGTGCTCTTCCGCGGTCCGCGTCGCGGCCTCGTCGTCGCCGTCGGCGGGGGTGTGCTCCGCGTGCGGCTCGGAGGCCGCCTCAGCGGTCTCCACGGCCTCTTGGGCGCCCTCGGGCCCATCAGCTGCCGCCGCGGCCTCACCGGGGCCGTGAGCGGGCTGTGAGGCGCCGGTGGCGGGGGTGTCCACGGCGGGCTCGGCGGGGGCGTGTGCGGCGCTCGTCTCCACGGGTGCGTGGGTGTCCGGCACGGCGTGGTCCGGAGCGTCGGCGACCGCGTGGCCGCCGTTGTGCCCGCCGGCCGGCACGTGCGCGTGCTCGTCGCCCGGCGGCTCGGAGTCCCACGGCTGTCCCGTCGGTGTCGCCCACGGCGCGGACGCGCCGCCGGGCAGGGTGGCCGGCGGTGTGCCGCCCCACTGCTCGACCAGGGACGACGTGGTGAACTCTCCCGATTCGTCCGGAAGGTCACCACCGGCGACGGGGATCGACCACTGCCCGGTCACATCGTGACCCGGCGCGGGAGCGATCTCCGCGGCCTCCGTGTGCTCCTGGAAGTTCCACTGCCCGGTCGCGCCCGGGCTGTACGTGAACCGGTCGTCCACGCCGCCCTGCGGCACGGCGTTCGGGTCGGGCCACTGGGTGCCGTCGACGGGCACGGCCCAGGAACCGGTGGCCGCCGGGTCGGTGCCGGCGGCGCCGTCGGGGGCCACCGTTATCTGCGGCGGCACATAGCCGTGGCCGGGCGCGGCGAGCGGAGTGTCGGAGGCCAGCAGGGCCTCGATGCCGCCCTCGGGGAGCTTCACGAAGGCGGTCGCGCCGTCGTCGTAGTCGCCCTGGGGCAGCGGGTCCCAGCGGCCGCCGCCCTGGGGCATGGCCTCTTCGTTCCGGTCGTCGGTCACGACAGCGCCCTCCCCAGTGCTCGTCGGGCCAGCGCGGCGACGGTGCGCCGCAGGTGCAGTACGCCGGGCGGAAGCTGTGGCACGGAGCCGTCCGCCTCCGGGGTCGGGTCGGGGATGCAGGCCGCGGCGACGTACTCACCGAAGGCCTGAAGCGCCTCCGGGACGAGCGCGCGGTTGTTGTCCCAGTCGATCAGCCGGCCGACCCACAGCTCGGCGTCCAGGGGCCGCAGCGGCATCGGCGCTATGGCTCCGACGGCGCACCGCACTCCGCGCCGGGCGGGGTCGAGGACGAGCGCGACGGAGGCCATCGCCCGTCCGGGGCCGGTGCGGCCGGTGGCCTTGAGGAAGACCTGCGGCGCGTGCAGCAGCGGCACGCGCACGAAGCCGATGAGTTCGCCGGCGCGCAGCATCTCCATGCCGGCCAGCAGATGCGACACCGGGATCTCCCGGCGGGCTCCGCCCGGGCCCGCGATGATCAGCGTCGCTTCGAGAGCGGCGAGGACCGGGAGCGCGTCACCGGTGGGGGACGCCGTGGCGATGTTGCCGCCCAGGGTGCCCGCGTTGCGGATCTGCGGCGGGCCCGCCGCGCGTGCCGAGGCGGCGAGCGCGGGGATGAGGGCGGCGAAGTCGGGCCGGCCCATCCGCGCGTGGGTCAGTCCGGCGCCGAGCAGGGCGTGTCCGTCCTGGTACTGCCAGCCGCGGATCTCGCTGATGCGGCCGAGGCCCACCAGGGCGGCGGGCCTGAGCTGGCCGGAGTTGACGGCGGCCATGAGGTCGGTGCCGCCCGCGACGGGCACGGCTGCGGGCATGGCGGTGAGGGCCGTCACTGCCTCGTCCAGCGTCGTGGGCAGCGTGACGGCCTGCGCCGCCTGCGGTGCGTGCGTGGTCAAACCGGCTGCCCCTTCCCGCTGCCCCACCTGGTCCCAGCTGGTCCCACCTGTTGCTGCCGTACGGTACGTGCTGACAGGGCGGACGTGGCAACTCTGGCACATCTTCGCCGGGGCCGAAGACAGGGGTCCGCTAGGAGGCATTCGCCCACGTCGTCAGGGAGATGGTCCGTTTTCGTACGGCATCACCGGTGCGTACTGATTGACACTCTTCGGTGATGCTTGCGGGCTTTATCCGTAACCTGTTCGGAAGACCTACCTGTTCGGTGGCGGCCCCTCGATCGGCCGGCCGAGCACTCCTGGGCGCCGCTGCCAGGGCAGCGGTCCCGCGGGCGGCCGGTAGGAGACGCCCAGGGCGTCAAGTCGCTCGTAGTGCCGGACCATTCGCCGCTCGAAGCCGTCGAAGTCGCGCTCGGCCGGGGCGGGCAGATCGCTCCAGGCGACCTCGGCGAAGGCCGAAAGCCTGGGAAACGCCTGGTAGTCCACGCGCGCCTGGTCCTCCATCACCTCGGTCCACAGGTTGGCCTGCGTACCGAGGACATGCGCCGCCTCCGCCGAGGTCAGCTCGGGTGGAACGGGTTCGAAGCGGTAGACGTCCTCCAGGGTGCGGACGTAGCCGATGGGGACCGGCTCGTCGGCGCCCTCGTGCTGCCGGTGGTCCAAGTACACCTGCTGTTCAGGACACATGACGACGTCGTGGCCCGCGCGCGCGGCCGTGATGCCGCCCTCGTACCCGCGCCACGAGGACACGGCCGCGCCCCGGGCGAGGCCGCCCTCCAGGATCTCGTCCCAGCCGATGAGCCGGCGGCCGCGCGCGGTGAGCCATTTGTCGAAGTGACCGATGAACCACGACTGCAGCCCGTCCTCGTCGCCGACCCCGAGTTCCTTGATCCGGGCCTGCGCGGCGGGTGAGGCCCGCCACTGGTCCTTCAGGCATTCGTCGCCGCCGACGTGAACGAACTCACTCGGGAACAGTTCCAGGAGTTCCTCGAAGACGCCCTCGTAGAAGCGCAGGGTGTTGCCAGTGGGGGCGAGTACGTTCGGAGAGATACCCCAGGTGTCCCAGACCGAGAGGGAGGTGTCGGTGTTGCCGAGTTCCGGATACGCGGCGATGGCCGCCTGCGAGTGTCCCGGTACGTCGATTTCGGGGACGACGGTGATATGCCGCTCGGCGGCGTAGGCCACGATCTCCCGGATGTCGTCCTGCGTGTAGTAACCACCGTGCGGCTTCTCCTCCCACAACGGCGAGGCCCGGTGGCCGAATTTGGTACGCGCCCGCCATGAGCCGACCTCGGTCAGCCGGGGGTACCTCTCGATCTCGATCCGCCAGCCCTGGTCGTCCGTCAAGTGGAAGTGGAAGACGTTGAGTTTGTGGGCGGCCATCAGATCGAGGTAGCGCAGGACACCGTCCTTGGGCATGAAGTGCCGGGCGACGTCGAGCATGAGGCCGCGCCAGCGGAAGCGGGGGGCGTCCTCGATGGTCTGGTGCTGGACGCCGTATTCGAGTCCGGGGTCGATGGGAGCGCGCCGGAAGGCGTCGGGGCCGAGGAGTTGACGCAGTGACTGCGCGCCCCAGAACACCCCGGCCGAGCCGCCGCCCGTGATCTCGACGCCCCGGTTGAAGGTGACCTTCAGCCGGTACCCCTCCGGGTCCAGGGTGTCGTCGAGCCGCAGCGTGACGGTGTTCTCGGCACCCTCCTGCCCGGGCGGCAGCGACAGCCCCAGGGCCGCGCCCACCGTGGAGCGCAGCCACCGCTGCGTGCCCTCGGTGCCCGGCGCGCCCCACAGGGCGGTGTCCACCCCGAAGACGAAACCGCAGGCACTGGGTCCTTCGACGGCGCGCGGCGCCGGAATCAGATCCGCAAGTGAAGTCACGTCAGTCCTTTACCGCTCCGCCCAGCCCCGAGACCAGCCGTCGCTGTACGAGTACGAAGAACACCAGCACCGGAACCGTCATCACTGTCGACGCCGCCATCACGCCGCCCCAGTCCGGCTCGTCCGGCTTGTAGAAGACCAGCAGGGCCATCGGCAGCGTCGACTGGGACGTGTCGCTGATGATGAACGACTTGGCGAACAGGAAGTCGTTCCAGGCCGAGATGAAGGAAAACACGCTCGTGGCCACCAACCCGGGGAACACGAGCGGGAAAAGGATCTGCCACAGGAATCGCGCCCGGCTCGCCCCGTCGATGTACGCGGCCTCCTCCAGCGCCTCGGGGACCGCTTTCACGAACCCCCGCAGCATCCAGATCGCGAAGGGCAGCGAGAAGGCGATGTGCGGCAGGATCAGCGAGCCCAGGGTGTTCAGCTGGCCGAAGTCCCGCATGAGGAAGAAGAGGGGGATGGTGAGTGCCTCCACGGGCACCATCTGCGCCACCAGAAACATGATCAGCAGCGTGGTCCGGAAGCGGAAGCGGAATCGGGTCACCGCGGTCGCCGCGAGAAACGCGATCAGTGCGGAGGCGATCACCACGGTGCACGCCACGACAAGGCTGTTGACGAAATACCGACCGAAATCCTGCTGGCCGAACACGCGCCGGAAGGAATCCAGGGAGGGCGAAAGCGTCCAGGGCCGCGGCTCGGCCGACTCGATCTCCCCGGCCGGTTTGAAGGCGCTCAGCACCATCCAGTAGAGGGGGAAGGCGACGACCACCGCGATCAGCAGCGCGGACGTCTCGGCGGCCAACCGCCACGGACGCCTCACAAAAGGCCGCGCCTGGGCTCGTACAAGATTCACAGTTCCTCCCCCTGCCTGCGGAGCAGTCGCAGATACACCAGCGTCACGGCGAGCAGGATCAGCAGCATCACGATCCCGATCGCCGAGCCGAGGCCGTACTGCGAGGAAGCGAACGCCTGCTGGTAGGCGTAGACGTTCAGGACGAGGTTCTGGCCCGCGATGCCGCCGCCGTTCGTCATGACGTAGATCTGCGTGAAGACCTTGAAGTCCCAGATGACCGACTGGATGGTGACGACCACCAGGATCGGCCGCAGCATCGGCGCCAGCACGGACCGCCAGATCCGCCAGTGCGAGGCGCCGTCGAGGGCCGCGGCCTCCAGCACCTCGCCCGGGACGGCGCGGATACCGGCGTAGACCGTGACCATCACGAACGGGAAGGAGCACCACACCACTTCGAGCAGCACGAGGAAGAAGGCACTGAAGCGTCCGTAGGTCCACGAGTGGTCACCGAGGCCCAGGACCCGGTTCACCGGCCCGAAGTCCGCGTCGAACAGGAACAGCCACACCGTCGACCCCGTGACGGCCGGCGTCGCCCACGCGCCCAGCGCGGCCAGCATCAACACCAGCCGCGGCACGGCCCGCACCCGCGTGAGCAGCACGGCGAGGGCACACCCGACACCAAGCGTGGACACGACACAGGCCGCGGCGAAAACGACGGTGGCGAGCAGTACTTGCCAGAACTGGTTGTCGGAGAAGATCTCCGCGTAGTTCCCGAAGCCTTCGAAGGTGGTGGGTTCACCGCCGCTGACCTGGGCTTGGGTGTACTGGAAGAGGGAGATCAGCCCGAGCTGGTAGATCGGGTAGACGAGCAGGGAGCCGAGAACGACGAGGGCGGGGGCGAGGTAGAGCCAGGGTGCTTTCTGATGCCGCGAACTCCGGCCCCCCAAGGGGCGCGGGGAACTGCGCGACGAGCCACGAACCACCCGCACCCGCGAACGCTCCGCAGCCCCCGAGCTCGTAGGCGTGGCGCTCACCCGGCGGAGCCGAACGCCTCGTCCATCTTCGCGGCCGCGTCCTTCGAAGCCGCAGCCACATCCTTCTTACCGCTGATGATCTCCTGCAACATCGTCGGCAGCACCAGCGACGAGTCGATCTGCGACCACCCCGGCGACGCCGGCACGAACTTCGTCCCCGCCCCCAGCGTCCGCGCGAACGGCTTCACATACGGCTCCCGCGCCGCCACCCGCTGCCGCACATCGGTGAACGTCGGCAGAAAGCCCATCGCGTCGAACATCGAGGCCTGCGTCTTCTTCGACGACAGCTGCTCCATCAGCTCGACGGCCAGCGTCCGGTGCGACGTGCTCTTCAGTACGCCGATGTTGTTGCCGCCCGCGAAGGCGGGAGCGATCGAGCCGGACGCGACCCCCGGCAGCGGGACGACCGCGTACTTGCCCTTGACCTTGCCCGCCTCGACCGCCGTGTGGCTGAAGTCGCCGCCGATCGCCATGCCCGCCTTGCCGGCCGCGAACGCGGTGATCGTGTCGTTGCCGCCGAAGCCCGCGCACTTGGCGGCGGGACAGTTGTCGTCCGAGAACAGGGACGTGTACGCCTTGATGCCCTTCCGGGCCGCCGCGCTGTCGATCGCGGAGGTGTACGAGCCCGCCGTGCCGGTGGCGAGTTCGCCGCCGTTGGCCCATACGAACGGCATCGCGCCGTAGGTGTAGGCGCCGCCGACGACCAGGCCGTACAAGTCGGGCTCGGCGGCACGGATCCTGCGGGCCGTGGAAGCCAGCTCGGCCATCGACCTCGGCACATCGAGGCCGAGTTCTTCGAACACGTCCGTGCGGTAGTACAGGGCGCGTACGCCGACGTAGAACGGCGCCCCGTAGACCTTGCCGTCCACGGTGACCGACTGCTTCGCCGTCGGGTCGGTGTCCTTCGCCTCGCTCCAGGCGCCGAACTCCTTCGTGACGTCGAGGAGTCCGCCGTCCTTCACATAGCCGGCGGTGTCGGTGTTGCCGTACTCCATGACATCGGGCGCGGACTTCGGGTCGTTGAAGGCGGCCTTGACGCGCTGGGCGCGGGTCTCGATCGGGATGTACTCGACGTCGACCTTCGTGTCCTTGTGGGCCTTCCGGAAGGCGGTCACGACCGAGTCGACGACCTTCTCCTTGGGCTTGTTGCCGACCTCCTGGAAGAGCCAGACGCGCAGGGTGCCGGTCTTCTCGTCCTTGTCGGAGGAGGAGTTGGCGGAGGTCTGCGGGGCGCAGGCGGTGACGACGAGGGCCGTGAGCAGGACGGCCAGGCGGGGGGATCGGGGGGAGCGCTTCATGGAGTGGGGCCTCCGAGCATGCGTTGCAACATATGCAATGACAGTTTCGCTCTGCACAACGGAGGCTAGGGACTACATGAACATGCCCACAAGAGGTCTCAACCACTTCGTGACATGCGAGGGCATGCGAAAGGCCCCCGGAGCGCGCCGAAACGCGCCCCGGGGGCCTCGCGAAGCTCAGTCGGGCAGCGGGCCCGGCAGCGGGCCTACTTGTCGCCGCCGCCCTTGCCGTCGCCGTCCCCGCCGGCACCCATGGACTCGTAGATCTCCTTGCACATGGGACACACGGGGTACTTCTTCGGGTCGCGGCCCGGCACCCAGACCTTGCCGCACAGCGCCACGACGGGGGTCCCGTCGAGGGCGCTCGCCATGATCTTGTCCTTCTGGACATAGTGGGCGAAGCGCTCGTGGTCACCGTCACCATGGGACACCTGCGGCGTCGGCTCTACGAGGGTCCCCGTACCAGTCCCGCGCTGCGGCTGGGTCTCAGGCTCAAGAGTGCTCATAAAGGCAAGCGTACTGAAGCTCACAGACATCAGTTGAGCGAAGGGTCGTCCGGATACGTGGCCACCATCGCGAGCTCGTTGCGCTGGCGGCGCAGAACCTCGCGCCAGAGTCTTTCCGGGGACGGGGAGGAGACGTCGCCGGGTTCGGACTCGACGACGTACCAGGCACCCTCGACCAGCTCGTCCTCCAGCTGGCCGGGCCCCCAGCCGGCGTATCCGGCGAAGATCCTCAGCGATCCCAGGGCCGAGGCGAGAAGTTCCGGTGGTGCCTCCAGGTCGACCAGACCGATCGCGCCGTGCACCCGGCGCCAGCCCAGCGGGGCGCGCTCGCCGGACGCGCCGCCCGGGATGACGGCCACGCCGAGCGCGGAGTCGAGAGAGACCGGGCCCCCCTGGAAGACGACGCCGGGCTCACCGGTGAGGTCCGCCCAGCCCTCCAGGATGTCGCCCACGTCCACCGGGGTGGGCCGGTTGAGGACGACGCCGAGGGAGCCCTCCTCGTCGTGGTCGAGAAGGAGCACCACCGCACGGTCGAAGTTCGGGTCCGCCAGGGCGGGCGTTGCCACGAGCAACCGCCCTGTGAGCGAGGACACCTCGGTCATGCCAGACATGATCCCGCATCTTCCCCGCGAGCGGGGAGGCAATGCCGGTACGGCCGTGAATGCAGCTCAGAGCGCAACCACGCGCCCCACGCGCACAACCGCCCCCGTGACCCCATGTGCCCGGGACCACACGGCACGTGTTGTGACACAGCTATGACGTAGCTGGGCGGCACTTGGGCTTACGGAAGGGGGGTGGGCGGCGATTACCCTTTCCCTTCTGGCCACCTGCCCCACCAATCGGAACGCGAGATACATGACCGTCAACGGCTCTGACGACGTACTGCTTGTCCACGGCGGCACCCCGCTCGAGGGCGAGATCCGTGTTCGTGGTGCGAAGAACCTCGTACCGAAGGCCATGGTCGCCGCCCTGCTGGGCAGCGGACCGAGTCGA
Source organism: Streptomyces sp. NPDC087859 (assembly GCF_044742595.1). NCBI lineage: Bacteria > Bacillati > Actinomycetota > Actinomycetes > Kitasatosporales > Streptomycetaceae > Streptomyces > Streptomyces sp. NPDC087859. Next base: position 92,747 of record NZ_JBIUUU010000009.1, on the reverse strand, counting down.
CTGCGCAACGTTCCGGACATCCGTGACGTGCGCGTCGTACGCGGTCTCCTGCAACTGCACGGGGTGACGGTCCGTCCGGGTGAGGAGCCGGGCGAGCTGGTGATGGACCCGACGCATGTCGAGAGCGCGAACGTCGCCGACATCGATGCCCACGCGGGTTCCAGCCGTATCCCGATCCTGCTGTGCGGCCCGCTGCTGCACCGCCTCGGGCACGCCTTCATCCCCGGTCTCGGCGGCTGCGACATCGGCGGCCGGCCCATCGACTTCCACTTCGAGGTGCTGCGGCAGTTCGGCGCGACGATCGAGAAGCGGGCGGACGGGCAGTTCCTGGAGGCGCCGCGGCGTCTGCGCGGAACGAAGATCCGGCTGCCGTACCCGTCCGTGGGCGCGACCGAGCAGGTCCTGCTCACCGCGGTCCTCGCCGAAGGTGTCACCGAGCTCTCCAACGCCGCGGTGGAGCCGGAGATCGAGGACCTCATCTGCGTCCTGCAGAAAATGGGCGCCATCATCGCGATGGACACCGACCGCACGATCCGCGTCACCGGTGTGGACCAGCTCGGCGGCTACAACCACGCCGCCCTCCCGGACCGCCTGGAGGCCGCCTCGTGGGCTTCCGCGGCGCTGGCGACCGAAGGCAACATCTACGTCCGCGGCGCCCAGCAGCGCTCGATGATGACGTTCCTGAACACCTACCGGAAGGTGGGCGGCGCCTTCGAGATCGACGACGAGGGCATCCGCTTCTGGCACCCCGGCGGCCAGTTGAAGTCCATCGCGCTCGAAACCGACGTGCACCCGGGCTTCCAGACGGACTGGCAGCAGCCGCTGGTCGTGGCGCTCACCCAGGCCACCGGCCTGTCGATCATCCACGAGACGGTCTACGAGTCCCGCCTCGGATTCACCTCCGCGCTCAACCAGATGGGTGCTCACATCCAGCTGTACCGCGAGTGCCTGGGCGGCAGCGACTGCCGCTTCGGCCAGCGCAACTTCCTCCACTCGGCCGTCGTGTCGGGCCCGACGAAGCTCCAGGGCGCCGATCTGGTCATCCCCGACCTCCGCGGCGGCTTCTCCTACCTGATCGCCGCCCTGGCGGCCCAGGGGACCTCGCGGGTCCACGGCATCGACCTCATCAACCGCGGCTACGAGAACTTCATGGAGAAGCTCGTCGAGCTGGGCGCGAAGGTCGAGCTGCCGGGCAAGGCGCTCGGATAGCCCAGTCCCTGAGTACGGCGATGGGGCGGCCCCTGGAAAAGGGGGCCGCCCCATTGGCGTTACTGCGCCTGGTACGTCGTACTGGCGTTACTGCGCCGGGTACGTCGTACCGGACGTACCGTCAGGCCTTACTTGCCCTTGGCGGCTTCCTTGAGCTTGCTGCCCGCGGAGACCTTGACGCTGTAACCGGCGGGGATCTGGATCGGGTCGCCGGTCTGCGGGTTGCGCGCGGTGCGAGCGGCACGGTGGGTGCGCTCGAAGGTCAGGAAGCCGGGGATGGTGACCTTCTCGTCGCCCTTGGCGACGATCTCGCCGACGGTCTCGGCGAACGCGGCCAGCACGGCGTCGGCGTCCTTGCGGGTCACCTCGGCGCGGTCGGCCAGGGCGGCCACCAGCTCACTGCGGTTCATGTTGTTACTCCCGTGTTCTTTTGCCGTTGGGGCGTGCCACGCGGCGTAGCCGCACATTCGGCACAGCGATGCCGATGCTGCCAGGGTTCTCGGTAAGGCCCCGGACCCGGGTCCGTCGTCAGACCCTCGCGCCCAGAGACGCATCCTGCCCCCACCTGCGGCGCGAAAGCCAATCCGGCACCCGTAGGAATCGTGAGAACACCCTTGGGTGTCACACGAAGAGAGGCCCCGAGCCTGGCCGACACGATAAACGGCGGCCAGGAGCCCCGGGTTCCACGACGCGCCGATGCAAGGCCTTGCCGTGGTGATCCTCACAGCCCGCGCACATCGTCCTACGAGGACGCCGCCGCCTTCGCCGCCTCGCGCACCGCTCCGGCGACCGCGCCCGCGACCTTGTCGTTGAAGACGCTGGGGATGATGTAGTTCGGGTTCAGTTCATCCTCGGTCACCACGTCCGACAGGGCGGTCGCGGCGGCCAGCATCATGTCCGTGTTCACCGTGCGGGACTGCGCGTCCAGCAGACCGCGGAAGACACCCGGGAAGACCAGCACGTTGTTGATCTGGTTCGGGAAGTCGGAGCGGCCGGTGGCCACGACCGCCGCCGTCTGACGGGCGATCGCCGGGTCCACCTCGGGGTCGGGGTTCGCGAGCGCGAACACGATGGCACCCTCGGCCATGGCGGCCACGTCGTCGCCGTCGAGGACGTTCGGGGCGGAGACGCCGATGAAGACGTCCGCGCCGCGCACGGCCTCCTTCAGGGTGCCCGTCAGGTTCTCGGGGTTGGTGTTGTCGGCGATCCAGCGCAGCGGCGAGTCCGCGGCGGCGGACACCAGGTCCTCGCGGCCCGCGTGCACGACACCGTGGATGTCGGCGACGACGGCGTTCTTGACACCTGCGGCGATCAGCAGTTTGAGGATGGCCGTACCGGCCGCGCCCGCACCGGACATGACGACGCGAATGTTCTCGATCGCCTTGCCGGTGACCCGGAGCGCGTTCTTCAGCGCGGCGAGGACGACGATCGCGGTGCCGTGCTGGTCGTCGTGGAAGACGGGGATGTCGAGGGCCTCGCGCAGCCGGGCCTCGATCTCGAAGCAGCGGGGCGCGGAGATGTCCTCGAGGTTGATGCCGGCGAAGCCCGGGGCGATCGCCTTGACGATCGCGACGATCTCGTCGGTGTCCTGGGTGTCCAGGCACAGCGGCCAGGCGTCGATGTCGGCGAAGCGCTTGAACAGGGCCGCCTTGCCCTCCATGACCGGCATGGCGGCCATCGGGCCGATGTTGCCCAGACCCAGGACCGCCGAGCCGTCCGTCACGACCGCGACGGTGTTGCGCTTGATGGTGAGGCGGCGCGCGTCCTCGGGGTTCTCGGCGATCGCCATGCACACGCGGGCGACGCCCGGGGTGTAGATCATGGACAGGTCGTCACGGTTGCGGATGGGATGCTTGGACTGCATCTCGATCTTGCCGCCGAGGTGCATCAGGAACGTACGGTCGGAGACCTTGCCGAGCGTGACGTCCTCGATGCCGCGCAGCTGCTCGACGATCTCCTCGGCGTGGGCCGTGGAGGTCGCCGCGATGGTGACGTCGATACGGAGCTTCTCGTGGCCGGAAGCGGTCACGTCGAGGCCGGTCACCGAGCCTCCGTGGGACTCCACGGCCGTGGTGATCTGGGAGACCGCCGTTCCGCTCGCGGGCACCTCCAGACGGACCGTGATCGAGTAGGAGACGCTGGGCGCCGTTGCCATGGCCGACTTCCTCTGCTTTCACCTTTGACGCTGTATGCCGTCCGATCGTCGCACCTACTGTCGAGTAGGCGTTAGCCACGTTGGATTGCGAACGTTTTGTTCACAACGAGAGAGGCCCACGTCCGTGACGTGGGCCTCTCTCGCAGTCAGTGACACCGACCCGCCATGCTCGCCTCGCGGCAAGTGGTCCCTCTGAGGGACGAAGGTTGGGCCCGGGGGCTTGGATCGGGCCGGTGTCACACCCAGGCTAACAAACGGATCCCGTAAGGCCATTCCCGTCTCGAGAGTTCATATCGATCAATCTCTGAGAAGGTCGGGCACCCCGGCCGCGTCGGGCTGGTCGCGCTCCCCCGACACGACCGTCAGCTGCTGGGTCGCGCGGGTGAGCGCCACGTACAGCACCCGCAGGCCGGCCGGGGACTCGTCGGCGATCTCGGCCGGGGAGACGACGACCGTCGCGTCGTACTCCAGGCCCTTGGCCTCCAAGCTGCCCAGGGCCACCACCCGGTCGCCGAGCCCGGCGAGCCAGCGGGCGGCCTCCTCGCGGCGCTGCATGGCGACGACCACGCCGATCGTGCCGTCGACCCGGTCGAGGAGGCGGGCGGCCTCCTCGCGGACGGCGCTCGCGAGGGATTCCCGCACGACGGCGAAGCGGGGTTCGACGCCGGTGGACCGTACGGCCCTCGGGGACTCGGAGCCGGGCATCGCGAGGGCCAGCACCCTGGAGGCGAGCTCGGCGATCTCCGAGGGGTTGCGGTAGTTCACGGTGAGCTGGAAGCGCCGGCGCGGACGCGTGCCCAGGGCCTCGTCCCTGGCCTCGGCCGCCTCGTCGGGGTCGGACCAGGAGGACTGGGCCGGGTCGCCGACGACCGTCCAGGTGGCGTGCCGGCCGCGACGGCCGACCATGCGCCACTGCATCGGCGTGAGGTCCTGGGCCTCGTCGACGATGACGTGGGCGTACTCGGTGCGCTCCTCGGCGAGCCGCTCGGCGCGTTCGCGCTGGGTCTCCTCGCGGACCGGCATCAGCTCCTCCAGGCCGGTCAGCTGGTCGAGCGGGTCCAGGTCGCGCCGCTTCCTGGGGCGGGCCGGGGTGCCGAGGATCGCCTGGAGCTCGTCGAGCATGGCGATGTCGTGCACGGAGTACCCGTCCCGCCGCAGCGAACGGGCGACCTTGCGGACCTCGCCGGGGTTGAGGATCCGGCGGGCCCAGCGGCCCAGGCGGCGCTCGTCGGCCATGGCGGTGAGGACGGCCTGCGGGGTGAGCTCCGGCCACCAGGCGTTCAGGAAGTCGATGAAGCTGTCCTCGCTGCTGACGTCCTCGTCGAAGGAGGAGCGCAGCTCGGCGGCGAGCTCCGGGTCGGTGTGCCGGCCGGCGGAGCCTGAGCGGGCCCACAGGGCGTCCAGGAGGAGCCTGCGGGCCCGGGGGCGCAGCAGGTTCACGGGGGCCGTGCCGCTGAGCGCGGTGTGGCGGATACGTTCCAGCTCCGGTGCCTCCAGCTCCAGGCGGCGCCCGAAGGCCACCACGCGCAGCCGGGAGGCCGGGCCCGTGGGGGCCTGGTCGGGGGTGTCGTCGTCACCGAAGGCGAGCTGGTCCGCGTCGCCGGCGCCGAAGGCGAGCCGGCCGGACGCCTCGCCGCGACGGCGCCGCCTCCCGGAGCCGCCCGCGGACGCGCCGCTGCCCGAGCCTGCCTCCAGCGCCCCTCGTGCCGCCTTCCGCAGCACCTTGAGCATCCGGTACGAGCCCTTGGCGCGGGCCGTGGACGGAGAGTCGTAGAGCGTGGCCTCCACGCCGTCGACGAGCGAGCCGATCGCCCGGATGGCGACCTGGCCCTCCTCGCCCAGTGAGGGCAGCACGCCCTCGGTGTACGCCACCAGGAGCGGGGTCGGCGAGACGATGAGGATGCCGCCGGAGTAGCGGCGCCGGTCCTGGTAGAGCAGGTAGGCGGCGCGGTGCAGGGCCACGGCCGTCTTGCCCGTCCCCGGGCCTCCCTCGACGTAGGTCACCGAGGCGGCGGGCGCGCGGATGACCAGGTCCTGCTCGGCCTGGATGGAGGCGACGATGTCCCGCATGGTGTGGCTGCGGGCCTGGCCGAGGGCGGCCATCAGGGCGCCGTCGCCGATGACGGCGAGCTCCTGCCCGTCGAGGAAGGCCTTGAGCTCGGGGCGCATGAGGTCGTCCTCGACACCGAGGACGCGGCGGCCCTTGGAGCGGATGACCCGTCGGCGCACCACCCGGCCGGGGTCGACCGGGGTGGAGCGGTAGAAGGGAGCCGCGGCCGGGGCCCTCCAGTCGATGACGAGCGGCGCATACTCGGAGTCCAGGACTCCGATCCGGCCGATGTGCAGGGTCTCGGCGATGTCGGCGGTGCTGTCGTCCCGCACGGCGCCGTCGGCGGGTTCCACGGCGGTGTAGGCGCCGTCGGGACCCTTCTTGCCGTCCTTGCCGAGGAGCAGGTCGATCCGGCCGAAGAGGAAGTCCTCGAACTCGTTGTTGAGGCGGTTGAGGTGCACCCCCGCCCGGAAAACCTGCGCGTCCCGCTCGGCGAGCGCGCCGGGGGTGCCGACCTGGCCACGCTTGGCCGCGTCGTTCATCAGGAACTCCGCCTCGTGAATCTTCTCCTCGAGACGCCGGTACACCCGGTCAAGGTGTTCCTGTTCGACACTGATCTCTCGATCCCGAACCGAGTCGTGAACCGAGTCGACCGCGGTTTGTTGAGCCTGAGCGGCCACCGGGCCCCCTTCTGACGTGCTGGGCAGCCGTCAACCGTACGCGAAGGGGACCCGATGCAGCTACGTCAGCTACGCGTCGACTTCGACGAGTCGCTTGCCGCCGAAGGTCATGACCTCGAAGTGATCGATGTCGTTCAGGTCGAAAGCGGCGCCGCCGTGGACGTAGAGCGGCTGCTTGGCCTGCTCGGTCTTGGCGTTGGCGATGCCATAACCCCAGGTCGGGACGGACCAGGAGGTGACCGTCTCACGCTCGCCGTTCTTGCCCACGGCGATGAGGGAGCACTTCTCCGGGCCCTTGACGTTCTTCAGCTGGAGGACGGCATGGGTGCCCCAGGCCTTCTCCTCCACGGCGACGGTCGCACTGACGTCCGTGCTGGGGTCGGTCGCCGTCAGCTTGTCGTCGATGGCGTCGAAGGCTTCCTTGGCGGGGCTGCTGCTCGTCGTGTGCGCGGAGACGTTTCCGCCGGAGTCGTCGCCGGTCGCCCCTACGGCCACCAGCGGACCGCCGATGATCAGGGCGGCCGCCGCGGCCACCATGTAGAAGGCGCGCCGGCGCTTCTGGGCGCGGCGTTCGGCGACCTCGTCGACGAGCTTGTTCACCAGCCGCGGACTGGGCTTGGCGGACAGGGACTCGCCGATCGCGGGAGTGCCGGAGCCGGGCAGGTCCGCGAGCGCGGCCAGCATCGGTTCCATCCCGGCGAGCTCGTCGAGCTGCTGGGCGCACCACTCGCAGGTCGCGAGGTGCATCTCGAAAGCGGTTGCCTCGGCGTCGTCGAGAATCCCGAGGGCGTAGGCGCCGACGGTCTCGTGCTCGTTCGGCACCGGAGAACCCTGCATGGAGCCAGACATACCCGAACCACCACTACCGAATCCCTGGTTTCCCCCGTAAACACTCATCACGCCGTCACCCCCCGCTCCTCCAGTGCCAGCTTCATCGACCGCAGGGCATAGAAGACCCTTGAGCGAACGGTGCCGCTGGGTATCCCGAGCGTCTCGGCCGCCTCATTGACGGTACGCCCCTTGAAGTACGTCTCGACGAGCACCTCCCGGTGTGCGGGAGTCAGGTCGTCGAGCGCGTCCGACAGCGTCATCAACCACAGCGCCTTGTCGATCTCGTCCTCCGCGGGGATGACCTCCAGCGGCGACGGATCGACCTCCTGCGGCCGGGCCTGCCGGCTTCGGTGGCCGTCGATGACGATGCGCCGGGCGACCGTCACCAGCCAGGGGCGTACAGATCCGGTCGCTCGATTGAGCTGACCGGCGTTCTTCCAGGCACGGATCAGCGTCTCCTGCACGACGTCCTCTGCTCTTTGGCGGTCTCCGGCGACCAGCCGCAGTACATAGGCGAGCAGGGGTCCTGCGTGCTCTCTGTACAGAGCACGCATGAGCTCCTCATCAGGTTCCGAGGGCTGGGACATGCGATGTCGGGCCCTCGATCCACGTTCATTGGCCACGACGGAATCCTTGCGCACGCCCACCTCCGATGTCCGGGGGTTCCCCCGACCGGTCGCTCAACACGGGGTACGGACGCGGGCTGTTGCGTGTTCAAAGTGACACGACAGTTTTCTTCAGGATGCCGAGACTAGGGGGACATGGGTGCACATACCCACCCCTCGATCTTTACATTTCCACCACATTGACTCGAGCGCCGGGACTGCCCGTGCGCCGCCGCGAGTAAACGGCATGTAATCGAAATCACTTCGACATCCGTTCCACAGAAGGGACATAACGCCCCCTCAGGCGCGTGCGAGCGCGGCCCGACGCCGGTGCCGGGCCACTCTTTCCCGGTTTCCACAGACCTCACTGGAGCACCAGCGCCTCCTGCGCCCCCGGGATGTATCGAGATAGACGATCGGGCAGTTGTCGCCGGCGCACTGCCGCAGACACGCCCGCGCGACGGGGTCGGTGAGCAGTTCCACGGCGTCCCGGGCGATCGCGCCGAGCAGCGCGGCGAGTTCGGGAGGGTTCGCCAACTCCCTGACGAGCGAGCCGTCCTCACCCTGCACGGCACGCGGTGCCGGGGGTGCGGTGCGGGCCAGGTCGTTGACGCGGGCGAGCGCGAGGTCGTACGACGGCCGGGGCTCGGGGACGAGTCTCGCGCGTACCAATTGGCTTGTCTGCCCGCGAAGTTCGCGAAACCCCACTAGCCAGGACGCATCGGCGTGGGCCAGCGGGGTGTCCGGTGGTACGAGCCCGGCTCCGGTGATCCAGGCGAACAGTGCCTCGGTCGAGTCGAGCCGTTCTACGGGGTGGGTGGTCGCGAGGAGATCGAGGCAGATCCGCCCCGCGTCGAACCGCAGCTCGTACGGGGCCGTGGCCGTACCCAGTGCCATGTGCCTGTCACCGCCTAGAGGTGCCCTGCGTGTGAGGGGCCGGTGAGAAGGGGCCGGGAGAAAAGGTTCCCTCTCAACAGTGCCTTCCCGCTCTCGCCGTCGGAACCCCTCGTACCGGTGAGGCGTGGACGTGTGCGTATGGGGATGCGCCTTTGGACCATGTTCCGGTGGATGTGCCGGCCGTTGACTGGAGGGCATGACGACGAAGAAGAGCGCGGGAACCGTACTGGGGGCGGCCACGGTCGCGATGGGCCTGATCGCCGGGGCCTTCTACGTCTTCGCCTGCGCGGTGATGCCGGGGCTGGCGCGCAGCGACGACGAGGTCTACGTCGAGGTGATGCGGAACATCAACGACGTGATCCAGAACCCGGTGTTCATGCTCAGCTTCCTCGGGGCGCTGGTGCTCACGGGGGTGGCGGCTTGGCAGGCGCGGGGTGCGGGGTACCGCCGGTGGGTGTGGGCGGGGCTGGTCGCCTACGCCCTCGGTTTCCTGGTGACGGTCGTCTTCAACATCCCGCTGAACGACGCGCTCGACCGCGCGACGGACTCCGCTGCGGCGCGGGAGGAGTTCGAGGACGCGTGGGTGGCGTGGAACGTGGTGCGGGCGGTGCTGTCGACGGTGGCGATGGGCTGCCTGGCCCGGGGCCTGGTCCGCTACGCCCGCCTGACACCTCGCTGATCTCGCCCCCGCTTCGGCCCTGAAGAGGATTGCCTGGACCGGCGTGAAATTCAGCCCCTCCGGCGTTTGAGGAGCGGGGGTCCAGGGGGCAGCGCCCCCCTGGGAGCGGGGTCGAAGGGGCGGCAGCCCCCTGGGGATGGGAACGGGTAAGGGCGGCGGGGGCGAAGAAGAGCCCCTGCCTCACGCGTCCGAGTACTTCGCGTCCGCCGCCGGGTCCAGGGCGAGGCGGTAGCCGCGCTTCACGACCGTCTGGATCAGCTTCGGCGCCCCCAGGGCCGTACGCAATCGAGCCATCGCCGTCTCCACCGCGTGCTCGTCGCGCCCCGCACCCGGGAGGGCACGCAGCAGCTCCGCCCTCGCCACCACCCAGCCGGGCCGGCGGGACAGGGCGCGCAGCAACGACATACCGGCCGGCGGCACAGGGCGCAGGACACCGTCGACGAGGACCGCGTGGCCGCGGATCTCGACGCGGTGACCGGCGATCGGGAGGGAACGGGCCCGGGCCGGGAGCTCCTGGCAGAGGAGCTGGACGAGGGGACCGAGGCGGAAGCGGTCGGGTGAGACCGTGTCGACGCCACGAGCCTGGAGCGGCAGCGAGGTGACGGGGCCCACGCAGGCCGGAAGGACGTCATGGTTCAGAGCGGCCAGCAGCTCCGGCAGCAGTCCGCGCTCCTCCGCCCGGTTCAGCAAGGACGCCGCGGCGGGCGCGCTCGTGAAGGTCAGCGCGTCCAGGCCACGGGAGACCGTCGCGTCGAGAAGCCGGTCCACCGGCCCGATGTCCTCCGGCGGCATCCACCGGTAGACAGGGATCCCGAGCACCTCCGCTCCCCCGGCCCGCAGCGCCTCCACGAACCCGGGCAGCGGCTCACCGTGCAGCTGGATGGCGATACGGCGGCCCTCGACACCCTCCTCAAGGAGCCGGTCGAGCACCTCGGCCATCGACTCGGACTCCGGCGACCAGTTCTCCGTCAGCCCGGCGGCCCGGACCGCGCCTTTGACCTTCGGTCCGCGTGCGAGCAGCTCGATCCCCCGCAGCCGCTCCAGCAGGTCCTCGCCCAGACCCCACCCGTCGGCGGCCTCGACCCAGCCCCGGAAGCCGATGGCGGTCGTGGCGATCACGACATCCGGTACCTCGTCGATGACCTGCTTGGTCGCGGCGAGGAGCTCGCTGTCGTCGGCGAGCTGCACGATCCGCAGCGCAGGTGCGTGCAGGACGGCGGCTCCCCGTCGCTGCAGCAGTGCGCCCAGCTCGTCGGCCCGGCGCGCGGCTGTCACGCCAACCGTGAAACCGGCCAGAGGGCCGTGCTGTTCTGGTCGCTGCTGTTCGTCGTACATATAACTCTCGTCCCGCACTCGAGTCGTTTGCACCTACACCGGGTGTGATGGCACCTGCATGCCGAGCGAGCCTGTCAACGGCGCGTGACAGGCTCGGTTCGGCTTGATGTCGCCAGTGTTACGTCACACCTCGGCGTAGCTGAGCTGCGACTTCGCCTCGGAGGCGGCCGAGGAGGCCTGAATCCGGGAGGCCGAGCGCCGAAGGTATACGGCCCAGGTGACCACGAAGCAGGCGGCGTAGAAGGCGAGGAAGACAACGAAGGCGCCGGTGCCGGAGCCGTTGGAGAGGAAGGACTGGCGGAAGGCCAGGTTGATGCCGACGCCGCCGAGCGCGCCCACCGCGCCGATCAGTCCCATGGAGGCACCGGAGAGGCGACGGCCGTAGGCCGCGGCCGCTTCTCCCTGCAGCCCCTGGGCGAGGGCCTTGGCCTGGAAGATGCCGGGGATCATCTTGAACGTGGACCCGTTGCCCAGGCCGGTCAGGACGAAGAGGATCACGAACGCGGTGACGAACAGCGGCAGCGACTTCTCCATGCTGGCGAAGATCAGGACCGCGGTCGCCGCGCCCATGGCGACGTAGTTGTAGAGGCTGATCCGGGCGCCGCCGTACTTGTCGGCGAGCCAGCCGCCCAGCGGGCGGATGAGGGAGCCGAGCAGCGGGCCGATGAAGGTGACGTACGCGGCCTCCAGCGGCGTACGGCCGAACTGGACCTGGAGCACCTGGCCGAAGGCGAAGGCGTAGCCGATGAAGGAGCCGAAGGTGCCGATGTAGAGGAAGGACATGATCCAGGTGTGGGCGTCCCGCGCGGCGTCCTTGGCGGCGCCGGTGTCGTTCTTCACGGAGGCCAGGTTGTCCATGAAGAGGGCGGCGAGGACGGCGGCGATCACGATCAGCGGGATGTAGATACCGAGCAGGACGCGCGGGCCGCCGCTGGCGCCGATGACGGCGAGCGCGATCAGCTGGATGACCGGCACCCCGATGTTGCCGCCGCCGGCGTTGAGCCCGAGGGCCCAGCCCTTCTTCCGCAGCGGGAAGAAGGCGTTGATGTTGGTCATGGAGGAGGCGAAGTTGCCGCCACCGATACCGGCCAGCAGGCCGACCAGGAGGAAGGTGTTGAACGAGGTCCCTGGCTCCATCACCGTGAACGCGGCGACGGTCGGGACGATGAGCAGGCCGGCCGAGACGATCGTCCAGTTCCGGCCGCCGAAGATGGCCACGGCGAAGGTGTACGGCACCCGGACGACGGCGCCGACCAGCGTGACCATCGAGGTCAGCAGGAACTTGTCCGCCGGGGTCAGGCCGTACTCCGGACCCATGAAGAGGACGAGCACGGACCACATGGTCCAGATCGAGAAGCCGATGTGCTCGGAGAGGACGGAGAAGATCAGGTTGCGGCGGGCGACCTTCTCCCCGCCCTCGTTCCAGAAGGTCTCGTCCTCAGGATCCCACTGCTGGATCCAGCGGCCGCCCCTGGTCGGCGGTGCGGGGACGGTGCTAGGGGCTGTCATTGCGCCTCCACGGGGCTCCGGGGCTCGCTGGTGCGTTCGTGCTGAGCGGTGATGTCCCGAAGGTAGGGAGGGCGCGTTTCCTGACTGTGGCACCCGGTGACCGGTAAGGAACTTTGCTCTCACCCCGCGCGAACACGGGATGAGAGGTTCTGTCGCCTTACGTTACGAACAGCTCCCACCGGGCCGGTCGCCGATCGTGGAAAGCCGTGCCCGGGGTCAGCGCTGAGGGGACTGCCAGTTCGGGTTCTGCTGGGGGTAGGGCTGCTGCGGCGGGTACGGCTGCTGCTGGGGGTACGGCGGCTGGGCGGCGTACGGGCCGGGGGCCGGGGGCTGCTGGGGGTACGGCTGCTGGGGCGGGTAGGGAGCGGCCGCGGGCTGGGCGCCGTAGGGCTGCGGCTGCTGCTGCGGGTACGCCTGCGGCTGCTGCTGGGGATACGCCTGCTGACCGTAGCCCGGTGCGGGCGGTGCGGCCGGGGCGTTGCCGTACGGACCGGCGGCGTACTGGCCGGCGAAGGGGTTGGCCTGCTGCCCGGGGAACTGCGCCCCCGGCGGCAGATACCGCAGCCGCCCGCTCTCGTCACTGACGGGCGTGAACCCGGCGGCGTGCAGCCGGGCCGCGAACTTGGCGTTGCGCTTGCGGGTGACGAGGAGGCCGATCCCGAAGATCGCCATGAAGACGACCCAGGTGACGGCCGCCGCGACGAGGTCGCCGGGGCTCCCGCCGAGCCGGAACGCGAGGATCACGCATCCGATGGTGACGCCGAGGGCGCCGTACCCCATGCGCTTCTCGGCGTTCTTGCCGGTGAGGTCGAAGTTGATGCGGGCCTTGAGCAGCTCGAAGGCGTCCGGCACGAGCGGCGGCACGGAGACCCCGTCGCTCGCGTTCGGGTACTGGGCCCAGTTCTGGGCGGCCCGGGTGCGGGCCTGCGGGCTGGGGTCCGGGACGAGCAGCATGATGAGCGCGCCGTTGCGTCCGGAGCTCTGGCGTACGTCGGCGTACTCGTACCCGAACTGCTGGGCGATGAAGGCGAGCCGACCGAGTTTCTTCACGGAGGCCATGGCGCTGGTGAGCTCCACGGGCTCCCCGCTCGCCATCAACCGGAGCATCTTCTGCACTTGCCGCTTGCTCATAGCCGTCCGCTCCCCACCGGGCCACCCCGTTCACTTCCGCAACCGACGCAGTCTCGCACGCCCGTACTCCGCGGGGAAACCGCTGTCCCCTTGGGTTTACAGGACCTTGGCACGCCGGTCCGGCCCGGTAACCTCTGGGTCACATGTGATCTGTGGGGGGACTGTGCGAACGCGTGCGACCGTGCTGACGGCTGTGCTGGCGTGCCTGGTGGTGGCCGGGTGCGCGGGAGAGGACGGCGGTGGCGCGACGGAGCGCTCCGCGCAGGAGATCCTCGACGGCGCGAACAAGACGATGAGCGAACTGACGTCCGTGACCGTCGAAGGGAAAACCACCAACGCCAAGGGCGAGGGTTTCACCGGCCGTCTGACGACCGACCTCAAGAACCGGTGCACCTCGAGGACCACCTGGAACTGGAACGGCGCCGCCCTCGAACAGATCCGGATCGGCGAGACGGACTACGTCCGCCCGAACCGCGCGTACATCGAGTGGTGGTCGAACAAGCCCCTGAGCGGGGCCCAGGACACCTGGCTCAAGACTCCCGCGAGTGAGGCCGAGCGGGGTGACGGGCTCTCCGCCTGCCCCCGGGACTTCACCTCCTTCGGAACGACGAACAAGGGCGAGCCGACCGAGGTCGACGGCACTCCCGCGCTCGCGTTGATCGTGACCGACAAGTCGGTGAAGACCGGCAAGTACACCTTCTACGTGGCCACCGAGGGCAAGCCGTACATCCTGAAGGTCGTCTACAAGGGCACCGACTTCCACACCACGACCACGTACAGCGGCTTCGACAAACCCATGGACGTACGACCGCCCGCGAAGGTGCTGGACGTCAGCACACTCGGCAAATAGCCCACAACGGACAGGGCTTGCTTCCCGCACCCCTCACGCTTATCGTTTCTCGATAACATCGATAAACGATAAGCGTGACGGGGGAACCATGACCGAAGTGACCGATGACCGCAAGATGCTCGAGCCCATGGCCACGGTGGTGTCCATAGCGCTGCGCCTCCTGGTCGGCCTCGCGACGGCGGGGCTCATCCTCTCGGTGGTCCGGGGCAGCTGGGGCAGCGGCAGCGTCTGCATCACCGACGAGTCCACCATCAGCTCGGTCGCCCCCGGCAGCTTCGCTCCCGAGCCCGGGGCGCAGATCGCCTCGGTCCCCTACTACTGCGCCGACGACCCCGGCACCGCCCTGCGGCTCCTGGACGAGCTGGGCACGACGGCTTCGTCCCTGCTGCTGATCAGCAGCCTGTTCCTGTTGCACCGGCTGCTCCAGGGAGCGGGACGCGACGGCGTCCACACGACCCTGACGGCATCCCGGCTCCGCCTGCTCGGCTGGTGGCTGCTCGCCGGAAGCCTGGTCGTCGCACTCGTCCAGGCGAACACCCAGGCGGCCGTGCTCGCGGAACTGTCCAAGGACGCGGACTACTCGGTCGGCTCCTGGCTGCAGATGTGGGACTTCCCCTACCTCGCCGTGCTGACCGGCCTCGGCCTGCTGACCTTCGCCCGTATCACCCGCGCGGGCACGGCCATGCGCGAGGACCTCGAAGGAGTCGTCTGATGGCCGGCCCGGACGACGACCACGAGGACCATCACATCGAGGTCCACCTCGACAGGATCCTCAGCGATCGCGGCATGACCGTCACCGAGCTCGCCCAGCGCGTCGGCGTCACCAACGTCAACCTCTCGGTTCTCAAGAACGGCCGCGCCAAGGCGATCCGCTTCACCACCCTCACCCGCATCTGCGAAGTCCTGCAGTGCCAGCCGGGCGACCTGCTCAGCTACCGCAAGCCCTGAAGGAGGCTCATATGTTCAGCACCATGGACACCGCCACCGCCACCGCCGTCGCGGTCTTCGCCTGCGCCCCGATCGCTCTGCTGGTCGCAGCGGCCGTGTGGCTCAGGCGCCGCTGAGCCACACGGACCGAGGAAGGGCGCGCCCGGTCAGGCGCGGTGCCCCGCCCGTACCCGCTTCTTCTTCGCCCCGTTCGGCCAGAGCCGCGGCTTCCGCTGGGCCGCGAGGTCCTCGATCCAGCCCACACCGAGGATCGCCAGCGCGATCAGCGGCCAGACCAGGAAGAACATCCAGATCATGTAGGTCGAGTCGAGGGCGGCCGTCGCCCGCTCGCTCTCCATGAAGGGAAGGCTGTACAGCTGGTCGAGGATCGGGACCGTGGCCATGATCAGCATGTTGTGCCAGAGGTAGATCGTGACCGCGCGGTTGTTGGAGAGCGTGACCAGCTTGTCCCACTTCGCCAGCCGGCCCGGCAGCTCCTGCCAGGACGGGGAGTACTGGAGCAGGATCACCACGAAACCGAAGGACCAGGTCGCCTGGGCCAGCGGGATGTCGTTGAGGTCCCAGCCGTCGGGGCCCAGATGGCCCGACGCCCACCACAGACCGAACGCCATCAGCAGCACCGACCAGGAGACCGCGAGATAGCGCGGGACCTTGGCCAGCAGACCCTCGTGATGGGCGAAGCCCATGACCCAGCAGCCGCCGTAGACCGCGAAGTCGGTGACCGCGTTGCCGGTCTCGCCCGGGATGGAGACAAGTCCCGTACCCACCACGGCCGTCAGCCCCAGCGGGGCGAGCAGGGTCGGCCACGGCGCCCGGCGGAACGCCCACAGCAGGAGCGGGGAGGCGACGACGAACCAGAGGTAGGCCCGCAGATACCAGAGCGGTCCCGCCGCCTGCACGGCCCAGGTGTTCTCCAGCAGCCCGGACTGGGAGCCGATGCTCCACGGGAAGGGCGGGGCGCCGAGCGGGATGACGTAGTTGACCATCTCGATCAGGCCCCAGGTCCCGCTGTGGTCCGGGTCCTTCGACAGGTCCCAGCCGCCCGCGAACAGCAGCACCAGCACCACCGCGCTGAACGCCCACAGCGGCGGCAGCAGCCTCCTGATCCGGCCCCGGATCACTCCCCACGCCGGACGCTTCAGCGAGCGCGCCATCAGCGAGCCCGCGAGCGCGAACATCACGCCCATGGAGGGGAACAGGACCGTCAGCCAGGCCCAGCCGAACAGGTGGTAGGCGACCACGCGGACCAGGGCGATCGAGCGCAGCAGGTCCAGGTAGCGGTCGCGGCCCGGTTTCTTCGGGGCGGCCGCGGCGGGTGCGGGCACCGTGGGCGCGGGCGCGGCGGGTGCGTCGTACGGCTGTGTGTGTCCGTGGGTCATCCCACTGGCTCCCTGGGTCATCCCACCGGCCTCCGATCGCTTCCGCTGCCCGCCCGCTGGCGCGGTACCGCGCCGCCGGGTGCCTCGACGACACCGGTGCGCCGCAGCTTCTGCCAGCGCAGCCGGCCGCCGGTCAGGGCGGTGATCCAGGACTGGAGGAGGACGACGTACATGAGCTGGCGGTACAGGATCTGCTGGAGCGGCAGCGAGATGAGGTGGGTCATGCGTTCGCGGTCGAGGCGGAAGGCGTAGGCGGCGCAGACCAGCTGGATCGCCAGGACGCCCAGCCAGGCCATGACGGTCTTCTGGGTGGGACCGAAGACCAGGCCGTAGATCAGGAACACGTCGATCAGCGGGGCCAGCAGCGGTGCCAGGACCATGAAGAGCGAGACCAGCGGCAGGCCGACCCGGCCGAAGCGGCCCGAGGGTCCCCGTTCCACCAGTGCCCTGCGGTGCTTCCAGATCGCCTGCATGGTGCCGTACGACCAGCGGTAGCGCTGCGACCACAGCTGCTGGACGGTCTCCGGCGCCTCGGTCCAGGCCCGCGCCTTCTCGGCGTAGACGACCCGCCAGCCGTCGCGGTGCATCGCCATGGTGATGTCGGTGTCCTCGGCGAGCGTGTCGTCGCTCATGCCGCCGACCCGCTCCAGAGCCGACCTCCGGAAGGCTCCGACGGCGCCCGGGATGGTCGGCATGCAGCGCAGGATGTCGTACATACGGCGGTCCAGGTTGAAGCCCATCACGTACTCGATGTGCTGCCAGGCGCCGATGAGCGAGTCCCTGTTGCCGACCTTGGCGTTGCCGGCCACGGCTCCGACGCGCGGGTCGCCGAAGGGCTGGACCAGTTCGCGGACGGTGGACGGCTCGAAGACGGTGTCGCCGTCCATCATCACGATGATGTCGTAACGGGCGTTGGCCAGACCGCGGTTGAGCGCGGCGGGCTTGCCCGCGTTCAGCTGGCGGACCACCCGCACGTTCGGCAGGCCCATCGCCTCCACGATCCGCGCGGTGCCGTCACTGGAGCCGTCGTCGATGACGATGACCTCGATGGGGTGTTCGCTCGCCATCAGGGAACGGACGGTGTTCTCGATGCACTTGGCCTCGTTGTACGCCGGTACCAGCACCGACACCGGTTCGAAGACCGGGTTGCCCCAGCGGAAGTCGCGGCGCCGCACCCGGCGGGCGTGGACGCCGGACAGGAGGAGCATCAGGAAGAAGCGGCTGATGACCAGGAAACCGATGATCGCGAGGGCGACCACCAGTACGGCGGTGATGTTGTCGGAGGCGCCGACCAGGAAGACCCAGGCCTTGCCCTTCCACAGCTCGGCTCCGGTGACCTGGGTGTGCGCGCTGGGGGCGCCGAGGGCCTCGGTGAGGCTGTCGAACTCGTAGCCGTCGGCCTTCAGCTGGGGCAGCAGCCGGTCGAGCGCCTGCACGGTCTGGTGGCGGTCGCCGCCGGAGTCGTGCATCAGGACGATCGCGCCCTTGCCGCCCTTGGGCGTGGCCTTGCGGATGATCTCCTCGACGCCGGGCTTGCGCCAGTCCTCGCTGTCGGTGTTGTTGACGATGGTGATGTAGCCGCGGGTGCCGATGTACTCGGTGACCGGCCAGGACTTGTTGTCCATGGCGTCGGCGAAGGAGGAGTACGGCGGGCGGAAGAGCGAGGTGCGGATGCCGGCGGCGCCGGTGATCGCGAGCTGGTTCTGGGACAGCTCCCAGTCGACCCGCTTCTTCGACTGGTAGGACAGGTCGGGGTGGTTGAAGGTGTGCAGGCCGACCTCGTGGCCCTCTTCGACCATGCGCCGCACCAGGTCCGGATAGCGCGAGGCCATGGTGCCGGTGACGAAGAAGACCGCGTGGGCGTCGTGCTCCTTCAGCACGTCCAGGACCTTCGGGGTCCACTCCGGGTCCGGACCGTCGTCGAAGGTGAGGACGAGGCGGTGGTCCCGGAGGCTGAGGCTCTGGGTGCGGCCGCTGCGGGTGTCGATGACCGGCCCGCCCTCGAGGATCTCCTCCGGGACCCGGTCGGAGGCGGCGGGGGCCTGGACACGGTGGTCGGCGAGGATCTCGCTGTGGACGTACCCGCGCAGCATCAGCATCGCCATCATGGCGACGAGGATCAGGCAGGGCAGCAGCAGGCGCATGGGCAGGCGGCGCCGAGAGCCGTCGCGGGCCGGGGACGCGGCCCGGGGACGGCGGGTGCGGGTTGCCATCAGACGGTGCTCTCCGGGGACGGTGTCGTGGTGCTGAGGGGCGCGGGGTCGTTCGCACCGCCGGCCACCGTGTCGGTGCCGGTGCCGCCGTTGTCGCCGACCGGTGTCTCCGTCGGGTCGGGCGTGGGCTCCTCGGTGGGCGTCGGCTGGGGCGGACTGCTCGTCGCCGGCTCGGTCGGGTCGGGGTTCGGGGTGGGGTTGCTGCCGGTGCCCGAGGTGGTCTTCGTCGCCGTCGGCTCCGGGGCCGTCACCGCGCCCGGGTCCTGGGCGGTCGCGGTGGCGCCGGGCGCGGTGGCGCCCGCGTCCGGCGACGCCGTCGTGGTGCCGCTCGGAGGCGGTGAGACGCCGGGCGAGAGAGTGCCGCCGTCGGTGGGCGGGACCGTCTCCCCGGGCAGCGGGGAGTTGTCGACCTGGCCGGCCTCCTGGCCCTCGCCCTGGCCCGGTACGGGCAGCCAGGGGGCGTTGGAGTTGCCGGACAGCAGGGTCGTGACGATGACCACGGCGTAGATCGCGCAGGCGAGTCCGATGAAGATGCCGATACGGCGGTATCTGCGGCTTCTGCGGCCCGACTCGTCGACGAAGACCGGACCGTCGGAGCCTTCCGCGGTGTCGCCGCCGGCCTGGCCGACCAGACGGTTGTCGGCCCGCAGGGCGACCGCGTCCAGCTGGACGGTCACCTCGTGCGGGTCATGGGTGTTGCTCCACGGGTCGGCGAAGGCCGTCCCCTCGGGGCTCACCCCGGGCAGCACCTCGGTCTGGTCCGCCGACGCGAGGACATCCGACCCTCTTGTCTCCGGAAAAGCCTGGGTGCCGTTCCCCGGCGCGGGGAACCCCCTGGTCCCGGTGGCCACTGAGGGCCATTCCGGTTGGGCGTCTTCTCGCCAATTCTCGCGCACGCAGATCCCCCCACGGGACAGTTCTGGGTGCGCATACGACGCCGAGCACTCGTCGACCGAACCGAGCCCCCACCCGGCCCGAGCGCCCCCTTTACCACAGCGTGCTCAGGCCACGAATGTAGCGCACTGACGGCCGACGTGTTTGCAGTGTGTCAGTTGTGGACATTGATGATCTTCATGTCGATGGCCGGAATCCATGCCCCGGCAGGCCGGTGAAGCCACTTCTCAGCTGCCGAAAGTTCGGCCGCCGCGCGGCGCAGTGCGTGGATTCCGGGGTGCACCAGTCCCTTGCGCCACACCAGTGACACGGGTGACAGAGGCACCGGATCGACGAGCGGGCGCAGCACGGTGTTCGGCATGGCTGGAAAGTCCACTACCGCGAGGACCGGGTTGCGTGTTCTGGCCATGACACGCCGGAACTCTTCGTGACCGACCGCGAGCGGCGCGGGCGAGGCGACCTCGATCCCCCGTCCGTCGAACAGCCGGCGCGCGAGATCGGTCCACTCCGGCGTACGCGGATTTCCGGCACCCGCGTACACCTCCTCCCCCGCCAGCTCGGCCAGCGGCACCTCCGCCGAGGCCGCCAGGCGGTGGTCCTCGGGCAGCACGACCGCCATGGGCTCGAAGCGGACGATCTGGTGGTCCAGGCCCGCCCGCAGCGCCGGGGCCAGCCCCGCGTACCGGCCGAAGGAGGCGTCGAGGCGGCCCGCGAGCACCTCGGCGGCCGCGCCGGTCAGACCGCTCTCGTAGCGGGCCATCAGCTCGATGTCGGGGGCGAGTTCGCGGGCCCGGTGCAGCACCCGGCTGCCGGTGCCCAGGCCCGGTGAGTTGATGTCGACCAGCAGCGGCCGGACCGGTCCGAAGGCGGCGATCAGCGCGTCCTGCGCGTCCAGCACCCGCCGGGCGTGCGGCACCAGCCGCTCCCCGTCCGCCGTCAGCGTCACCTGCCGGGTGGTCCGTACGAAGAGTTCGGCGCCCAGCTCCCGCTCCAGCCGCCGTACGTCCCGGCTGAGCGCCTGCTGGGCGACGTAGAGCCGGGCCGCGGCACGGGTGAAGTGCAGTTCCTCGGCGACGGCGAGGAAGGCGCGCAGGAGGCGGGCGTCGAGGTGGGTCGGGGCGGGCATCCCGCGAACCTACAACGCAGGTGCGTGAATGCCCACCGATCAGGTGTTGGACCCCCTGATCACTCCCGGGCGACGGTGGACGCATGCCGCAACCCCTGTTCACGACGACCGCGGACACGCTCGTCGCCGTCGACTTCACGCCCCGGACCCGCCACCGGGAACCCGGCCCCTACCGCCGTCTCCTCACCCACCCCGGCACCCGCGCCTTCACCGTCGGAAACCTCCTCGCCCGCCTGCCCATGGGCATGTTCAGCGTGAGCGCGGTCATCATGATCGTCGCCGCGCGGGACTCGTACGCCCTGGCCGGCGCCGTCACCGCGACCGGCCTCGCGGCGACCGCGCTGGTCGCGCCCTGGACGGCACGGCTCGTCGACCGGTACGGACAGGCCCGGGTCGCCGTACCGGCCACGCTGCTCGCGGCGCTGGGTTCGCTCGCCCTGGTGCTGTGCGTCCACCGGGGCGCCCCCGACTGGACGCTGTTCGCCGCGTACGCCGCCACCGCCACCACCCCCAACACCGGCGGCATGTCCCGGGCCCGCTGGGCCCATCTGCTCAAGGGCGACGACACGGCCCTGCACACCGCGAACTCCTTCGAACAGGCCGCGGACGAACTGTGCTTCATGCTGGGCCCGGTGCTGGCGGTGGTGCTGTGCGGTTCGCTCTTCCCGGAGGCGGGGACGCTCGTCGGGGTGGCCCTGCTGGTGACCGGGATCCTGGTGTTCGCGGCACAGCGGTCGACGGAGCCGCCGGTGTCCGGCTCGCTCCGCAGGACCAAGGCCCCGCTCCGCGCCCCCGGCATCCCCGCGCTCCTCGCCGTCTGCCTCGCCATGGGCGCGGTGTTCGGGTCCATGGAGGTCGTCACCCTCGCGTTCGCGGACGTCCGGGGGCACCCCTCGGCGGCCGGTGTCGTCCTGGCCCTCCAGGCGGCCGGTTCCTGCGCGGCCGGGCTTCTGTACGGGGCGTGGAAACCGTCCGGTCCCGCCGAGCGGCGCTACCCGTGGTGCGTGGCCGCGATGACCGCGCTGATGACCCTGCCGCTGCTCGCCGCGTCCCTGACCGGGTCCCTGCTCGCCCTCGCGGCCGCGCTGCTGGTCGCCGGGATGGCGACGGCGCCGACGATGGTCACGGGTCTGACGCTCGTCCAGGAACACACCCCCGAGGGCCGCCTCAACGAGGGCATGACCCTCGCCGTGACCGGCCTGCTCGGCGGGATCGCCGGGGGCAGTGCGATGGGCGGCTGGACGGCCGAACACGTATCGCCGACGGCGGGATTCGGGGTACCGGTGGCCGCGGCGACGGTGGCGCTGCTGATCACGCTGGGGCGGGCGGTACGCCGCTGAACGCCGGTCCGCATCTTTCAGCCCGTCCGGCGTTTGAGGACGAGGCCCCTTCGGGGCCGAAGCGGGGGTCTGGGGGCGCAGCCCCCAGGGACGGGACGGGTAAGGGCGGCGGGGGCGAAACACCCGAACCCGTACCCCCAATTCGCGCGCACCCCATTGACGCCCCCACAGCTCGCACATACCTTCGCCCGTCGAAGCGCTTCGACGTCACGCATCGAATCGATTCGACGACCCCTGTCGATCCCCGCCGCGTGACGTCGCACCGAGAACCATCCGGCTCCGACTTCCCTGGAGGCACGGGATGTTGACGGCACGAAGGCGTGTGATGGCGACGGCGGTGGCCCTGACAGGGTCACTGCTCCTGGCCTCCTGCGGAGACTCGGACAGTGGGTCCTCCGAGGACGGCAAGACGCTCAAACTGTGGCACTACGAGGCTCCCAACAGCGCGATGGGACAGGCCTGGGACGAGGCGATCAAGGAGTTCAAGGCCAAGCATCCGGGCGTGAAAGTGGAGTTCGAGGCGAAGGGCTTCGAACAGATCCAGAAGACCGCCCCGATGGTCCTCAACTCCTCCGACGCGCCCGACGTCATGGAGTACAACAAGGGCAACGCGACGGCGGGCCTCCTGTCCAAGCAGGGGCTCCTCACCGATCTCACCCAAGAGGCGACCACGCGCGGCTGGGACAAGAAACTCAGCGCGAGCGTCCGCACCACCAGCGTGTACGACACCAACGGCGTGATGGGCTCCGGCAAGTGGTACGGCGTCCCCAACTACGCCGAGTACACGATGGTCTTCTACAACAAGGACCTCTTCGCGAAGTACGGCATCGCCGAACCGAAGACGTTCGACGAACTGACCGCCGCGATGGACACGTTCGTCCAGAACAAGGTCACCCCGCTCGCCAACGCCGGCGCCGAGTACATCGCCCAGCAGTACCTCTACCAGCTCGCCCTGTCGAAGGCCGACCGCTCCTGGGTCGACTCGTACGAGCTCTACAAGGGAAAGACCGACTTCCACGACACCGCCTGGAGCCACGCCGCCGACACCTTCGCGGACTGGGTGAAGAAGGGCTACATCGCCAAGACCTCCAGCAGCGCCAAGGCCGAGGACGCGGGCGTCTCCTTCATCCAGGGCAAGTCGCCGATCCTGTTCTCCGGCAGCTGGTGGTACGGCCGCTTCGTCGACGAGGCGAAGTTCGACTGGGGCACCTTCCTGTGGCCCGACTCGAACCTCACCCTCGGCTCCGGCGGCAACCTCTGGGTCGTCCCCAAGGGCGCCAAGAACAAGAAACTGGCCTACGACTTCATCGACATCACCATGTCGAAGAAGATCCAGAACCTGCTCGGCAACAAGGGCGGTGTCCCGGTCGCGGCCGACGCGAGCGCCATCACCGACGCGAAGTCGAAGGCCCTCATCGACAACTTCAACGTCCTGTCCGAGCGCGACGGACTGGCCTTCTACCCCGACTGGCCGGTCCCCGGCTACTACGACGTCCTCGTCTCCGAGACCCAGAAGCTGATCACGAGCAGCGAGCAGCCGGACGGCTATCTGGACGCCCTCCAGGAGGCGTACGACAAGGGCGCGCCGAAGCAATGACGGTGACCGTCGAGAAGAGGGTGACCAGCGAAGAGACCCACGCCGGTCACCCTCGCCGCCCCCGCGACTCCTACGCCCTGTTCCTCCTCCCCGGCGTCCTCGCCTTCCTCGCCGTCATCGTCGTCCCGTTCCTGATGAACACGGGCGTCAGCTTCACCGACTGGCAGGGCGTGGGCTCCCCCAGCTGGACCGGGCTCGCCAACTACCGCGAGCTGATGGACGACTCGGAGTTCTGGGAGTCGTTCCGGCACAGCCTGTTCATGGTCGTCGCCATGGCGGCCGTACCGACCGCGGTCGGACTGGTCCTGGCCGCCGCGCTGTTCGACTACATCGGCAAGCACTTCGGATCGAGG
Source organism: Streptomyces sp. NPDC087859 (assembly GCF_044742595.1). NCBI lineage: Bacteria > Bacillati > Actinomycetota > Actinomycetes > Kitasatosporales > Streptomycetaceae > Streptomyces > Streptomyces sp. NPDC087859. The sequence goes on along the minus strand of NZ_JBIUUU010000009.1, from coordinate 68,966 downwards.
ATCGTCGCGGTACTGCGCGCCTGCTTCTACCTCCCCCAGGTGCTGCCGATCGCGGTCGCGGGCATCGTCTGGAGCTGGATCCTGGCTCCCACCGACGGCTCCCTCAACGAACTCCTCAAGGCCGTAGGGCTGTCGAGCTGGCAGCAGGACTGGCTCGGCGACCCCGACATCGCCCTCTACAGCGTGATGGGCGTGATGGTCTGGGTCCAGCTCGGCTTCCCGCTGGTCATCTTCATGGCGGGCCTGCAACGCGTGGACCCGCAGCTGCACGAGGCGGCCGAGCTGGACGGCGCCGGCTGGTGGCGCCGGTTCTGGCACATCACGCTGCCGCAGATCCGCCCGGAGATCTACGTCGTCCTGACCTGGTGCACGATCGCCGCGCTGAAGGTCTTCGGAGCGGTGTACGTCCTGACGAAAGGCGGCCCGGGCGGCGCCACGAACGTCCCGTCCTACTTCTCCTTCACCACGTTCTTCGAGAAGACGCAGGTCGGCTACGGCGCCGCCATCTCCACCGTCCTCACGGTGATCATCCTGGCCCTCTCCCTGATCGGCCTGAAGCTCCAGACCCGCGCGGAGGGGACAGCATGAGCACCGCCCTACGCCGATACCCCGTCCTCGTCGCCCTGTGCGTCGCGGCCCTCTTCATGGTCGTGCCCTTCCTGATCGTCGCGGTCAACGCGGTCAAGTCCCCCGCCGAGTACTCCCAGAACGGCCCCCTGAGCCTCCCCGACGGCCTCTACCTGGACGGTCTGAAGGACTTCTGGGAGCGCGTCGACTACAGCCAGAAGCTCTTCAACTCCCTGCTGATCAGCGGCGGAGTCGCCGTCCTCGCGGTGATCCTGTCCGTCCTCAACGCGTACGCGATCGGCATCGGCCGCATCAAGGGCCGCACCTGGGTGCTGGCCTTCTTCGTCCTGGCGAACATGCTGCCGCAGGAGGCGCTGGTCTACCCGATCTACTACCTGAGCAAGGAAGCCGGGCTCTACGACACCAGGCTCAGCGTGATCATCGTGTTCACGGTGATCCAGGCGGCGTTCGGCACCTATCTCCTCTCCGCCGTCCTCGGCCAGTTCCCCCGCGAGATCATCGAGGCCGCGAAGATCGACGGCGCCGACAAGTGGCAGATCCTGTGGCGGATCGTCGTCCCGGTGAGCCGCCCCACCATCGGTGTGCTGCTGGTCTTCTTCTTCATCTGGACCTGGAACGAGTTCCTGCTCCCCCTGGTCATGCTGATCTCCAACGACAACCAGACGGTGTCGGTGGCCCTCGGCGTCCTCCAGGGCCAGCGCCTCATGGACGCCACCATGACCAACGCGGCAGCTCTTCTGGGCGTCCTCCCGGCCATCGTCTTCTTCCTTCTGTTCCAGCGGACCCTCACCCGCGGCATCGCCGTGGGTGCCGTCAAATAAGGACCCCCCACATGAAGTTCACCGACGGCTACTGGCTGCTGCGCGAAGGCGTCACGGCGGACCACCCCGCCCAGGTCCTCGACGTCACCCCCACCGAGTCCGGTCTGGAGATCCACGCACCCTCCCGGCCCATCCTCAGCCGCGGCGACCTGATGACGGGACCGGTCATGACCATCAACGCCCACACGCCGATGCCGGACGTCGTAGGCGTCACCTTCACCCACTTCGAGGGCGAGCAGCCCACCGGCCCCGCGTTCGAGCTCCGCACGGACCACCCCGCCGCACAGATCTCCTACGACGACGACCACGCGACCCTGACCTCCGGCGACCTCTCGGTCCGCTTCGCCACCGACGGCCCCTGGCACCTCGACTTCCGCGCCCACGGCCGCGTCCTGACCAGCAGCGGCCACAAGAGCATGGGCATCATGCGGGACGCGGCCGGCGGCCACTATCTGCGCGAGCAGCTCAACCTCACGGTCGGCACCAGCGTCTACGGCCTCGGCGAGAGATTCGGCCCGCTGGTCAAGAACGGCCAGGTCGTCGACATCTGGAACGCCGACGGCGGCACGACCACCGAACAGGCCTACAAGAACGTCCCGTTCTACCTGACCGACGCGGGTTACGGCGTCTTCGTCGACCACCCGGGCAAGGTCTCCTTCGAGGTCGCCTCGGAGGCGGTCTCCAGGGTCCAGTTCAGCGCGGAGACCCAGGAGCTGACGTACTACGTCATCTACGGCCCCACCCCGAAGGACATCCTCCGCAAGTACACGGCCCTGACCGGCCGCCCGGCCCTCCCGCCCGTCTGGTCCTTCGGCCTGTGGCTCTCGACCTCCTTCACCACCTCCTACGACGAGGAGACGGTGACCTCCTTCATCGAGGGCATGCGGGAACGTGAACTCCCGCTGTCCGTCTTCCACTTCGACTGCTTCTGGATGCGCGAGCACAACTGGTGCGACTTCGCGTGGGACCCACGGGTGTTCCCGGACCCCGAGGGCATGCTCAAGCGGCTCAAGGAGCGGGGGCTGCGGGTCTGTGTCTGGATCAACCCGTACATCGCCCAGCGCTCTCCCCTCTTCGCGGAGGGCAAGGCGCTCGGGCATCTGCTGAGGCGGCCGGACGGCAGGGTCTGGCAGTGGGACCTCTGGCAGCCGGGGATGGCGATCGTGGACTTCACCAGCCCGGCGGCGCGCGAGTGGTACGCGTCCAAACTGGTGGGGCTGCTCGCGCAGGGCGTCGACTGCTTCAAGACCGACTTCGGCGAGCGGGTGCCCCTCGACGTGACCTGGTCGGACGGCTCGGACCCGGAGCGGATGCACAACTACTACACCTACCTCTACAACCGCACCGTCTTCGACGTGCTGCGCGAGCACCGCGGCGAGGAGGAGGCGGTCGTCTTCGCCCGGTCGGCGACGGCGGGCAGCCAGCAGTTCCCCGTCCACTGGGGCGGCGACTGCGAGGCCACGTACGAGTCGATGGCGGAGTCCCTGCGCGGCGGACTCTCACTGGGCCTGTCGGGGTTCGGGTTCTGGAGCCATGACATCGGCGGCTTCGAGGGCACCCCGACGCCGTCGCTGTTCAAGCGGTGGCTGGCCTTCGGGCTGCTGTCCTCCCACAGCCGGCTGCACGGCAGCTCGTCGTACCGCGTCCCGTGGCTCTTCGACGAGGAGTCGGTCGACGTGCTGCGGCACTTCACCCGGCTCAAGCTCCAGCTCATGCCGTATCTGTACGAGGCCGCCCGCACCGCCCACACCGAGGGCGTGCCGGTCATGCGGGCGATGGTGCTGGAGTTCCCGGACGACCCCGGGTGCGCGCATCTGGAGCGGCAGTACATGCTCGGTCCCGATCTGCTGGTGGCGCCGGTGTTCAGCGACTCCGACGACGTCGCGTACTACGTCCCCGAAGGCACCTGGACCCACTTCGTCAGCGGGCGGACGGTCACCGGCCCACGCTGGGTCCGCGAGCAGCACGGCTTCCTCAGCGTGCCGCTGCTCGTGCGGCCAGGGGCGGTGATCCCGGTCGGCGCGGTGGCCGACCGGCCCGACTACGACCACACCGACGGGGTGACCCTGCGGGCCTACGGCCTGGAGCGGGGCGCCCAGGTGACGGTACGGATCGGGGACGTGGCCTACACCGTCGTACGCGAAGGGGACACGCTGCGGGCCTCGTGCAGTGACCCTTCGGCGCCGTGGGCGCTGGCGGCCGGGGAGCGGGACGGACGGGCCCAGGCCGGGACCGGGTTTCTCACGGTGGAGCTGGGCTGATGGTGAAGATCACTGATGTGGCCCGGCACGCCGGAGTCTCCCCCAGCACCGTCTCCTACGCGCTCAGCGGCAAACGCCCGATCTCCGAGGAGACCCGGCAGCGCGTCGAGGCGTCCATCCGCGAACTGGGCTACCGGCCGCACGCGGGCGCCCGGGCACTGGCCAGCAGCAGATCGAACGTGCTGGCACTGGTGGTGCCCTTACGCACCGGGATCCACGTCCCGGTGGTGATGCAGTTCGCGGTGTCGGTGGTGACGACGGCACGGCGCCACGACCATGACGTGCTGCTGCTGACGCAGGAGGAGGGCGAGGACGGGCTGCGCCGGGTCGCCGACACGGCACTGGTGGACGCGATGATCGTCATGGACGTCCAGCTCGACGACCCCCGGCTGCCGTTGCTGCGCTCGCTGGAGCGGCCGTCCGTGATGATCGGGTTCCCGGCCGAGGCGGACGGTCTGACCTGTATCGACCTCGACTTCAAGGCGGCCGGCGAGGCGTGCGTGGAGCATCTGGCGCGGCTCGGGCACCGGGTGGTCGCGCTGGTCGGGTCGCCGCCCGAGGTGTACGTCCGCCAGACCGCGTTCGCCCAGCGTGTGGTCCAGGGTTTCACCGCCGCCGCGGACCGGGGCCGGCTCGCCTCCTCGGTCCACCCGTGCGAGGCCTCGCCCGCCGCCGCCCGCCAGGTCGCCGAGCAACTGCTGCGCGAGCAGCCCGCGTTGACCGGGGTCGTCGTCCACAACGAGGCGATCCTCGAACCCCTCGTCGACGCCTTCGAGCAGCTCGGCCTGCGCGTCCCCGCCGATCTCTCCGTCACCGCCATCTGCCCCGACGAACTCGCCGGGAACCTCCGCGTCCCCGTCACCTCGGTCGACCTGCCCTCCGCCGAGGTCGGCACCCGGGCCGTGGAGCTGCTGATGAAGAAGCTCGACCACAAGACGGTGCCCGAGGCCACACTGCTGCCGCCCCGTATGACGGAGCGCGCGAGCACGGCGCCGAGGAACGCGCCCTGAACCCCACGACAGACCGTCCGTGCAAGGCCCTACCGAAGGAGCCGCTACATGAAAGGCAGCAAGAGACGTAGATCCGCACTCGTGGTGGCGCTGGCCCTGATCGCGGGGCTCGGCGCCGCTGTTCCCTCCCACGCCGACACCCCGTATCCCTTCCGCGACCCCTCGCTCACCGTGGACCGGCGCGTCGACGACCTCCTTGACCGGCTCACCCTCGACGAGAAGATCTCCCTCCTCCACCAGTACCAGCCCGCCGTCCCCCGCCTCGGCATCCAGTCCTTCCGCACCGGCACCGAGGCCCTGCACGGCGTCGCCTGGCTCGGCGAGACCACCGTCTTCCCCCAGGCCATCGGGCTCGCCTCCGCCTGGGACCCGGCCCTGATGGAACAGGTCGGCTCGGCGGTCGGCGACGAGGCACGCGGCTTCCAGCAGGAACGCCCGGCCGGCTGGGGCCTCAACCTGTGGGCGCCCGTGGTGAACCCGCTCCGCGACCCGCGCTGGGGCCGCAACGAGGAGGGCTACAGCGAGGACCCCGAGCTGACCGGCGCCCTGTCGACGGCGTACGGCGAGGGCCTGACCGGCGGCGACCCCGATCACCTGAAGACCGCGCCCACCCTCAAGCACTACCTCGCCAACAACAACGAGTGGCACCGCACGACCACCTCCTCCGACCTGCGCCCGCGCGTCGCGAAGGAGTACGACGAGGCGGCCTTCAAACCGGCGATCGAGGCGAACGCGGCGACGGGGGTCATGTCCTCGTACAACCTCGTCAACGGCCGCCCCGCGACGGTGAATCCGGACCTGGACGGCGTCGTGCGGAAGTGGACCTCCTACGACCTCCTGAACGTCACCGACGCCTTCGCCCCGGGCAACCTCCCCGGCGACCAGAAGTACTACCCGAGCGTGACGGAGGGCGACGCCGCGGCCATGAAGGCCGGCATCGACAGCTTCACCGACAACGACGCGAACTCCTCGGTGACGACCGGAGCGATCAAATCCGCTTTGCAGCAGGGCCTGCTGAAGGAGTCGGACGTCGAGGAGGCCGCCGGGCACATCCTGTCCGTGCGCGTCCGGCTCGGCGAGTTCGACCCGGGCGGCGGCAAGTACGGCGCGATCGACAAGTCCGTCATCAACAGCCCCGCCCATCAGAAGCTCGCGCGCAAGGCGGCCACAGAAGGTGCCGTGCTGCTGAAGAACCAGGCGGGCACCCTGCCGCTGAAGAAGTCGGCGAAGGACGTCGCCGTCGTCGGCCCGCTCGCCGACACCCTCTACACCGACTGGTACTCGGGCACGCTCCCCTACGCCGTCACCCCGGCCGACGGCATCGCGGCCAAGCTCGGCACCGCCGTCACGACCGACGAGGGCGTCGACCGGATCGCGCTGAAGAACGCGGAGACGGGCCGTTACGTCACAGCGGGCACGGACGCGGACGGCGAACCGCTCAAGGAGACGTCCGCCTCGGACGCGAGCGCCCAGTTCGACGTCTTCGACTGGGGCGCGGGCATCGTCACCCTGCGCTCCGCCGCCAACGGCAAGTACGTCGGCTACAACTGGGCGAACTTCGTCAACGACCAGGTACAGCCGAACGGCTGGTACGTCCAGCAGCAGTTCAAGCTGGAGGAGCAGCCGGACGGCACCTACCTCCTGCGGTACGCCGGCTACGAGACCGAGGAGCCCTGGTGGGGCAACCCCGTCTACCTCGGCCCGACCGGTGCGGACGGCACGCTCGGCCTGGTCGCGAAGGACGCCGCCGCGCACTACACGAAGGACGTCGTCCGCAGCGGTGTCGACGAGGCCGTGGCCGCGGTCAAGGGCAGGGACCACGCGGTGGTCGTGGTCGGCTCCAACCCGTCGATCAACGGCCGCGAGGCCCACGACCGCACCGACATGGGCCTGGCCCCGGCACAGGAAGCCCTGGTCAGGGCGGTCAAGGCAGCCAATCCTCGGGTCGTGGTGATCGTCGAGAACAGCTACCCGACCACCCTCGGCGCCCTCCAGAAGGAGGTCCCGGCCCTCCTGTGGACCTCCCACGCGGGCCAGGAGACCGGAAACGCCCTGGCCGACCTCCTCTACGGCGACGCCAACCCCTCGGGCCGCCTCACCCAGACCTGGTACCGCTCGGAGTCGGACCTCCCGTCGATCCTCGACTACGACATCATCAAGTCCGACCGCACCTACCAGTACTTCAAGGGCAGCCCGCTCTATCCGTTCGGCCACGGGCTCTCCTACACGTCCTTCCGCTACGGCGGCCTTCACAAGACGGGCGACGGCTACGAGGTGAAGGTCACCAACACCGGTAGCCGCACCGGCGACGAGGTCGTCCAGCTCTACGCCCACCAGCGCGTCTCCCGCGACAAGCAGCCTCTGAAGCAGCTGGAGGCCTTCCAGCGGGTGACGCTGAAACCGGGCGAGACGAAGACGGTCGAGCTGAGGCTGACGAAGAAGGACCTCGCGCACTGGGACGTCACGCGCTCCAAGTGGGTCGTGGAACAGGGCACCTACGACGTCCTCGTCGGCTCCTCCTCCGCCGACATCCGCACCCGCGCGACCTGGCAGGTGTCCGGCGAGACGATCCCGGCCCGCGACCTCTCCCGCACGACCCGCGCCGAGAACTTCGACGACTACGACGGCACGCGTCTCGTCGACGAGTCGAAGGAGCGCGGCACGGCGGTGGGGGTCGCCGCCGACCGGGCGTGGCTGAAGTACGGCGACGCCCGACTCGGCTCCGGCGCCTCGACGTTCACGGCTCGCGTGGCCGGCGCGTCCGGCACGGTCGAGGTCCGGCTGGGCTCCCCGACCGGCACCCTCGCCGGTACGGCGGCCTTCGGCGGCACCTCGTCGCCGTACGCCTACGAGACGGTGACCGCCGACCTCTCGCGCGCGGCGAAGGGCCGTACCGACGTCTACCTGGTGCTGAAGGGAGCGGGCCTGCGCCTGGCGACGTTCAGCGTGGACTGAGACCGCGTGGCGCAGGCCCTCCACCTCAGCAGAGGACGGGCTTGCGCCACGCGCACTCGAGGTCGCCGCCACGTGCTGTCCTCGGTTCGACCAGCGTGGCGGCCTCCTCCGTCGACTTCGCGAGCGTGACCACGATGGCGTCCTCCAGCGGCTTCACGGAGGACGCCAGATAGTTGTTGAGGACGATGCTGAAGACCAGCTCACGTCCACCGGCGTCCGTGACATACCCGGAGAGCGCCGACGCGCCCGTCAACGACCCGGTCTTCGCCCGTGCGTTGAGCGCGGCGGCCGTCCCGCACATCCGCGTCCGCAGCGTGCCGCCGACGAACCGGTCAGGGTCGCAGGCGACCGGCAGCGAACGCTTCCAGTCCGCGTACCAGGGCTCGGCGCGTACGGCGAGCAGCAGCTTGGCGAGCTGTCCGGCGGGGAAGTTGTCCATCCGCGACAGCCCCGAGCCGTCGACCTGCCGCACCTTGGCGGTGTCGACGCCGATGCCCTTGAGATATCCGGCGATCGCGGCGAGCCCGGCGCTCCAACTGCCCTGCTTCGACACCTCGTAGCCCATGGCCTTGGTGAGGATCTCGGCGTGCATGTTGTTGGACAGCTTCATGAACGGGACGAGCAGGTCCTTGAGCGCCATGGAGTCGTGCGACGCCAACGGCCGCGCTCCGGCCGGCGTCTGACGTCCGAGCCGGTTCGGTCCGGTGACCTTGACCCCGTGGTCGGCGAGCGCGTCCCGGAAGACGTCGGCCGCGTATCCGGTGGGCTCCCAGACGGTCATCCACTCCTTGGCACCTGCGCCGCCCACGGGTGTCGTGCCGCTGACGACGATGTCGTTCGTACCGTGCTCCCGCTCGACGGCGAGGGCGTTCGCACCACCGGCGGCGACGGTCGTGGCCCGCACCTCGATGTCGACGTAGTCGGTGTCGGGTGTGACGGTGACGACCGGCTCGTCCCCCGCCGCCGCCCCCGGGACAACCGTCACGATCACGGTCCCGGTGTCGTAGTCGGTGTCCGGGGCCACGCTCAGCGCACTGATCTGCGCCGCGTAGTAGTACGACTCGTCGTCCCAGGCCCAGTCGCGCCCGAGCCGCTGCGCGTCGAACCGGGTGTCGTCGGCGATCAGCCGCCCGTCGACGCGGGTGACACCGGACGCGGCGACCTGGGCGGCGAGCCTGTCGTAGTCGGCGGCGAGCAGGGTCGGATCGCCGGTGCCGCGGAGGTAGAGGTCGCCGCGGAGCACGGAGCCGGACCGTCGCCCGTTCGCCAGTACGTCCGTGGTGAACCGGTATCCGGGGCCGAGGATCTCCATCGCGGCGGCCGAGGTGGACAGCTTGGTGTTGGAGGCGGGCATCAGTCGGGTGCTCGGCAGATGCTGGTACAGCAGCTCACCGCTCGCGGCATCGGCGACGACGACACTCGCCACCCCGCCCTCCATACGGGCGTCGCCCAGGACGGTGTCGATGGCCTCGGGAAGGCCGGAGCGGTCCGAGTCCGCTCCGGCCTGCGCGCCGGGGCCGAGGACGGCGGCGACGAGCGCCACGGTGACGGCCCAAGTCCATTTGCCTCTGTGGGGGTTCATGCCGGCCGAGCATTCCGGATCCCGGCGCTCCTCACCAGAACGCCTCTCAGCCGTTCAGCCCCCACACCGCACCCATCCGGTACGCGGCACACAGGTTCACATCGAGGATGTACGCCCCCGCGGTCCCGCACTGCGCGCTCCCGCTGCCGGGGTCGACGGGCTGCCCGTGCCCCATGCCGGTGACGCTGTACGTCTCCACGACGGTGGTGCCGCCCGCGTTCGTGTACGTCCGATGCGGATACCCGGCGACGGTGTCACTCACGTCCGCGACCTGGTCGCCGCCCTGCACATCGGTCCACTGCTCCACGAGGTCGCTCATGTTCACGGGCTTCACGGTGTAGTCGGCGGTCCCCTGGAACGCGACCAGCCTCGGCCAGGGCCCGGCATACCCGGGCCGCGCGGCCCGCACCCGGTCGCCCCACTGGTCCGGCGTCTGCGTGGCCCCGACGTACATGCACACATACGGCGACCCGGCGGCCTGCGCACACCCGTACGGCAGCCCGGCGACGATCCCGCCCGCCGCGAATTTCTCGGGATACGCGGCCATCATCACGGCGGCGAGCCCGCCCCCGGCGGACAGCCCGGTGACGTACACCGGCCCCCCGGAGACATCGCCGACCTGCCGCTCCACCATCTGCGCGACGGACGCGGCCTCGCCCTGGCCGCGTGCCATGTCGCCGCTCTGGAACCAGTCGAAGCAGAGCGAGGCGTTGTTGGCGGACTGCTGCTGCGGCAGCACCACGGAGAAGCCCCACCGGTCGGCGAGCTGCGTCCACCCGCTGCCGGTGCCGTATCCGGCGGCGTTCTGGGTGCACCCGTGCAGCGCGACGACGACCGGCCGCCCGGCGGGCAGCCCGTCGGGGACGTACCGGAACATCCGCAGCGCGCCGGGGTTGGTCCCGAACCCGGTGACCTCCTGGACGGAGGCGGCGGAGGCGGGCGTCGGGGTCAGGAGGACGGCGAGGAGGGCCGTCAGGACGGTGAGCAGGGTCGCGGCTCTGGTCTGTGTCATGGGGAGGGACCGTAGAAGCGTGAACGAACCCTCGATATGGGGTGGCGCACCACAACGGGCGGGCCGACCGTGGGGCTACCAGACCCCTCCGTAGGTCACCGTCCGCCCCGGACCCAGCTCACGGGCGACCCGCTCGGTCAACTCCCGGCCCACGTCCCGCAGTCGGTCGTGGGCCGCGGTGAGCGCGGCGTCGTCCCGGTCCGTCAGCCAGGTGTCCATGGCGGCGGTGATGTCCCGCGCCCACCGGTTCAGGTCGTCCACCAGCCCGTCGGAGAGATCGAGGGCGGCGGCGGGGTCGTCGGGGGCGAAGTCGCCGAAGCCCTCGGCGCGCAGCGGGTGCCACTTGTATTCGCACTCGACGACAAGGTGCAGCGGGTGCGGAGGCGTACCGTGCGCGTCGAGGGACCAGTACAGCTGCCCGCACCCCCAGCACACGGTCTTGTCGGTGCGGTGTCGCTCGTCCCGGTACCGCACCACCCATGCGGGACCGAGCCGGTTCGCCAGCGCCCGGGCCACCTCCAACCCCTGCTTGACGTGCCTGCGCAGAGCCGGGCGGTCGGTGAAGCCGCCGGGAGGGCGGGCCAGGATCCACGCGCGCAGCCGGTCGGTGAGGTCGGCGGGCAGGTCGTCCCACGGCAGATCCGCGTCGGCGCGCAGCAGTAGCTGCCGGGGTTCGGTTTCGTCGGTCAAGGCATGTCCGTGGGTCATGGCGGCATGGCAAAGGCCCCGCCGCTCGAAAGCTACGGGGCCTCGCCCACATGGGAAATGGTGGAGATGGCGGGAATCGAACCCGCGTCCAACGGTGCAGAATCAGGGCTTCTCCGTGTGCAGTTCGCTGTGATTTTCTCGGCCCCGGCAATCACGCGAACAAGTCGCCGACGGGCCCAGTCACTGTTTGATTTCCCATCGAACCCCGTGACCGGGCTCGATGGTTTAGTTCCCTAAATTATGCCAGGATCCGGGTCGGGAACACTCCCGGGCTGACACCCGTTATGGGCCTCCGCTCACTGCTTATTAGGCAGCGAGGGCGAAGGCGCGGGAATCGCTCTTGTTAGTGGCGATTATTGGTTGCGACATATGGTTTACGAGATCATTGCCGCTTCCTCGACACGCTTCCCCTGCTTCGACATCCGCTGTCGAAACCGATCATCCCCATGTTGTTTTTTCAATCCCTCCGGAGAGGGGGGCGCACCTTCGCTGAGGTGCAGGACCCATCGTACGTGACCAACGCACCGGGGTGCCAGCCTATTCCTACTGGCCCCGCTGCCTCCGCTTCGCCGCCGCGATCGCCCGGTCCGACTCCCGCCGGTCCTGCTGCTCACGCAGGGTCTGCCGCTTGTCGTACTCCTTCTTTCCTCGCGCGAGGGCGATCTCGGCCTTGGCCCGGCCGTCCTTGAAGTACAGGGCGAGGGGCACGATCGTGTGACCCGTCTCCTGGGCCTTCGACTCCAGCTTGTCGATCTCCTCGCGGTGCAGGAGCAACTTGCGCTTGCGGCGCACGGAGTGGTTGGTCCAGGTGCCCTGGTGATACTCGGGGATGTGGGCGTTGTGCAGCCACGCCTCCCCCTGGTCGATCTGGACGAAGCCGTCGGTCAGCGAGGTCCGTCCTTCGCGCAGCGACTTGACCTCCGTGCCGGTCAGCACGATGCCGGCCTCGTAGGTGTCGATGATCGCGTAGTCGTGGCGGGCCTTCTTGTTCTGGGCGACGATCTTGCGCTTGCCGCCCTTCTCGCCGTCCCGGCCCTTGGCGGCCGTCCCGCCCTGCTTGGGCTGGGACTCCTTCGGTACGTACATTCCCTTGCTCATAGTGCCGTCCATTTTCGCACTACGGAGGGGGTGTACGGGAAGTCGTTTACGACGGGGGGCCCAGTCCGCTCAGGACCGTCTCCGCGCGCTCGATCATCTGCTGGTCGGCGTCCAGGTCGGGGGTGATGCCCGCGCCGTCGACACCGCGTCCGGACGGCGTCCGGTAGTGCCCCACGGTCAGCTCGGCCACTGACCCGTCGGGGAGCCGGCTGGGCATCTGCACCGAGCCCTTCCCGAAGGTGCGGGACCCCACGACCACCGCGCGCCCCCGGTCCTGCAACGCACCCGTGAGCAGCTCGGCCGCGCTCATCGTGCCGCCGTCGACGAGCGCGACCAGGGGTCTGGTGGTGTCGCCGCCGAGGTCGGCGTGCAGGGCCTGCTGGGCGCCGTCGACGTCGTAGGTGGCGACGAGACCGCCGTCGAGGAAGGCGGAGGCGGCGGTGACGGCCTCGGTGACCAGGCCGCCGGAGTTGCCGCGCAGGTCGAGGATGACGCCGGAGGCGGCGGGGGCCTGTCGTACGGCGGTGCGGACGGCGTCGCCCGAGCCCTTGGTGAACGAGTCGATCTTGATGACGGTGATCCCGCCCGCGAGCTGCCGGACGGTGACCGAGTCCGTGGACAGCCGGGCCCGTCGCACCGTCTCGTCCCACGCGCGCGTGCCCCGCTCCAGCCCGAGCGTGACCGCCGTACCGGCCGCCGCGTCGGTGGCGTCACCGCGCAGTAAGGAGATCACCTCGGTGACGGGCCGCCCGTCGACCTTCCGCCCGTCGACACTGCGCAACTGGTCCCCGGCCCGGATCCCGGCGACGGCCGCGGGCGACCCGGCCCGCACCTTGGTCACCTCGATACGCCCGCCCCGCTCCCGCCGCGCCCACAGCCCGACGCCGGTGTACCGCCCGTCGAGGGCCTCTTCGAACTCCTCGTACTCCCCCGGCGAGTAGACGGCACCCCACCGGTCCCCACTACGGCTGACGGCCCGCTCGGCCGCCTCCACGGGCGACTTCCCCGCGGCCATGGCCTCGGCGGCGGCCTCGGCGACATTCTCCTGCCGCTCGGCCGGCACGGCCGAACCCGCCCTGTCCTGGGTACCTTTCCGGTCGGCCTCGGGCAACGACCCGGTCGCGGCCCCCGCCACCAGCACACTCGCGAACACCAACGTCAGGGCCGCCCCGCGGCCGATGCGACGGGGCTGACAGAACAGGTCTCGGCCTGACATGCGGGTGAGTCTAGGACAACGCGAAGGGCCGCACGGGCGGTTGCCCGTACGGCCCTCTTGGCATGAGTCACACCTTCAGGTACTTGCGCAGCGCGAAGAACGCCGCCAGGGCCGGCATCAGCAGGCTTGTCGCCAGGATGAGCGGGAGTTTGGTCAGTACGGCGTCCCAGCCGATGAAGTTGATCAGGTTGAGCTTCTCGGACAGGGCCAAGCCGTGGTCGATGATGAAGTACCGGGCGACCACCAGGAATCCGCAGGCGACCGTGCCTCCGATGAGCCCGGCGACCGCGGCCTCCATGATGAAGGGGGCCTGGATGTAGAAGCCCGAGGCGCCGACCAGGCGCATGATGCCGGTCTCGCGCCGTCGGCTGAACGCGGAGACGCGCACCGTGTTGACGATCAGCATCAGGGCGACGACCAGCATCAGAGCCATGACCGCGCGCGCGGCCCAGTTCATGCCGTTGAGGAGGCCGAAGAGGTTGTCCAGGATGCCCTTCTGGTCCTGGACGGACTGCACGCCGTCGCGGCCGTCGAAGGCGGTCGCGACGACCTGGTACTTCTCCGGGTCCTTCAGCTTGATGCGGTACGACTCCTGCATCTGGTCCGGCGTGAGGGAGGCGGCCAGCGGGGAGTCGCCGAACTGCTCCTTGTAGTGCTTGTACGCCGCGTCCTGGGACTCGTAGGTGACCTTCTCGACGACCGGCATCTTGTCCAGGTCGCCGAGGATCTCCTTCTTCTGGTCGTCGGTCACCGCGCCCTTGGCGCAGTTGGGGTCGGACTCGGCGTCGCTCTTGTTGCAGAGGAAGACCGAGACGTTGACCTTGTCGTACCAGTAGCCCTTCATGGTGTTGACCTGGTCGCTCATGAGGAGCGACCCGCCGAACAGGGCGAGTGACAGGGCGACGGAGACGACGACGGCGAAGGTCATCGTCAGATTGCGACGGAGACCGACACCGATCTCGGACAGTACGAACTGGGCGCGCATGGCGTCTGGTTGGGCCTTTCCGTGGACTGTGCGGTCAGTGCTGGTAGCCGTAGACGCCGCGCGCCTGGTCGCGGACGAGGCGGCCCTGCTCCAGCTCGATGACGCGCTTGCGCATCTGGTCCACGATGTTCTGGTCGTGCGTCGCCATCAGCACGGTGGTGCCCGTCCGGTTGATCCGGTCGAGGAGCTTCATGATGCCGACGGAGGTCTGCGGGTCGAGGTTGCCGGTGGGCTCGTCGGCGATCAGCAGCTTGGGCCGGTTGACGAAGGCCCGCGCGATGGCCACGCGCTGCTGCTCACCACCGGACAGCTCGCCCGGCATCCGGTCCTCCTTGCCGCCGAGCCCGACGAGGTCGAGCACCTGCGGCACGGACTTGCGGATCTCGCCGCGCGACTTGCCGATGACCTCCTGCGCGAAGGCCACGTTCTCCGCGACCGTCTTGTTCGGCAGGAGCCGGAAGTCCTGGAACACCGTCCCCAGCTGGCGGCGCATCTGCGGCACCTTCCAGTTGGAGAGGCGTGCGAGATCCTTGCCCAGGACGTGCACCTGGCCGTGGCTGGTCCGCTCCTCGCGGAGCACCAGCCGCAGGAAGGTGGACTTTCCGGAGCCGGAGGACCCCACGAGGAAGACGAACTCGCCCTTCTCCACTTCCAGGGACACATCCCTGAGTGCGGGGCGGGTCTGCTTGGGGTAGACCTTGGAGACGTTGTCGAATCGGATCACGGATGCACCACGGTTAGCCGGGGGTAGATGAGCGTGACCATACGCGACCGGGGTGTGCGGGCGCAGGCGCCGGTCGCGGTTGCGTGCTGGTTGTGCCTTTTGTGTACCTGCTCAGGGGGTCACTCCGAGAGCGCTCGAGCCGTTTCCGGAGGAACCTGGCACAGTGGAGGGGGAACGTTCCGGACCCCGAGAGCGTTCTGTAGTAGGAACCGGCACTAGGAGGGCGAGCGCATGACGTACGACCGGCTGGTGTGCGCGAACTGCGCCGCGCCCGTGAATGAGGGCCGCTGCCCCGTCTGCCGCGCGAACCGTGAGCGGCTCACCCAGGACAATCTGTTCGGCCAGCTCAACCCCATGACGCTGATCGCTCTGCTCGCGGTGCTGATCGCGGCCTTGGCCCTGCTGGCCCACCAGACCGCGTAGGCGCCCGTAGGGAACGCCGGAGGGGCCCGGAGCGATCACTCGCTCCGGGCCCCTCGTCGTACGCCTTGCACACCTGTCGTGTGCGCGGGGTCACCGTCAGGCGGCGGCACCGCCGCGGCCGCCCACGAGGCGCGGCAGGATACGGAAGCCGATACCGCCGGCGATCATCGTCGCGGCACCGATGACCAGGAACGTGGTCTTGTCGCCCGCGCCGGTCTCGGCGAGCTCGGCGCCGCCGCCCTGGGCCGACGTGTCGGTGGAGGTGTCCGAGCCGGTGTCGGTCAGGGACGAGGAGCCCTGCTGCTGGGCGGAGGTGTCGGAGCCGCCGTCGGGGTCGGCGTTGTTGCCGCCCCCGTTGCCGTTGCCGCCGCCGTTGTTGCCGTCGTCGGTCGGGTCAGCGGTGGGCTCGTCCGTCGGGTCCTCGGTGGGCTCCTCGGTGGGCTCCTCCGTCGGCTCGGTGGGCTCGTCGGTGGGCTCCTCGGTGATCGGCGGCTCGTCCGTGGGGAGGTCCGTCGGGAGGTCGGTGGGGACCGTGTCCGTCGGCGTCGGATCCGGGGTCGGCGATTCCTCGCCGCACAGGATGCCGAGCAGGCAGTCGTCCGTCTCGGCCGCGGAGGCGGCACCCGCGGCGGTCAGGGAAGCGCCGGCCGCGATCACGGCACCGGCGGCTATGCGCGCGATCCGGATGCGCGTCTTCTTGGTCATAAGGTTGCTACCCCCAGTAGCTCATCGTCAGTGAGGCGGCGCTCGGGGGCCGTGATCGACGGGGGCGGCTGCGCTCGGGTCCCCCGGTTCACATGCGCCCCAGAGATACGCATGCCGCGCGTAACCCTTCCCATTTTTCAAAGCAACGTCAAGGCCGTTGCGTACGCGATGTCCGGGTAAGGGTTCTTTGCCGGGGGATGGAGCCTGTGAGTGTGATGTAAAACCCAGACATCCGGGCACAGAAAAGGCAACTACCGCCACGGGGGCAGTAGTTGCCTTGTCGACAAACTTACTTCTCCTGCTGCTTGCGCCAGCGAATTCCCGCTTCGAGGAAACCGTCGATCTCGCCGTCGAGCACGGCCTGCGGGTTTCCGACCTCGAATTCGGTGCGCAGGTCCTTGACCATCTGGTACGGGTGCAGGACGTACGAACGCATCTGGTTGCCCCAGGAGCTGCCGCCGTCCTTGAGGGCGTCCATCTTCGCCCGCTCCTCCTGGCGCTGCCGCTCGAGGAGCTTGGCCTGCAGGACGTTCATGGCCGTGGCCTTGTTCTGGATCTGCGAGCGCTCGTTCTGGCAGGAGACCACGATGCCGGTGGGGAGGTGGGTGAGCCGGACCGCGGAGTCCGTCGTGTTCACGCCCTGGCCGCCGGGGCCCGAGGAGCGGTAGACGTCGACGCGCAGATCCGACTCGTCGATCTCGACGTGGTCGGTCTGCTCCACGACGGGAAGGATCTCCACACCCGCGAAGGAGGTCTGGCGGCGCCCCTGGTTGTCGAAGGGCGAGATCCGGACGAGCCGGTGGGTGCCCTGCTCGACGGAGAGCGTGCCGTAGGCGTACGGCACCTGTACGGCGAAGGTGGTCGACTTGATGCCGGCCTCTTCGGCGTACGACGTCTCGTAGACCTCGGTCTTGTAGCCGTGGCGCTCGGCCCAGCGCAGATACATGCGCTGGAGTTGCTCGGCGAAGTCGGCGGCGTCGACGCCACCGGCCTCGGCGCGGATGTTGACGAGCGCCTCGCGGGCGTCGTACTCACCGCTCAGCAGCGTCCGGACCTCCATCTCGTCCAGCGCCTTCTTGACGGAGACGAGCTCGGACTCGGCCTCCGCGAGCGTGTCCGGGTCGTCCTCCTCCTCGGCCATCTCGAAGAGCACGGAGAGATCGTCGATCCGCCCGCGCAGCGCCTCGGCCTTCCTGACCTCGGCCTGCAGGTGGCTCAGCTTGCTGGTGATCTTCTGCGCCTCGTCCGGGTTGTCCCACAGGGACGGCGCGGCCGCCTGCTCCTCGAGCACGGCGATGTCTGCCCTCAGCTTGTCGAGGTCCAGAACGGCCTCGATCGACTCCATGGTCGAGGAGAGGGACTTGAGCTCTTCGGATACATCGACGACTGCCACGCCTCCAGCCTAACGGCTGTGGCAACCGACCAGCGCCGAGCGGTATCGGGGCGGGAAATCCGGCGCGCACCCCCACCCGCCGTCACGGAGACGCCGGTGCCGAGTTCTTCGTGTCCTGGGGAGTTCCCGCGTCGTCCCCCGAGGTGGCCGCCCATGTGCCCACCCCGGCCGCGGCCACGAGCACCACCGCGGCGACGCTCACCACGACCCGGCGCCGACGGGTCGCGGCCCGGTTGCGCGCGGAACCGGGCCGAGGGGCCCCCGCAGCCCGCGGCACCCGTGCCGTCCCCCGCGCGCCTCCCGCCAGTTCGTCCGGGGCCGGCACCCTCATCGACGTATGGGTGTCCCGGTTGGAGTCGGCCGGCTTCGCCCCCGGCACCAACGGCACCGCGCCGCGCCGTACCGGCGCCGAGGACGCGGGCTGCTCCGAGGGCGCCTCGTAGGGCTCCTCCTCGTCGTCCTCCGCGTCCGGCTCGTCCACGTCCAGCGGCGGCATGCCGACGAGCAACGGCAGCAGCTCCCGCAGCCGCGCCCCCAGTTCGGAGGCGCGCAGCCTGGAGGCCGGCGCCTTGGCGAGGCACTGCACGAGCAGCTGCCACAGCTCGTCGGGGATGCCGGGGAGCGGCGCCACGGTCTCGGTCACATGGCGGCGCAGCACCGCGCCCGGGTGTCCGCCGCCGAAGGGCGTGAAGCCCGCCAGCAGTTCGTACAGCACCGTCGCCAGCGCGTAGATGTCCACGGCCGCGCGCGGCGGCAGTCCCTCCACGATCTCCGGCGCCAGATAGTCCGGCGTACCGATGATCTTCGTGGCGCGGGTGCGGCGCGGGGTGTCGATGAGCTTGGCGACCCCGAAGTCCGTCAGCAGCGCCCGGTGCGAGCCGCCGGGCCCCAGGGGGCCCTGCATGTCGAGGAGTACGTTCTCCGGCTTGACGTCCCGGTGCACGACGCCCGCCGCGTGGGCCGCCGCCAGCCCGTCCGCGATGTCCGCGACGATCGCCACCGCCGCCTCGGGCGCCAGCCGCTTGTCCCGGTCGAGCCGGGTGCGCAGGTCGGTGCCGCGGACGAGGTCCATGACGAGCGCGAGGTCGTTGCCGTCCACCACGAGGTCGCGGACCGAGACGATGTTGGGGTGCTCGAGCCCGAGCAGTGCCGTGCGCTCCTGCACGAACCGCCCGACGAGCTCCTGGTCGGACGCGAGGTCCTCGCGCAGCAGCTTGACGGCGACGGGCCCCTCGGGCCCCTCACCCAGCCACACCGTGCCGGCACTGCCCCGCCCCAGGATCTGGTTGGCGGTGTACCGGCTGCCGATCTTCCGTGCCAAGGCTGCTCCTACAGACGCGTGTTGGCGACGCTGCGCCGTCCTGGGGGATAACCCCCAGACCCCCAGCCGACAAAAATACGCGTCCGAAGAGCCGACCTTCACCACGGAGGCCGAAATCACCCGCCAGGTGTCGACAAATCTCCAGAGTCGTCGCCGATCCGGCGGCCTACGGGGGCTACTGGCCGCCGGAGCCGCCGCCCAGGTCCCCGATCCATCCGGACACCGTGCCGATCCAGTCGCCGATCTGGTCCCAGTAGCCCTTGCCCGTGCCGATCCAGTCCTGGAGCGGGCTCAGCTCCCAGATCAGCCAGCCCGCGACGAAGAGGATGACGATCGTGAACAGGCAGCCCTTGAGGCAGCCCAGACCCGGGATCCGCATCGGGCTGGAGCTGCGCTGCCGCGGCTGGCGGGGCTCACGCTGCGGCTGCTGCGGCTGCTGGGGCGGTGCGTACCGCTGCGGCTGCGGCTGGGGCTGCGGCGGCGGCGCATACCGCTGGGGCTGCTGTTGCTGCTGCGGATGACCGCCGTAGCCCTGCTGGGGCTGCTGGGGCTGTGGGCGCTGCTGGCGCTGCGGCGGCTGCTGCGGGCGGGCGACCTGCCGCTGGGGGCGGCGGCGCAGCGGGTCCTGGTTCGGGTCGAGGTACTGGACCTGCGTCTGCTCGTTGCGGTCGCGGGCCGCGCGCAGCTGGTTCTGCCAGGGGTGCGGGTCCTCGGGTCCGCCCTGTCCCTGCTGGCCCGGCTGTCCCGGCGGCACCGGCGGCAGGACGGCCGTCGGGTCGGCGGCGCCGCGGTTCGGCAGGACGGCGGTGGGGTCGGCGGCACCCACGTGCGGCAGGACGTTGGTCGCGGCGTTCGGGTCGTACGCGCCCGCACCGTGCTGCATCACCTGGGTGGGGTCGGCGGAGCCCGGTACGGCCGCGGGGGCCGGGTCGGGCGCGAGGAGGGCCGCGACGTTCTCGGCGGCGGCGATCTGCGCGGAGCTCGCGTGCACGCCCACGCCCGCGGCGACGACCCGCAGACCGCGCGCGAGGTTCTCGGCGCTGGGCCGGTCGTCGGGGTTCTTGCGCAGACAGCGCTCGATGATCGTCCAGAGCGGGTCGGGGACCGTGGACGGGCGCCGGGGCTCGGAGCTCAGGTGCTGGTGGAGCACCTCCAGGGCGGAGCCGCCGGAGAACGGCGGGCGGCCGGTGACCAGCTCGTACAGCAGGATGCCGGCGCCGTAGATGTCGACGGCGGAGGTCTGCGGGCGGCCCTCGGCGGACTCGGGGGCCACGTACGCGGGCGTGCCGACGAACTCGTGGGTGCGGGTCAGGCCCGGGGAGTCGGCGAGGCGCGCGATGCCGAAGTCGGTGAGCAGCGGGTGCATCTGGCCGCCGTGCTGCTTGAGCAGGACGTTGGCGGGCTTCAGGTCGCGGTGGACGACGCCGTCGGCGTGGCTGGCGGCGAGCGCGTCGGCGATCTGCGCGGTGAGCAGGGCGGCGCCGACGGGGCTGAAGGGGCCGTTCTCCCGGAGGTAGCGGTGCAGGTCGGGGCCCTCGACGAGGTCCATGACCAGGGCGAGCAGATCGCCCTCGACGACCAGGTCGCGCACTCGCACGATGTTCGGGTGGGTGAGCCGGAGCAGGACGGAGCGCTCCCGCAGGAACCGCATCACGATGTCCGGGTCGCTCGCGAGCTCCTCCTTGAGGACCTTGATCGCGACTGTCTCGCCGGCCTGCCCCTGCACGGCGGCCTCGGCGCCCGCGGCCTCACGCTGGCGGGCACGCCACACGGTCCCCGTGGCACCGCGCCCCAGCGGCTCCTCGAGGAAGTACTTGCTGCCTACCGGCCGCACGTCATGCGCTCCCTGCTGCTTGCCTGTGTTCCGGTCCACTGTAGTGCCGTCTCCCTGAGCACTACGTAGGCGTTGCGAAGCCTGTTCGCAGGAAAGACGCCCGACTCGGTCTCCTGGTTGCCGAAGGGTGACGTGACCGATCTCAAGTGATCGTCGACGATGCACTGGTCAGGCACTTTTAGGGGCAGAGCTGACCAATCAAGATCACTTATCCTCGGGAGCGGGGCGCGTTGTCAGTGGCAGGTGCGAGGATGCCTCCAGTACTGGCCGATGTGCTCGTGTGGGGTGGGGGACAGTCCGCGCCCGGGCAGAAGGGACCGCTGACGGCGATGCAGATCCGGCTGACCGTCGTAGACCCGCTGGGCCCGCCTGCCGAGGCCCACGTCCGCGCCGCGAGCTGCGACGTGCTGGTCACAGCACCCGCCGGTACGGCCCTGGCGGCGATAACGTCCGCACTGGCCTCCGCGGTCTCCGGCGACGGCCCGCTCACCTCCGGCACCGGACAGCCCGTGCTGTACGCCGGTGCCGAACGGCTCGACGCCCAGCGCTGCACCATCGGCGAGCCCCCGCTGACCGACGGCGCCGTGCTCTCCCTCGGCGCCCCCACCGACCCTGAGCCGCACCCCGAGGTGGACGACGCGCCCACCCGCCTCGACGTGGTCGCCGGGCCGGACGCGGGCGGGGTCCATCTCCTGCACGGCGGCCGCATCGAGATCGGCCGCTCCGCCGACGCCGACGTCCCGCTCGACGACCCGGACGTCTCCCGGCTGCACTGCGCGGTGACGGTCGCCGCCGACGGCCGTGTCTCGGTCGCCGACCTCGACTCCACCAACGGCACGGTCCTCGACGGCGTCCGCGTGGGCACCCGCCCGGTCCGCTTCGCACCGGGCGCGCTGCTGCGCGTCGGCGAGTCGGCCCTCCGGCTGGCTCCGCCCGGCGGCCCGGGCGCGCGGCTGCGCACGGCGCCGGACGGCGAGGGGCACGTGCGCGTGGCGCCTCCGACGCAGACCGACACCGGTTCGGGGGCACCTTCCGGACCGACGCGGTCCGTTTACGGCACCGCCGACTTGAGCACCGCGCCGGTGCCGCAGGACGTGGACCAGCCTGTCGTGCCCGGCCAGGGACAGGCACCACGGATCGAGAGCAGAGGGGCGCGGGCGTACGAGGCCAAGGGCCCCGTGTCCCGCCGGCGGGTGTCCGGGGTCGCGGGGCTCTCCGGGGCGCCGGGCGCGGGCGCCGGGGGCAGTGGCGAGACCCACGGCGGACGGCTCGGCGTGCGCGCCTCCGACGGGGGTTACGGGGGTCCGGCGACCGCGGGCGGCCCGGCCTCCGACGACGGGGGTGCCGCGAGCGGCCACCCCGGCCCGGACGGCGTTCCGGCCTCCGGCGGACCGCAACACGGTGCGGCCACGCGCGGCGGCCCCGCCGCCCCTCGTGGCACCGCCGCGTCCGGCGGGACCTCCGGCCCCGGAGACACCCGCGCACCCGGCGGGACGTCCGGCTCCCGGTCCACCCCGGACCACGGCGTGCCGACCGACACCGCACACGCCTCCGCGGCCACCGGCTCCGGCTCCGGCTCCGGCTCCGGCTCCGGCTCCGGCGACGAGCACACCCGCGCCGTGGACACCCCGGCGGGCAGCCGCCGCAAGGGCACCCCCCTGCGGGGCACCGACGTACCGCAGGGCGTGCGCAAGCGCGGAGGCCTCGGCGCGTGGGCACGGAAGCTGACCGGCGGCCGCGGTGAGCAGAGCACCGCGGCCGGGAGCGAGACGTACGACGAGGAAGTGGCCGACACCCCGCCCGTCCCCTCGCCCGTCACCCCGCAGCAGCCGGAGACCTGGCCGGACCCGGCAGCACTGCTGCTGACCGCGCTGGGCCCCGGACCGCGTCTCTGGGAGCGCGGACCGGACCACCCGGAGGCGCTCACGGTGCGGCTGGGCACGGCGGACCGGGCGGCACCCGACGGCTCGGGGCTGCTGCCCGCGGTGCCGGTCACCGCCGATCTGCGCGAGGTGGGTGCGCTGGGGCTGGCGGGCCCGCGCGCGCGGCTGGCCGGGCTGGCCCGCGCGGTGGTGGCCCAACTCGCCGCGCTGCACTCCCCCGACACCCTCGAGATAGTCCTGATCAGCGCCGACCGCTCCCGTCCCGTGGCCGAGCGCACCGCCGAGTGGTCCTGGCTGGGCTGGCTCCCGCATCTGCGCCCGGCCCACGGCCAGGACTGCCGCCTCCTCCTCGCCTACGACCGCGAACAGGCGACGGCCCGCACGGAGGAGCTCCTGCGACGCCTGGACGAGACACCGCAGCCGACGGGAGCGAAGGGCCGACCGGGGCTTCCCGCTCAGGGGCCCGGCGGCAAGGGGCTGCCGGAGCAGGACCGGGGGCGCGACGCGACCCGTGCCCGCAGCGAGAGCGACAGCCGAGGCGTCACCCCGGCCGAGGCCCGCGGCGCGACCCGGCGGCCCTCCTGGGCGCGCGACGACGACAGGGCCGACAGGGCACCCGGCTTCGAAGGGCCGTACACCGTCCTCCTCGTGGACAGCGACCCCGGCGGCGCCGATGTGCGCGAGGCCGTGGCGCGGCTGGCGCTGGAGGGCCCGCGGGCCGGGATACACGTGGTGTGTCTCGCCGAGACGGCACCGGCCTCGCCCGCGTCGCCGGTGACGGAGACGTACGAGACGGCGTGCGCGGCGTCCCCGGCGTTCCGGGAGTGCGGCGCGGTCGCGCTGCTCAGCGGGGACGTGGCGACGGCGTTGCGGCTGATGCGGGTGGCGCGGGGCGGAGCTCTCGGCTCCGACGGCACCGTCGTCCTCAGTTCCGACGACCCGCTCGCGCCCGGCCGCCCTTCCGGCCCCGCGGACCGCGGTCCCGTCGGCGAGGTCCCCGCCGGTCATCCCGCCCCCCAGACCCACACGACCGGGCCCGTGGGCCACGGCACCGTCGCCACTGTGGACGCCGTCTCCCCCGCCTGGGCGGAGCGGTTCGCGCGGGCACTGGCACCGTTGCGCACGGACGGCGCGGGCGGTGAGCGGCAGGCGCGGGTGTCGGCGCCGTTGCCGCAGATGGCGCGGCTGCTGGACGAGTTGGGGCTGGCACGGGCCACCCCGGCGTCGCTGATGACGCGTTGGGCGGACGCGGCGGACGACACGGAGGCGCTCGGCGGACGGGCCCTGGCGGTGCTGGGCGCCGGGCCGCGCGGGCCGGTCTGCGCGGACCTCGTGGCCGACGGCCCGCATCTGCTGATCGAGGGCCCGGCGGGCAGCGGCCGTACGGAACTGCTGCGCGCGGTCGTCGCCTCGCTGGCCGCCGCCGAGCGGCCGGACCGGCTGAGCATCGTTCTGATGGACGGCCGGGACAGCGTGGGCGCGGGCGCCGGCCACGGCGAGGGCCTGCGGGTCTGTACGGACGTACCGCATGTCACCACCCACCTCACCGCCAACGACCCCGTGCGGATGCGGGAGTTCGCCCAGTCCCTGAGCGCCGAGCTGAAGCGGCGGGCCGAGCTGCTGGGCCGCTCCGACTTCGCCGAGTGGCACACCGGACGGGAACTGACGGGCCGTATGGTCGCCCAGCGCGGGTCCGCCGCGGGAGCCGGTGACCTCGAGACCCCGCCCAGCTCGACCATTCGTCTGCGGCCCGCCGCGGCCCGTCGGCAGACCGAGTCGGCACCGCCGTTGCCCCGTCTCGTGGTGGTCGTCGACGATCTGGACGCCCTGGTCTCCCCCGCGCTCGGCTCGCCGGGCCGGCCCTCGGCGGGTTCGGTGATGCGCGCGCTGGAGGCCGTGGCGCGGGAGGGCGAGCGGCTCGGCGTCCACCTGGTGGCCGCGGCGGCCTCCGGTGGTCGTACGGCGGAGTCGGACGCGGCCAGGAGGGCGGCCCTGCGGGTCACCCTGGACGCCCCGGCATCCGGCCCGGACGAACCCGCGCCGGGGCGCGGCCGGCTGGCCTCCTCGGACGGCAGGGTCACGCCCCTCCAGAGCGGGCGGGTCACCGGACGTATCCCCCGCACGGCGACGCTGCGCCCGACCGTGGTCCCCCTGGACTGGCACCGCATGGGCGACCCGCCGGCCCGCCGCCCGGTACGGGAACTGGGCAACGGGCCGACGGACTTGGCACTGCTGGCGAGCGCGCTGGAGCGGGCGGCCCGCGAGGTGGCGGCCACGGAGGTCCCGTCGCTTCTCTAGTCCCGGTCCGGTTCCGGTGCGGTTCCGGTCGACGAGCGCTGTCCAACGTCTGTGTCCCGTTACGACGCGACAACGATCCCCCGCTTGACACCGCACGCGGTCTTGCCGACCCCAGGCCCCCGGCGTAGACCAGAGCCACGGGACAGCGCTCGACGTTCGACGACGAACGAAGAACGGGGCAGTGATGCGCAGCACGAGCACATACCGGACACGAAGGGTCACCGCGACAGCCGCCGCCCTCCTGGCGGGAGCCCTGACGCTCACCGCGTGCGGCGGGGACGACGACAACGGCAGCGACAACCCGACCAAGGGCACGGAGACCGGCGGCACCTCCGTCACGCTCCCCAAGCTCGACGGCCAGACGCTGGAGGTCGCCGCCGTCTGGACCGGAGCCGAACAGGAGAACTTCACCAAGGTCCTGAACGAGTTCACCAAACGCACCGGCGCCAAGGTCAAGTTCGTACCGACCGGCAACAACACCTCCACCTTCCTCGCCGCCAAGATCGAGGGCGGTCAGCCCCCGGACGTGGCGTTCCTGCCGCAGGTCGGCGTGTTGCACCAGTTCGCGGAGAAGAAGTGGCTCAAGCCCCTCGGCGCGGAAGCCAAGGCGCAGTTGGACAAGAACTTCTCCCCGGGATGGCGTGACCTCGGGGCCGTCGACGGCCAGCAGTACGGCGTCTACGCGAAGGCCGCCAACAAGTCCCTGATCTGGTACAACACCGCGGCCTTCGAGGCGGCCGGGATCTCCGAGACGCCCAAGACGTGGAAGGAGTTCATCTCCACCGCGCAGACGCTGTCCGACGCCGGCTCCCCCGCCGTCTCCGTCGGCGGCGCGGACGGCTGGACGCTCACCGACTGGTTCGAGAACGTCTATCTGTCCCAGGCGGGTCCGGAGAAGTACGACCAGCTCGCCAAGCACGAGATCAAGTGGACGGACCCTTCCGTCAAGGACGCCCTCAGCACGCTCGCCGAGCTGTGGGGCAAGGACGAGCTGCTCGCGGGCGGCCGCAAGGGCGCGCTGGACACGGAGTTCCCGAAGTCGGTCACCCAGGCCTTCACCGGTGACACCCCGGCCGCGATGGTCTTCGAGGGCGACTTCGTCACCGCGAACATCAACGCCGACACCAAGGCGAAGGTGGGCACGGACGCCAAGGTGTTCCCGTTCCCGGCGGTGGGCTCCGACTCCCCGGTGGTCAGCGGCGGCGACGTGGCCGTGGCGCTGAAGGAAAGCAAGGGCGCCCAGGCGCTGCTGACCTTCCTCGCCTCGACGGACGCGGCCGAGGTCTGGGCGGCGCAGGGCGGTG
Organism: Streptomyces sp. NPDC087859; assembly: GCF_044742595.1. Taxonomy (NCBI): domain Bacteria; kingdom Bacillati; phylum Actinomycetota; class Actinomycetes; order Kitasatosporales; family Streptomycetaceae; genus Streptomyces; species Streptomyces sp. NPDC087859. Next base: position 42,845 of record NZ_JBIUUU010000009.1, on the reverse strand, counting down.
TCCTGTCCCCGAACAAGGAGATGGATCAGAGCACGTACAAGGACGACGTGACCCGGCAGATCGCCAAGGCGCTCATCGACGCGGGTGACGACTTCCGGTTCGACATGTCCGACCAGGCACCGGCGGCCTTCGGCGGCACACAGGGCACCGGCGAGTGGAAGGACCTGCAGGACTTCCTCAGCAACCCGAGCGATGTCGCGGGCGCCCAGCGGAAGCTGGAGGCCGACGCCGCCAAGGCGTACGGGGCCGGCTGACGCCATGGCCTCCGTGGCGAACTCGACGGAGGGCGCCGGCGCACTGCCGACGCCCTCCGTGTCTCCGCGCAAGAGCGTGACGAAGACGCGGCTGTGGGTGGCGGTGCTGTTCCTGCTGCCCGCGCTGATCCTTCTCGGCGCGCTCGTGGTCTACCCGATCGGGTGGTCGGTCTGGCGCAGTCTCTACGACGCCGACGGCTCCGGCTTCGTCGGCCTGGACAACTACGGCGACATCTTCAGCAACGACGCGACGCTGACCGCGGTCAAGAACACCGCGATCTGGGTCGCGGTCGCCCCGGCCGTGGTCACGGCGCTCGGTCTGATCTTCGCGGTGCTCACCGAACGGGTGCGCTGGGGCACGGCGTTCAAGCTGATCGTCTTCATGCCGATGGCGATCTCGATGCTGGCCGCGGGCATCATCTTCCGGCTGGTGTACTCGGCGGACCCGGACCAGGGGGTCGCCAACGCGGTGGTGACGACCGTGCACGACACGTTCGTGGACTCCTCGGTCTATCCGAAGGCCCGCCCGAACGCGGCGGTGAGCGATCTGAAGGCCTCGGGCGACGGCTCGTTCACCTCGACCGGCACGGTGCGGGCGGGCACGCCGGCGCTGCTCCCGCTCGTCGGTATCGCGCCCAACAAGCTCCCCGGCAGCCCCGAGGGCGCCAAGGCGGCCACCGGTGACGGCGTCACGGGCACCGTCTGGCTGGACTTCAAGCTGGGCGGCGGCGGCACGAAGGGCCAGATCGACGCCGGGGAGAAGGCGCTGAAGGGCGTGAAGGTCGAGGCCGTGAAGGACGGCAAGGTGGTCGCCTCCACCAAGAGCGGCGCCGACGGCACCTTCAATCTGCCCGGCGAGGCCGACGGGGCCCAACTGCGGCTGCCCGGCTCGAACTTCTCGGCGCCCTACAACGGCATCGACTGGCTCGGCCCGGCACTGATCACTCCGGCGATCATCGGGGCGTACGTGTGGATGTGGGCGGGCTTCGCGATGATCCTGATCGCGGCCGGGCTCGCGGGGGTGGACCGCAACCTCCTGGAGGCGGCCCGGGTCGACGGCGCCAACGAGTGGCAGGTGTTCAGAAAGGTCACGGTGCCCATGCTGGCGCCGGTCCTGGTCGTCGTCCTCGTCACGCTGATGATCAACGTGATGAAGATCTTCGACCTGGTCTACATCATCGCCCCGCAGCCCAGCCAGGACGACGCCAACGTGCTGGCGCTGCAACTGTTCCAGTCGTCGTTCGGCGGCGGCGCCAGCTACGGCATCGGCAGCGCGATCGGCGTCATCCTGCTGCTGCTCGTGCTGCCGGTGATGTGGGTCAACCTCCGACGGCTGCGGAAGGAGCGTGAGCGGTGACCTCTCTCGACACGACCGTGCGCGCCAAGCGCTCGCTCGCCGCCCGGGTGGCGAGCGGGGCGGCCGGCGGGGCGATGCGGGTCTTCCTGATCGTCATCGCGCTGGTGTGGCTGGTGCCGACCTTCGGGCTGCTGGTCTCCTCGTTCCGCGACCCGACCGACATCGCCACCTCGGGCTGGTGGAAGGTGTTCACGGCTCCGGGCCAGCTGACCGCGAACAGCTACGAGACGATCCTGAAGAACGACACGATCACCAGCTCCCTGTTCAACACCATCTGGATCACCGTCCCCTCGACCCTGCTCGTCGTGATCATCGGGGCGATGGCGGGATACGCCTTCGCGTGGATGGACTTCAAGGGCCGTGACACGTGGTTCATGGTCGTGGTGGGGCTGCTCGTGGTGCCGGTGCAGATCGCGCTGATCCCGCTGACGTTCCTCTTCCGCGACGTCGGGATCTTCGGCGACATCATCGCCGCCGTCCTCTTCCACGTCGCCTTCGGGCTGCCGTTCGCGATCTTCCTGCTGCGCAACTTCTTCGCGGAGATCCCCCGGGAACTCCTGGAGGCGGCGCGCCTGGACGGGGCGGGCGAGGCCCGGCTGTTCGCGACCGTGGTCATGCCGCTGGCGGCACCCGCGCTCGCCTCGCTGGGCATCTTCCAGTTCCTGTGGGTGTGGAACGACATGCTGGTGGCGCTGGTGTTCACCAACGCCGACTCGCAGCCGCTGACGGTCGCCCTGCAGCAGCAGGTACGGCAGTTCGGCAGCAACATCGAGATCCTGGCGACCGGCGCCTTCATCTCGATGGTGATCCCGCTGCTCGTGTTCTTCGCGTTCCAGCGGCAGTTCGTGACCGGGGTGATGGCGGGCGCGGTCAAGTAGCCCGTACGGCAGCCCAATTGAGGGGGCGGACCGCGGTCGGTCCGCCCCTTCGCTCTCACCGGGAATTCCCCCGTATGCCGCACACCACGTAACCAAGTCACATCACCGGCAGTTCCCGGGCAAGGCCGACACGGCCCACCGCCCGCGCCGACTCTTGGATGTGCCTTGCCCAGGTTCAGTGTCATCGTCCCCGCATACAAGGTTCAGGCGTATCTGCACGAGTGCCTGGACTCGGTGCTCTCCCAGTCGTGTTCTGATCTGGAGCTGATCGCCGTCGACGACTGCTCGCCGGACGCCTGTGGGGCGATCGTCGACGAGTTCGCGGCCCGGGACCCGCGTGTGCGGCCGGTGCACCTGGCCGAGAACCGTGGAGCGGGCGGCGCGCGCAACGCCGGTCTGGCGGCGGCGACCGGTGACTACCTGGTGTTCCTGGACGGCGACGACACCCTCACCCCGGACGCGCTGCGGGCGATCGCCGACCGGCTGAAGGAGACGGGCGACCCGGACGTCCTGGTCCACGACCACGCGCTGACCGACTGGACGGGCGCGGCGGTCCGCGACGGCTTCGCCACGCAGCTCACCGAGGAGGGCCCGGCGCCCTTCCGGCTGGAGGACCGCCCGGGTCTGCTGCGCCTGCGGGCGGCGGCCTGGAACAGGGTGTACCGCCGGGAGTTCGTGGAGCGCGCGCGCTTCACCTTCCCGTCGGGCCACTGCCAGGACATTGCCTGGACGTATCCGGCCCTGATGGCGGCGGAGACCCTCGCGACCCTGGACCGGGTGTGCGTCCACCACCGCCGACGCCGCCAGGGCGCGGTCCCCGGCACGAGCCGCGGCCACTTCGATGTCTTCGACCAGTACGACAGGGTCTTCGCGTACGTCGACCAGCACCCCGAACTCGCCCGGTGGCGCCCGGTGTTGTTCCGCCGCATGGTCGACCACCTGTCGACGGTCTTCACCGAGCGGTACCGGCTGCCGCGCCGCGTCCGGGCCGAGTTCCTGCGCAAGGCCCGCGCCCACTACCGCCGTTACCGCATCCCGGGCCACCCCGTCCCGGTGCGCGCCCGCCTGCGCCACACCCTGGTCCGCCTGGGTCTGCATCGCACCTTCCGCGCACTGGAGCTGGCCAAGAGGCTCAGCCACCGGACCGCCCACCGTGCCACCCGCCTCGCGAAAGCCCTGCGCATCGCGGCCCTCCGCCTCCACTACCGCGTCCAGCGCCGCCTCCCCCTGCGCGCGGACCACGCCGTCTTCGCCGCCTACGGCAGCCGCGGCCACGGCTGCAACCCGGGCGCCCTGGAGCAGGCGTTCCGCACCCACGCGCCGCACATCCGCACGGCGTGGATCGCCGGCGCCGAGCACCACCACACGATCCCCACCGCCACCCGCCGGCTGCGCCCCGGCTCGGCCGCGTACTGGACGGCACTCGCCCGCTCCAAGTACCTGGTCAACAACACCGACTTCGACCACCGCCTGGTCAAGCGCCCCGGCCAGGTCTTCGTCCAGACCCAGCACGGCACGCCCCTCAAGCACATGGGGCTGGACCTCCAGGAACACCCGGCGGCCGCCCGCGGCATGGACTTCACGGCCCTCCTCGACGATGTCGACAAGTGGGACTACCTGCTGTCCGCCAACCGCCACACCACCCTGACCTGGGAGCGCGTCTACCCGGGCACGTACACGACACTCGAGTACGGCTGTCCCCGCAACGACGTGTTCCAGCAGGCGACTTCGCAGGACGTACGCCGGCTGCGCGAGTCGCTCGGCATCCCGGAGGGCACGGTCGCGATCCTGTACGCCCCCACCCACCGCGACTACCGCCGCACCCAGCGCCCCGCCCTCGACCTGGACCGCGTGCTGCGCCGTCTGGGCCCCCGTTTCGTCGTCCTGGCCCGCGCCCACCACCGGCACGGCGGCCCCCTCGCGACGAGCACCGGCAGGATCATCGACGTCACCGACCACCCGAGCGTCGAGTCCCTGTGTCTGGCCTCGGACGCCCTGGTGACGGACTACTCGTCCCTGATGTTCGACTACGCCAACCTGGACCGCCCGATCGTGATCCACTCCGACGACCGGGAGGCGTACGAGGCGGCCCGCGGCACCTACTTCGACCTGCGTGCCTTCCCGCCGGGCGCGGTCGCGCGCAGCGAGGACGAGTTGACCGACATCTTCTCCACCGGCCACTGGCGGGGCTCGCGCTCCACTCAGCTGCGCTCGGCGTTCCGCGAGCGCTTCTGCCCCTACGACGACGGACGCGCCGCCGAGCGGGTCGTACGCCATGTGGTGCTGGGCCAGACCGAACCGGCACCCTTCGTGCCGCTCGCCGAGCGCTTCCCGGTGCCCTCCGCGGCGGCGGCGCTCGAACTGCCGCCGCAGGCGACCGTGGAGCGGGCCTCGGCCCCGTCACTCGTCACCGAAACCGTCTGAACGCCGTCCTCATCCAGGGGAGTTCCCATGCCCTCCAGCCCGTCGCGGCCCACTCCGACCCGCCCCCACACCTGGCGTCCGGCAGGCCGCCCCGGCGGCTGACCCGCCGGGCGGCCGGGGAGAGCGCCGCTGCGCCAGGCGTGTGATGCGAGGCGCGGCGGCCCGCTCCGACGGGAAGGCTGGTGCGGTGAGCAGCGGTCTTCTGAGCCGACGGTCTCTTCGTGGCGCGACGGCGCTGCGCGGCGGCCGTGCCTGGCGTCCCGGCCCGTATCTGGTCTTCGGCTTCCTGTGCTGGCTGGTGATGTCGCTGGCGTACTGGGCGGCGCCGCTGTGCTGCGAGGCGGGGCTGCACGCGGCGGTGATCGAGCGGCTGCGGGTGGATCTGTGGCATCCGCGGCATCCCCTGGCGGATCTGCCGGGTGCGGGCAGCCCGTACTACTCGCCGTACGCGGTGGCGCAGGGCCTGTTCGCGCGGCTGACGGGGCTGGGTGGCTGGGAGGTCGTGCGACTGGCCGGGCCACTGAACCTGTTGGTGGTGCTCACCGGCCTCGGCCGTCTGGTGCGGGTGCTCACGCCCCGGCCGTGGGCACCGGTCCTGGCGCTGCCGGTCGTGCTGATGGCCGGGGACCCCGGCTCCCCGGCGGCCTTCGCGGCCGGGCTGAGCCTGTGGGCCTGGGCGCTGACGGGGGCGCGGGCGCGCAACGACGGGGCGCTTCGGTATGTGGGCCCGAGCGGGCTGCCGGGGATCGCCGGGTACGTGGGCCCGGGCGTGCTGTACGGGGCGGTCCTGCTGGTCGATCCGGTCACCGCGGTGGGGGCGGTCGCGGGGGCCGTCGCCTTTGTCGCGGGGTGGCAGCGGGGGTGGGGGCGGGCCGTCGGGGTGCGCTGGGCGGTGACGGCCGGTGTGGCGGTGCTGGTCGCCGTGGGGTGGCCGTACTTCGACCTGGTCGCGCCGGAGCGGGTGCCGGTTCCCTGGCGGTTCTGGCCGGCGCTGGTGGGACTGCCGGCGCTGTGGGCGCGGGGGCAGCGGGATCCGCTGACGGTGATGTTCGTCCTCGGCTGCGCGGTGGCGGCGTGCGGGTACGGCGGGTTCGCCGGGCTCGTGGCGCCGGTGTGCGCGGCGGCCGTGGCCCTGGCGGCGCCCCGGCCGTGGGGTGCGCGGCGGAGGGGGTACGCCGGGGTCGTGGCCGCGGTGGCCTGTCTCGGGCTTCTCACGGTGCCGAAGTCGGCGGCGCCGCCGACGTACGAGTGGGCGGCGCGGCACATCGGACGCGGTGAGGTGGTCCTCACGGCCGACCGCCACGCCGCCCTGGCGCTCGCGGGGTTCGGGGCGAATCTCGTCCCGCCCGGACCTGTGGCACAGGGCCACGAGCCGGACGTACGGGCCTATCTCGCCCCGGCGTCGACCCGCGCCGACCGTGCCGCCGTGGTCCGGCGCCACCAGGTGCGCTGGCTGCTGCTGACGCGGCAGGACAGGGTGCCCGGGGAGGCGGTGGTGGTGGCGTGGAGCGCGCGCACGGGGGAGGTGCTGGCGCGGGTCGTCGGGGCGGTGCCGACTCCGACGACTACTCGATGACGAGCTCGACCTCGATGTTGCCGCGGGTGGCGTTGGAGTAGGGGCAGACCTGGTGGGCGGCCTCGACGAGCTTGCGGCCGGTCGCCTCGTCCAGGGTGTCGGGCAGCTCGACGCGGAGCACGACGGCGAGACCGAAGCCCTCGCCCTCCTTGCCTATGGAGACCTCGGCGGTCACCGCGGCGTCGCTGACGTCGACCTTGGCCTGGCGGCCGACGAGACCGAGGGCGCTGCCGAAACAGGCGGCGTAGCCGGCGGCGAACAGCTGCTCCGGGTTGGTGCCCTGACCGTTGCCGCCCAGCGCGGCCGGCGGGGCCAGCTGGAGGTCGATCTGACCGTCGTTGCTGACGGCGCGACCGTCGCGGCCGTGGGTGGCGGTGGCGACAGCGGTGTAGAGCGCGTCCATGGGTTCCATCCCTCTCAAACGTGGTGACGGGGGCGGCCGGCCCGTTCTCTGCGGCCCGGGCCGTCTCACGACCACAAGTAGAGCACACAATTCAGTTGTGCACAACTAAATGGCGAACAAGCGCTACTCTGGAGACATGACCACGCCTCCGCCCACCACCGACTGGCTCCGCCTCGACCAGCAGATCTGCTTCTCCCTGAACGCCGCCTCGCGCGCCTTCGGCGGCGTCTACCGCGTGATCCTCAAGGACCTGGGGCTCACGTATCCGCAGTACCTGGTGATGCTGGTGCTGTGGGAGCACGGCGACCTGCCCGTCAAGAAGCTCGGCGAGCACCTCCGCCTCGACTCCGGCACCCTCTCCCCGCTGCTGAAGCGGCTGGAGTCGGCCGGCCTGGTACGCCGTGAGCGCAGCGCCCGCGACGAGCGTTCCGTGGAGGTCCGGCTCACCGAGGAGGGCGTCGCGCTGCGCGAGCGTGCGCTGGAGGTGCCGCGCCGGATCGCCGCGGCGACCACCTTCGACATGGACGAGATCCGCGAGCTGCGGGCCCGGCTGGACGAGCTGACCACGGCGCTGGACTCGGCCCAGCTGGACGAGAACTCCTGACGCCTGCGACGTGAAGGCCGAAGGCGGAAGGTCACACCGCCACGGCCGTACCCCCTTCCGGGTGTGATGTCCCGCCCCGCGCCCACGAATGAACCCGGTGCGGCTTCCCACCGTCTTCCGGATCGAGCACCGCCCCTTCACGCGATCCCGGAACACGACCCCCATGGACCCTCACGCCCCCCAGGCCTGTGCCGTCGTGACCGGCTACGACGACGCCCCGCGCGTGCGGGCCACCGTGCGCTCCGTGCTCGCCCAGGGGCCCGCCGTCCGTGAGGTCCTCGTCGTCGACGACGGCTCGACGGACGGCGGCGCGGAACTGCTGGCCCGCCTCGCTTCGATCGACCCACGCGTGCGCGTGCTCCGCCGCCGGGTGCACAGCGGCGGCCGCGGCACCCCGCGCAACACCGGGCTGGACCGGGTGACATCGCCGTACGTGATGTTCCTGGACGGCGGCGACACGCTGCTGCCCGGCGCGCTGACCGCGCTGCTGGGGGCGCGCGCGGAACTCGCGAGCGGGTTGTGCGCGCGTCCCGCGCAGCGCCCGCTCCTGGTGCACGACACCGTCTGCGGCAGCAAGCTCTACCGCACCGACTTCCTGCACGACAACGGCATCCGCTTCCCCGAGGGCCGCTTCGCCCACGAGAACGTCGTCTTCCACGCGCGCGTGCTGGCCGCGAGCCCGGACATCGTGCTCGTGCCCGAGCGGGTGTACGTGCCGCGCGCCCCGCGGGCCCCCGACGGCGAAGCCCTCACGGAGGCGTACCGACTGGCGTACGACATCCTCCTGACCGCCGGACGGGAGGAACTGGCCCGGGCCGTGCGCGCCGGGCACGAGGCGGCGGAACCGGTACCGCACGTGGTGTCCCGCTCACGGGGAGTTGTCGCGGTTGTCCGCGGTGTGCTCCGGCGCCTGATTGACTGAAGCCGGTGTCCGACCGCGCACCACACGCACATCTCGCTCCATCTGACGAGGGGACGGCCGTACATGACCTGGCTGATCACCGGCGGTGCCGGCTACATCGGAGCGCACGTCGTACGGGCGATGACCGAGGCGGGCGAGCGCGCGGTGGTGTACGACGACCTGTCCACGGGGATCGCCGAGCGCGTCCCGGACGGGGTGCCGCTGGTCGTGGGCTCCATCCTGGACGCGGAGCGCGTGGCGCGCGCCCTCGCGGACCACGCCGTCACCGGGGTCGTGCATCTGGCGGCGAAGAAGCAGGTGGGCGAGTCGGTCGACCTGCCGCTGCACTACTACCGGGAGAACGTCGAGGGCCTGCGCGTCCTGCTGGAGCAGGTGACCGGGGCCGGGACGCCAGGAGCGCCCGGTGCATCCGGGGTGTCCTCCTTCGTCTTCTCGTCCTCGGCGGCGGTGTACGGCATGCCGGACGTGGAGCTGGTCACGGAGGAGACGCCGTGCGTGCCCATGTCGCCCTACGGCGAGACGAAGCTGGCCGGCGAGTGGCTGGTCCGCGCGACGGGCCGGGCGACGGGCCTGGCCACGGCGTCCCTGCGCTACTTCAACGTGGCGGGCGCGGCGACCCCGCACCTCGCGGACACCGGCGTCTTCAACCTGGTCCCCATGGTCTTCGAGAAGCTCACGGACAACGCGCCCCCTCGCATCTTCGGCGACGACTACGCCACACCGGACGGCACCTGCGTCCGCGACTACATCCACGTGCTCGACCTGGCCGACGCCCACGTCGCCACGGCCCGCGCCCTGCGCTCCTCCCCCGGCCGCGACCTCACCCTCAACGTCGGCCGCGGCGAGGGCGTCTCGGTCCGCGAGATGATCGACCACATCAACGCCGTCACGGGCTACGACCGCCCCCCGACCGTCACCCCCCGCCGCCCCGGCGACCCGTCCCGAGTCGTCGCCTCCGCCGACCGCATCACCGCGGAGCTGGGCTGGAAGGCCAAGCACGACGTCCAGGACATGATCACCTCGGCCTGGGAGGGCTGGGTACGACTGCATCCGGAGGCGGCTCGGGGGTAGGGGCAGAGGCTCCGAGCGGGCTGGAGCTGCCCCGTCCGACGGCCCGTACCGGGCAGGCCCTAGCCTGCCCCGATGACCGACCTCACCTCGCGTGCCCTGGGCGCCGTCATCGGTTCCGCCGTCGGCGACGCCCTGGGCGCACCCTTCGAGTTCGGCCCCGAGGGCGCGTTCTCCGCCCGCTTTCCCCACCCGGGGTACGGCGGCGAGATGTGCGGGGGCGGCGGCTGGGAGCCGGGCGAGGCGACCGACGACACGCAGATGGCCGTACTGGTCGCCGAGTCGCTGCTGGAGCACGGCGGCCTCGAACTCCCGGACGTCTTCCGCCGGTTCCGGCGCTGGGCCGCCGCGGACCCCAAGGACATCGGCCTGCAGACGGAGGCCGTGCTGAGCAGCGGCGACCCCTGGGACCTGGCCGCCGCCCTGCACTTCCAGACCAGCCAACGGGCCGCCGGGAACGGCGCGTTGATGCGGGCGGCGCCCTCCGCGGTCTTCTTCGCGCCCCAGGGACGGGAGCTCACCATGGACGCCGCCCGCCGCCTCTCCGCCCTCACCCACGGCGACCGGGCGGCCTGGGAAGGCACCGCGATCCTCCATGAGCTGATCCGCACGGCCCTGACCGGCGCCGACCCGCTCGCCGCCCTCCCCGCCGCGCTCCCCGCGGTACACCCCGACCACCGGCAGAGGTACGCCACCGTCCTCGCCCCCGACTGGCACCCCGACCGGGCGACGGAGTTCAACGGTGCCGTCTGGCCCTGCCTCGGCTCCGCCGTCTGGGCCCTGCGCACCACCTCCTCGTACGAGGAGGCCGTACGCGCCGCGATCGACCTCGGCGGCGACACGGACACCGTCGCCGCGGTCACCGGCGGCCTCGCGGGAGCGGTCCACGGCGTCGAAGCCGTCCCCGCCCGATGGACGGAAGCACTCCATGTCCCGCTTCCCGGCTTCGGCGAACGGGTCCTGCGCGCACCGGAGTTGGCAGCTCTCGCCCGTCAACTGCTCGGCTGAGGGCCCAGGACCGGCGCCCGCTCCCGAACCGACCGGGCGGCTGCCCGGCTACAGCGCCTTGAGCGCCGCGGCCGTCCCGCGTGCCAGTGCGTCCAGGTAGCCCTTCGGCAGCTTCGGGCTCCGGATCACCACGGACCGCCAGTACAGCGGCCCGGAGATCAGATCGAGCGCCAGCTCGTCATCGAGCCCGGACCGGACCTCGCCCCGCCGCTCCGCCGCCACGAGGATCTTGCTGGCGACACCCTCCTGCCCGTCCCGCAGCGCCTTCTGCACCGCTTCGGCGATCTCGGGGTTGCGGGCCGCCTCGGCCTGGAGGTCCGGGAGGATCTGCGAGGCCACGGGGTGGCGCAGCGCGCGCGAGGTCACCTCGTACAGCAGCCGCAGATCGCCCTCCAGCGCACCGGTGTCCGGCGCGGGCAGCCCCTGCACGGCGAGGGCCGACACCACGTCGAGGACGAGATGCAGCTTGGAGCGCCAGCGCCGGTAGACCGCGGTCTTGCCGACCCCCGCCCGGCGCGCGATCCCCTCGATGGACATCCGCGCGTAGCCGACGGACGCGAGCTCCTCGAAGACGGCCGCCCGGATGGCTTCCGTCACGTCCTCCCGGAGCACGGCGGCTCCGGCGGGGGCCCGGCGGCGCGGACGGGTCTGCGGCTCGTCGGCGTTCGTCGTCATGCGAACCAGCATAGGGCGTTACGACGATACGGTCCCGTCCCCACGCAGAACGTCACGACGAAACGGTTGCGTTCCGACGCCGACTCGGCCTACGCTCACGTTGCGACGATACGGTCCCGTCCCGACGTAAGAGAACGTGAAGAGAAGCGTAAGGAAACGTCGGGTGCCGGACACACCCCCCAACCGAAAGCAGCGGATGTGAGCCAGGTCCTCCACACACCGCCTCCGACGACGGCGACCCTCCCCCCGACCGCCGAAGGCGACCTCGCGGCCCTAGCCGCCCGCCACGGCCTCTCCGTCAGCGGTGCCCGCCCGACCCTGCCCGCGTACATCCGCCAGCTGTGGGCCCGGCGCCACTTCATCACCGCGTTCTCGACCGCCAAGCTCACCGCCCAGTACAGCCAGGCGAAGCTCGGCCAGATCTGGCAGGTGATGAACCCGCTGCTCAACGCGGCGGTGTACTTCTTCATCTTCGGCGTGCTGCTGGGCACCAAGAAGGGCGTGCCGGACTACGTCCCGTTCCTGGTCACGGGCGTGTTCATCTGGACCTTCACCCAGAGCTCGATCCTCACGGGCACCCGCGCCATCTCCGGCAACCTCGGCCTGGTCCGCGCCCTGCACTTCCCGCGGGCCGCGCTGCCGCTCTCCTTCTGTCTCCAGCAGCTCCAGCAGCTGCTGTTCTCGATGGCCGCCCTGGTCGTGATCCTGCTCTGCTTCGGCGTGCCGGTGTCGGTCTCCTGGCTGCTGGCGATCCCGGCACTGGTGCTGCAGTTCACCTTCAACGCCGGCGTCTCGATGATCGTGGCCCGGGTCGGCGCCAAGACGCCGGACATCGCCCAGCTGATGCCGTTCATCCTGCGCACGTGGATGTACGTGTCCGGCGTCATGTGGAGCATCGACCACCTGGCCGCCAAGCACACCCACTGGCCGTCCTGGGTGGTCCCCGTCCTCCAGGCCAACCCGGCCGCCATCTACATCGACCTGATGCGCTTCGCGCTGATCGACAGCTTCCACTCCAGCCAACTGCCGCAACACGTCTGGCTGATCGCCACGGGCTGGGCCCTGCTCGCCGGCGTCGGCGGCTTCATCTACTTCTGGAAGGCTGAGGAGACGTACGGCCGTGGCTGAGAACCTCGAGAACACCGCAACCCCGACCGCGTCTCCGACCGCGTCCCCGGCCGGCCTGGTCCCCACCGTCGTCGCCGACAACGTCGACATCGTCTACCGCGTCAACGGCACCGGAGCCGGCCGCGGCTCCGCGACCGCCGCCCTCAACCGCATCCTGCGCCGCGAGAAGACCGAACGGGCGTCCGGCGTGCGCAAGGTCCACGCGGTGAAGAAGGTCTCCTTCGTCGCCTACCGCGGCGAGGCCATCGGCCTGATCGGTACCAACGGCTCCGGCAAGTCGACCCTTCTCAAGGCTGTCGCCGGTCTGCTGCCGGTGGAGAGCGGCGCCATCTACACCGATGGCCAGCCCTCCCTCCTCGGCGTGAACGCGGCCCTGATGGGCGACCTGACCGGCGAGCGCAACGTCTACCTCGGCGGCCTCGCGATGGGCATGTCCCGCGAGCAGATCAAGGAGCGCTACCAGGAGATCGTCGACTTCTCCGGTATCAACGAGAAGGGCGACTTCATCACCCTGCCCATGCGCACGTACTCCTCCGGCATGGGCGCCCGCCTCCGCTTCTCCATCGCGGCCGCCAAGGACCACGACGTCCTCCTCATCGACGAGGCCCTCGCCACCGGCGACCGCGCCTTCCAGAAGCGCTCCGAGCAGCGCATCCGCGAGCTGCGCAAGCACGCCGGCACGGTGTTCCTGGTCAGCCACAACAACAAGTCGATCCGCGACACCTGCGACCGCGTGCTGTGGCTGGAACGCGGCGAACTGCGCATGGACGGCCCCACCGAGGACGTCCTGAAGGAGTACGAGGCCTTCACCGGCGACAAGACGACGAAGCCGAAGCCCAAGCCGAAGCCGAAGGTCGCCGTCTAGCGCACCTCGTGCTGGAACACCCACGTCCGGTAGACCAGGAACCGGAAGGCGGAGGCCAGCACGATCGACGTGGCCTTCACGGCGTTCGACGCGAGCGGACCGTGAAGGCCGAGGCCGTGATAGCCGATGTAGAAGAGTCCGCTCTCCATCGCCACACCGATGGCGCTGAAGACGAAGAACAGCACGACCTGCTGACGTGTGCGCGCATCCCGGTCGCGATAGGTGAAGAAGCGGAAGCCGAGGTAGTTCGTGCCCATGGCGACGAGGCTGGCCAGCACCGTCGCCACCATCGCCCGCCGGCCGAGGCCGTGCAGCAGCACGTTGAAGACGAGGAAGTTCACCACGACACCGCTGCCGCCGACGACCCCGAAGTTCACCACTTCACGGACGATCCGCCGGACCCGCTCGAGCGGCACGGCGGGAGCGGCCACTCGCTCCTCGGAGAGGTTCACAGTCACCGCACAAGGCTTAGCCGCCCTGGGTAAGCCACCTGCCGGATTTTCCCTAAGCCAGACCAAAAGCCGGGCCAAGAAAGGGGCGCCCCGAGCCATGACGGCCCGGGGCGCCCCTCTCTGTCGTCGTATCGCCTACGAATGCGTCCGCAGCAGCGTCCGCATGGTCCGCATCGCCACCGACAGGTTGGCGAGGTCGAACGCCTCCGAGCCCTGGATCTCCTCCAGGGTCGAGCGCGCCCGGCCCAGGATCGCCGCGTTCTTCTCCTCCCACGCCTTGAAGCGCTGCTCGGGAGTCGAGGTGCCGTTGCCCACCGCGAGCACGTCGGCGGTCAGCGCCGCGTGGGCCGCGTAGAGGTCCTCACGGATGGAGGCGCGGGCCATGGACTGCCAGCGGTCGGCGCGCGGCAGCTCGATGATGCGGTCCATGAGCTGGGTGATCCGCAGCCGGTCGCCGAGGTCGTAGTAGACCTCCGCGACATCCAGCGGCTCCCGGCCCATGCGGTCGGCCACCAGGACGATGTCGAGCGTCGGGAAGGCGGAGGAGAACCCGGCCACACGCGTGGCGAGTTCGTCCGGGACCCCGGCGCCGGTCAGCTCGTCGTAGATCTGCTGGTACCACTCCAGGTCCGCGCCCCGCAGCAGCTTCGGCAGCTGCGACCAGACCTGCTCGACGCGCTCGGAGAAGAACTCGACCGTCTCGGCGAGCTCCAACGGCTGCGGCCGGTTGTTGAGCAGCCAGCGCGTGCCACGCTCGACGAGCCGGCGCGAGTGCAGCCGGATCCGGGTCTGGACGGCGGCCTCGACCTGGTTGTCGAGCGCCTCCACCGCGTCCCACACCACGGCCGAGCGGAAGATCGCGCGGGCCGCGGTCTGCGCCCGGACGATCTCCTCGAGGGAGGCGCCGGTCTCCTCGCGCAGCCGGTGCAGATAGGTCGTACCGCCCGTGTTGACCGTGTCGTTGACCAGCACCGTCGTGATGATCTCGCGGCGCAGCGGGTGGTTGTCGATGTGCTCGGCGAACTTCTCGCGCAGCGCGCTCGGGAAGTAGGAGTCGAGGAGACCGCGCAGATACGGGTCGTCCGGGAGCGAGGTGTGCAGCAGCTCGTCGGAGACCGTGATCTTGGTGTACGCCAGGAGGACGGCCGTCTCCGGGCCCGTCAGGCCCTGTGCGGCGCCCAGGCGTTCCCGGATCTGGCGGTCGGTGGGCAGGAACTCCAGCGCCCGGTCCAGCAGACCCGCGCGCACCAGGTGGCGCAGGTAGCGCTGCTGGGCGTGGAGCATGTCCTTGGACTGGGCCAGCGCGTTGGCGATGGCCGTGTTCTGCGCGTAGTTGTTGCGCAGCACCAGCCGCCCGACCTCGTCGGTCATCTCGGCGAGCTGCTTGTTGCGCTGCTTGACGGTCATGTCGCCGTCTGCGACCACGCCGTTGAGCAGGATCTTGATGTTCACCTCGTGGTCGGAGGTGTCCACGCCCGCGCTGTTGTCGATGGCGTCGGTGTTGATCTTCCCGCCGGTGAGCGAGAACTCGATCCGGCCGAGCTGGGTGAGCCCCAGGTTGCCGCCCTCGCCGACGACCTTGACCCGCAGGTCGGCGCCGTCGACCCGGATCGGGTCGTTGGCCTTGTCGCCGACGTCGGCGTGGGTCTCGGTGGAGGCCTTGACGTACGTGCCGATGCCGCCGTTCCACAGCAGGTCCACCGGCGCCTTGAGGATGGCCTTCATCAGGTCGGCCGGCGTCATCTTGGCGACCTTGCCCTCGATGCCGAGGGCCTCGCGGATGTGCGCGTTGACCGGGATGGCCTTGGCGCTGCGGGGGAACACGCCGCCGCCGGCCGAGATGAGCTCGGAGTTGTAGTCGGCCCAGCTGGAGCGCGGCAGCTCGAAGACGCGGCGGCGCTCGGCGTACGAGGTGGCCGCGTCCGGTTTCGGGTCGATGAAGATGTGCCGGTGGTCGAAGGCGGCGACCAGGCGGATGTGCTCGCTGAGCAGCATGCCGTTGCCGAACACGTCACCAGACATGTCGCCGATGCCGACGACCGTGAAGTCCTCGGCCTGCGTGTTCACCCCCAGTTCGCGGAAGTGCCGCTTGACGGACTCCCAGGCACCGCGCGCGGTGATGCCCATGCCCTTGTGGTCGTAGCCCGCGGAGCCACCGGAGGCGAAGGCGTCGCCGAGCCAGAAGTTGTACGACTCGGCGACCCCGTTGGCGATGTCCGAGAAGGTCGCGGTGCCCTTGTCGGCGGCGACGACGAGGTAGGTGTCGTCCTCGTCGTGCCGGACGACGTCGGCGGGCGGCACGACTTCGCCGGCCACCATGTTGTCGGTGATGTCGAGCAGCGCCGAGATGAACGTCTTGTAGCTGGCGATGCCCTCGGCCAGCCACGCGTCCCGGTCCACGCTCGGGTCGGGCAGCTGCTTGGCGACGAAGCCGCCCTTGGCGCCGACCGGCACGATGACGGTGTTCTTCACCATCTGCGCCTTGACCAGGCCGAGGATCTCGGTCCGGAAGTCCTCACGCCGGTCGGACCAGCGCAGACCACCACGAGCGACCTTGCCGAACCTGAGGTGCACGCCCTCGACACGCGGCGAGTAGACCCAGATCTCGAACGCCGGGCGCGGCGCCGGCAGGTCCGGGATCATCTGCGGGTCGAACTTCATGGACACGTACTCGTGCGGCTTGCCGCCGAGCGCCTCCTGGAAGAAGTTCGTGCGCAGGGTCGCCTTGATGACGGTCAGGAACGACCTGAGGATGCGGTCCTCGTCGAGGCTCGCGACCTGGTCGAGCGCGGCGTCGACCTCTTCGAGGAGGGCGTCCACGATCTCGTGCCCGGCGCGCTGCCGCTCCGGCGACATCCGCGCCTCGAACAGGGAGACGAGCAGCCGGGTGGTGTGGACGTTGTTGCGGAGGGTGTCCTCCATGTAGTCCTGCGAGAAGGTGGAGCCCGCCTGCCGCAGGTACTTGGCGTACGCCCGCAGCACCGTCGCCTGCCGCCAGTTCAGCCCGGCGCTCAGCACGAGGGCGTTGAAGCCGTCGTTCTCCGCGAGCCCGGTCCAGGTCGCGGAGAAGGCCTCCTGGAAGCGCTCGCGGCCGTCGTCGCCCAGGTAGTCCCCGGCGCCGTTCTGCGACTTGGGCATGCGCAGCCCGAAGTCGTAGATCCAGGCGATGCTGCGGTCCGAGCAGCGCAGCTCGTAGGGCCGCTCGTCGATGACCTCGACGCCGAGCCGGTTGAGGACCGGCAGCACGGCGGACAGGGTGATCGCGGCACCCTTGCGGTAGATCTTGAAACGGCGCTCCTCGGGGGCGGCGCCGACCGGCTCGTACAGGCTCAGCGCGAAGTTGTTGTCCTCGGTGAGCTTCTCCAGGTGGACGAGGTCGGCGACCGCGGAGCGCGAGGTGTGGTCGGCCTTGTAGCCCTCCGGGAAGGCGTTGCCGTACCGGCGCAGCAGTTCGGCGGCGCGCTCCTCGCCGAGTTCGTTGTTGAGAGCCTCGGCGAAGCCGTCGGCCCAGGAGCGGGCGGCCTCGACGAGCCGCGCCTCGATGCGCTCCTTGTCGAGGTCGGAGAGCTCCGGCAGCTCGGTGCCCTGCGGGACCCGGACCACGAAGTGCAGCCGGGACAGGATCGACTCGGTGTTCCAGGCCGTGAAGTCGACGCTGATGCCGCCGAGTTCCTCCTTCAGGATGTCGATGATCCTGAGGCGCACCCCGGTCGTGTACCGGTCGCGCGGCAGGTAGACGAGGGCGGAGTAGTAGCGCCCGTACTCGTCCTGGCGCAGGTAGAGCCGCAGCCGCCGCCGCTCCTGGAGGTACAGCACGGAGGTGACGATCGACTCCAGCTCGTCGGGCGGGGTCTGGAAGAGCTCGTCGCGCGGGTAGGTCTCCAGGATCTGGAGCAGGTCGCGCCCGTCGTGGCTGTTGGGCGAGAACCCGGCGCGCTGGAGCACTTCCTCGACCTTGCGCCGGATCACGGGGACCCGGCGGACGGACTCGGTGTAGGCGGCGGAGGAGAAGAGCCCGAGGAAGCGGCGCTCACCGACGACATTGCCCTCGGCGTCGAACTTCTTCACACCGATGTAGTCCAGGTACGACGGCCGGTGCACGGTCGCCCGGCTGTTGGCCTTGGTCAGTACCAGGAGCTTGTGCTCGCGCGCCTTGGCGCGGGCGTCGGCAGGCAGCCGCTCGAAGGAGGGGCTGACGGGGTGGCTCTCGTCCTCGGCGTGATGCGGGTCGGAGCGCAGGATGCCGAGGCCGGTGCCCGGCACGGCGACGAGGGAGTCGTCCTCGCGGAGCTGGTACTCGCGGTAGCCGAGGAAGGTGAAGTGATCGGCGGCCAGCCAGCGCAGCAGCTCGCGGGCCTCCTCGATCTCCTGCTCGCGCAGGTCGGAGGCGACGGGCTCGGCGGGCAGCTCCTCGGCCATCCGCAGCGCCGCGTCCCGCATCTTCTCCCAGTCCTCGACGGTCTCGCGGACGTCCGACAGGACGCGCAGCAGATCGGCGGTGATCTGCTTCAGGTCCGCGCGGTCGGTCTCGCGGTCGATCTCGACGTGGATCCAGGACTCGGTGTGCGCGTCGTGCGGAAGTTCGCCGCTGGGTCGCCGGGCGAGCACCTCGATGAGCTTGCCGGTGACGTCCCGCCGGACGACGACCTGCGGGTGGATGACGACATGGATGCCGCGCCCCTGCCGGGTCAGCTCATTGGTGACGGAGTCGACGAGGAAGGGCATGTCGTCGGTGACGACCTCGACGATCGAATGCGTGCACGCCCATCCGTTCTCTTCCACGGTGGGCGTGAGCACCCGCACACTGGCCGTGCCCTGTGGCCGGTTCTCGGCCAGCCGGTAGTGCGAGTACGCGGCTCCGAAGACGTCGACCGGGTCGCGATCGGTGAGGTCCTCCGGGGCGGTGTGCAGGTAGTAGCGCTGGAGGAACGCGAGCACGGTCTCCCGGTCGGGGGTGCCCTCGTCCGTCGTCCCGGTCGGTAGGTGCCCCCCGACCGGGCTGTTCTCAGCTACCCGGGCGGCCCTCTCGAGCAGCTCGGCTTTGGCTTCGTCCAGCTTGGTCTGCATTGTCCTCTGGCTCCTGTCGCGCGCCGTTGCGTGACGTTGAAGGAAGTACGGTCTCTTCCCCTGGGACGTAACGCCGCGACGCGGGGTGTCCGGTCTGCTCCGACGCTATGCCGCAAGGTGAGATGAGCGGGGGGTTATCAGCCATTCTTGGCACGCCCGACGGATGTGACGCTGCTCTCTGCGACGCCGCTCCAGGGGAGGTGCGTGGCGCCCCGGGGGCCCATGTGCCCCCGCCCCGCCCGCGAAGACCAGCGACCGCCGCCCGGTCACGGATGTCGTCCGTGCTCTCCGGGCGCAGGGCAGGGGCGACGATGCCCCCGCGAACTATCGCGCTGATCACGCCACTAAGGCTATCGCTCCTTACAGGGGGCCCGTCATGAGCCGTATGTGTACAAAACCGGGGGTCGAACTTTGACGTTCTGCACAGGGGCAGGAAGCGGCGCGCCATGCGGTGGGTGTCATTGACCGGCCCCCTTGGCAAGCGCCCGCTTCGGATGCACATTGCCGACATGACAGCCAAAATCCTGATCGTCACCGGCGACGCAGCGGAGTCACTGGAGGTCCTGTACCCCTACCAGCGCCTCCGTGAAGAGGGCTACGACGTCCATATCGCGGCCCCCACCCGCAAGAAGCTCCGGTTCGTGGTCCACGACTTCGAACCCGGCTTCGACACCTACACCGAGAAGCCCGGCTACACCTGGCCCGCCGACCTGGCCTTCGCCGAGGTCGACCCCGGTCAGTACGCCGCGATCGTGATCCCCGGCGGCCGTGCCCCCGAGTACCTGCGCAACGACCCCGAACTCCGCAAGATCCTCAAGTCCTTCTTCGACGCGGACAAGCCGGTCGCCCAGATCTGCCACGGCCCCCTGCTCACCGCCGCGATCGACGGCCTCCGCGGCCGCCGCGTGACGGCCTATCCCGCCCTGGAACTCGACATGCAGGCGGCCGGCGCCACCTTCCAGGACGCCGAGGCGGTGGTCGACGGCACGCTGGTCTCCGCCCGGGCCTGGCCGGACCACTCCCGCTGGATGCGCGAGTTCCTGACGATCCTGCGGGCGAAGGCGCCGGTGACATGAGGGATGTGCCGGTGAGGTAGTCGTCCGCCTGCGGCTGGGCGGGGGCCGGTCACGCGGTTCCCACCGACCCACGCACCGCCACCGCTCAGCCCTCGCCCCCGCCCCGCCACGTCTCGGCCGGGAACCCGACGAGTCAGCCCCGCCGCTACGCCGCGAGCCGCTCCGCCTCCACCACGGCCTCCGCCAGGGTGTCCACCACAGGCACCCCGACCTCCTCCAGGCTGGCCCGGCTGTGCGAACCCCCCGTGTACAGCACGGCCCGCGCCCCCACATGCCGTGCCGCCACCGCGTCGTCGGCCGCGTCCCCGATCACCACGGTCCGCGCGGGGTCCACTCCCGCCACCCCGGTCAGTGCCGCGAGGTGTCGTGTCATGTGCTCGGCCTTGCTGCCCCCGGAGGGCCCGGTCCGTCCGTCGACGCGTATGAAGTGCGCCTCGATCCCGAACCCCCGGACCAGCGGGAGCAGTTCCTCGTGCCCGTACATGCTGAGGATCGACTGGCTGCGCCCCGCCGACCGCCACCCCGCGAGCAGTTCGGTCGCACCGGCCGTGAGCCCGCAGCCGACCCGATGCTCGGTGTAGTACCGATGGAAGGTCTCGTCCATGACGGCCCACTCGGCGTCGGTCGGCAGCCGCCCCAGCAGCCGCTCGTAGAACTTCGGCACCGGCACGCAGTAGAGCGCCCGGTACCGCTCCATCGTGATCGGCGCGAGTCCCAGCTCGGCGAACGCCGCGTTCGTCGCCCCGATGATCGCGTCATTGTCGTGGAACAGCGTCCCGTTCCAGTCCCACACAATGTGCGCGCTCATGTGCTTCCCCATGTCGAGAAAATGTACCCGGCGCCACTGACAATCAAGTGACGCGCAGGTCACACAGGCACGGCCGGCGCCTCAGTTCCCCAGCCCGACCAGGTTCGGGATCTCCTGCGTGGCGAACCAGAGCAGTTCGTGGTCCCCGGCTCCGTCCACGACGAACTGCGCGTCGTCGTCCCCGCCGTCCGCCGCCACGACCGCCTCCGCGGCCGCGGTCACGTCCGTCTCGGCGTCACTCGCGTCGACGTGCACGGCGGCCGCCTTGCCGAGCGGTACGGCCCGGTCGACCCGTACCTGGCCCAGCGCGGTCGGGTCGAGCCCCCGGTCGGGGTCGGAGACCGCCGCGCCGTCGGGCACGTCGACGGCGACCACGACCCGGCGCCGTACCGCCCCGGGGTCGGCCGCCAGCAGCCGCAGGGAGGCGAGCGCGGCCCGGTTCAGCGCCGCGTACTCCAGCTCCTCGATGTCGTCGGAGAGGTACCACTCGCGCAACGCGGGCGTCACGGCGTAGGCGACGAGCGGTCCGGACCCCAGCTCGCCCGTCTTGTACGCCTCGGCGAGACCGGAGAGGGTCAGGGGGACGTAGACGCGCATGGGCTGCCGCTTTCGTGGTCGGGGGGCGGGTCGGAGTGCTCCGCAGGTGCCTCGGTGAGGGCCTTCAGGATACGTGCGGGCGTCCCCTTTCGAGTCCCTGCCTCCACGTCCGCGGGCGTCCACCCCGGTCCGGGAATTCACCTGGTGCGCCCCCGCGGTCACGGCCTTCGGCCCGTCTCGATCACTCGGATAAGTGAACGTTCCGGCCGCTCGCCCGGGCCCTCGGCTTCCTTGCCGCGGCCACCCGCGGCCCCGTACAAGATCCCCAACGCAAAAGTTACCGCCCGGTACAACTCCGGGCCCACCGAACGGGGACCCCATGAACAAGGTCATGACCAGGGCACAGAACCGTCCGGGCACCCGCCCCCCGGGCCGCCGTGACGCACGCCGCCCGGGCACCACCCCGCCCCGCACCCCGACCGGCGGCACGCTCCGCACGACCG
Source organism: Streptomyces sp. NPDC087859 (assembly GCF_044742595.1). Taxonomy (NCBI): domain Bacteria; kingdom Bacillati; phylum Actinomycetota; class Actinomycetes; order Kitasatosporales; family Streptomycetaceae; genus Streptomyces; species Streptomyces sp. NPDC087859. The sequence continues at coordinate 21,240 of NZ_JBIUUU010000009.1, read as the reverse complement.
CGGGCGACGGCCGCCCGCCGGGCTCACGGACCGGCAACGGCCCGCACACCTCCCCCGCCGACAACCGCCCGCCGACGACTCGCTCAGAGGCCCGCGAAGTGCCCCTCGGCGCCCCTGTCGTCCCCTCCCGGACGCCCCGCGGGCCCGTCCCCCAGCCTCGCCCCACCGACCTCTTCGCCGACCTCCTCCTGGCGGTCCTCAGCGGCCAGCGCCCCGTCCACTCGATGCTCCGGCACACCATCGGCCAGGCCTACGACGAACTCGCCGTGCTCGCCGAACGCGGCCCCCTGCGCACCCACGGCACCCGACCCGTCGTCCGCGACATCGGCTACTACGTCCCCCGCGACGGCGCGGTCGAGGCCTTCGCCCGCATCGGCGCCGGCGACCAGCTCCGCGCCATGGCCTTCCGCCTGGAACAGGGCCGGGACCGCCGCTGGCGCTGCGCGGCGGTGGAACTGGGCGGCCCCAAGGGCAGCCGCACGGACGACGCCTGACACCACCCCCGCCGAACGCCGAAGGGCCGGGCCACCCCAGGTGACCCGGCCCTTCACACCGCTACAGCGTCACTTCTTGCGGCGCCGCCCACGCGACTGCTTGCGCCGCTCCGCGCGGGTCAGACCATCCGCCTCGGACCGCACCGGCTCTTCGTCGTCGGCGAACTCACCCTCGACGACACCGCCCTCGCCGTCCACGGTCGGCGCGGAGAAGTGCAGATCCCGGCGCTGCGGAGCGTCGAGCCCCTTCGCGCGGATCTCCGGACGCGCACCCGCCTGCGCCGGCACCGAGTCCTGCTTGTCGAGCGACGGCTTGTCGTCCTGGACCGGGACCTCCTCGACCTGCTGCTCGACCTGGACCTCCAGGTTGAACAGGTAGCCGACGGACTCCTCCTTGATGCCCTCCATCATGGCGGTGAACATGTCGAAGCCCTCGCGCTGGTACTCGACCAGCGGGTCCTTCTGCGCCATCGCGCGCAGGCCGATGCCCTCCTGGAGGTAGTCCATCTCGTAGAGGTGCTCGCGCCACTTGCGGTCCAGGACCGACAGCACGACCCGGCGCTCCAGCTCACGCATGATCTCGGAGCCGAGCTGCGCCTCGCGCCCCTCGTACTGCTCGTGGATGTCGTCCTTGATGGACTCGGAGATGAAGTCGGCGGTCAGTCCGGCACGGTCGCCGGCCGCGTCCTCCAGCTCCTCGACGGTGATCTTCACCGGGTAGAGCTGCTTGAACGCGCCCCACAGCCGGTCGAGGTCCCAGTCCTCCGCGAAGCCCTCGGCGGTCTCCGCCGCGATGTACGCGTCGATCGTGTCGTCCATGAAGTGCACGACCTGCTCCTGCAGGTCCTCGCCCTCCAGGACGCGGCGCCGCTCGCCGTAGATGACCTCGCGCTGGCGGTTGAGGACCTCGTCGTACTTCAGGACGTTCTTACGCGTCTCGAAGTTCTGCTGCTCGACCTGCGACTGGGCGGACGCGATCGCGCGCGTGACCATCTTGTTCTCGATCGGCACATCGTCCGGGACGTTCGCCATCGACATCACGCGCTCGACCATCTGGGCCTTGAACAGACGCATCAGGTCGTCGCCGAGCGACAGGTAGAAGCGGGACTCACCCGGGTCACCCTGACGGCCGGAACGACCGCGCAGCTGGTTGTCGATACGACGCGATTCGTGCCGCTCGGTGCCGAGGACGTAGAGCCCGCCGAGGTCCTTGACCTCTTCGAACTCCGCCTTGACGGCCTGCTCGGCACGCTCCAGGGCGGCGGGCAGGGCCTGCGCCCACTCCTCGATGTGCTCCTCGGGGTCGAGGCCGCGCTGGCGCAGCTCCGCCTCGGCGAGGTCCTCGGGGTTGCCGCCGAGCTTGATGTCGGTACCGCGGCCGGCCATGTTGGTGGCCACGGTCACGGCGCCCTTGCGGCCGGCCTGGGCGACGATCGTCGCCTCCCGGTCGTGCTGCTTGGCGTTCAGCACCTCGTGCTGGACTCCGCGCTTGCTGAGCTGCTGCGAGAGGTACTCGGACTTCTCGACCGACGTCGTACCGACGAGGATCGGCTGGCCCTTCTCGTGCTTCTCGACGATGTCGTCGACGACCGCCTCGAACTTCGCGACCTCGGTGCGGTAGATCAGGTCCGACTGGTCCTTGCGGACCATGGGCCGGTTGGTCGGGATCGGGACGACGCCGAGCTTGTAGATCTGGTGGAACTCGGCGGCCTCGGTCATCGCCGTACCGGTCATGCCGCAGAGGCCGGGCTGTTCCTTGCCGTTGTGGTCGTGGCGCTTGTAGAGGCGGAAGAAGTTCTGGAGGGTGATCGTGGCGAGTGTCTGGTTCTCGTCCTTGATGTCCACCCCTTCCTTCGCCTCGATCGCCTGGTGCATGCCCTCGTTGTAGCGGCGGCCGGCGAGGATACGGCCGGTGTGCTCGTCGACGATCATGACTTCGCCGTCCATGACGACGTAGTCCTTGTCCTTCTTGAAGAGCTCCTTCGCCTTGATGGCGTTGTTCAGGTAGCCCACCAGAGGGGTGTTCACCGACTCGTAGAGGTTGTCGATGCCCAGCCAGTCCTCGACCTTGGCGACACCGGACTCGTGGATGGCGACCGTGCGCTTCTTCTCGTCGACCTCGTAGTCGCCGGTCTCCTCGATGCCCTTGAGCTGGTTGCCGGCCTCGCCCTTCTTCAGGCGGGTGACCAGCTTGGCGAAGTCGCCGTACCACTTGGTGGCCTGGTCGGCCGGACCGGAGATGATCAGCGGCGTACGGGCCTCGTCGACCAGGATGGAGTCGACCTCGTCGACGATCGCGAAGTTGTGGCCGCGCTGGACGAGCTCGTCCTTGGACCACGCCATGTTGTCGCGCAGGTAGTCGAAGCCGAACTCGTTGTTCGTGCCGTACGTGATGTCGCACGCGTACTGCTCACGGCGCTGGGCGGGCGTCATGTTGGCGAGGATGCAACCGACGTTCAGGCCCAGGAACTTGTGGACGCGGCCCATCATCTCGGAGTCGCGCTCGGCCAGGTAGTCGTTGACCGTGATGAGGTGGACGCCCTTGCCGGACAGCGCGTTCAGATACGCGGGCAGGGTGCCGACGAGGGTCTTGCCCTCGCCGGTCTTCATCTCGGCCACGTAGCCGAGGTGGAGGGCGGCGCCGCCCATGATCTGCACGTCGTAATGACGCTGGCCGAGCGCGCGCTTGGCGCCCTCGCGCACGGTGGCGAACGCCTCGGGCAGCAGGTCGTCCAGCGTCTCACCATCGATGTACCGCTGCTTGTACTCATCGGTGAGGGCCCGCAGCTCGGCGTCGGAGAGGTCGACGAAGTCCTCTTCGATGGAGTTGACCTGGTCCGCGATGCGGTGCAGCTTGCGCAGGATCTTGCCTTCGCCTGCACGCATGATCTTCGAGAGGACGGACACGGGGGTAAGTCTCCTTGCCGGTCGGGCCTGGGACGGTCGGTTTCCATTTGACTTGACTGAGCAACGGCCATCGTATGCGAGGACCCGGCCACGCCGGGAGCCTGCCGAGGACGCCGACCGTCCGCTGCTTCAAATCTCCGTCAAAGGCAACAACGGACGGAGGTTGCGGATGGTGCCGCGTTCCCCCGACGATTTGCGCGAACTGTGATCACCCGCTCACACAGAGCAAAAGGATGGCGTCCGCGCCCGAATTCCGAGCAGAATCGGCCGATGGAACCTGTCACGCTCACCACCGGCCGCCTGGTTCTGCGCACCGTCGGTCCCGACGACACCGACGCCGTGCACGCCGCCGCCCAGGACCCCGAGATGCAGCGCTGGCTCTCCCAGCTCCCCTCGCCCTACCTCCACGAGCACGCGCAGGCCTTCACGGAACAGTTCGCCCCCGACGGCTGGGCCAACGACTCCATGTTCACCTTCGGCGTCTTTCTCCCCACCGGCGAACTCGTCGGCATGCTCAGCATCACCATGCGCTCCCTCGGCGTCGCCGAGATCGGTTTCTGGGCCACGAAGGAACACCGCGGCAACGGCTACATCACCGAGGCCACCACCACGACCGCCCGCTGGGCCTTCACAGCCCTCTCCATCGACCGCATCGAATGGCGCGCGGAAGTAGGCAACACCCCCTCCCGAGCGGTGGCGGAACACACCGGCTTCACCCTCGAAGGCACCCTCCGCTCCGCGCTCAACAACAGGGGCGTACGACGGGACTGCTGGGTCGGCTCCCTATTGCCCTCGGACCTGGGCCTCCCCTCAACATCCCCCTACCTCCCGGCACGACCACACCCCAACGCACCCACCCCCTGACCCCCACCGCACGAGGCCGACCCCCGCCCCGACCGTATGGAGTCGAGGCTCACCACCCTGGCCCCGCCACGGACTCCACCCCTCCACCACCAACCTCAGCCCGCCCGTACGGAGCCGAGGCCTTGCCATCCCGCCCCCCACCCCGCCATGGACTCCACTCCTCCACCACCAACCCCAGTCCGCCCGTACGCGGCCGAGGCCTTGCCACCCCGACCCCCCACCCACCCCGCCGCTGACTCCGCCTCTCCATCGCCGGCCCGCTGCTCCCAGCCCGTCCGGCGTCTGAGGACAAGGCCCTTAGGGGCCGACGGGGGTCTGGGGGCGCAGCCCCCAGGAGCCGGGGTCGAAGGGGCGGAGCCCCTGGAGGATGGGACGGGTAGGGGCGGCGGGGGCGAAAAACCCCGACGCCACCCCAACACAGCGCACCACCCGAAGAACCCCCAGGTCATCCCCCGCTGTCAGTCCCACCTCCTATCGTGCGGAAGCATGACGACCCCGCGCCCCACCGCAGCGCTCTCCGCAGACGAGGCCCGCCGCATCGCCCTCCACGCCCAGGGCTTCCTCGGCACCCCCAACCGCAAGGCCGGCGTCCGCGGCACCCTCCGCCACCTCGGCGCGGTCCAACTCGACACCATCTCGGTCCTGGCCCGCTCCCACGAACTCATCCCGTACGCCCGCCTGGGAGCCGTGGGCCGCAAAACGGTCGAGGACGCCTATTGGACGGACACACACGCCTTCGAGTACTGGTCCCACGCCGCCTGCATCCTCCCCATCGAGGAATGGCCCCACTTCGCCTTCCGCCGCCGCGCCTACCGCAACCGCCCGCACTGGAACCACACCCTCCCGGACGGCACGTACGACCAGGTCATCAAGCAACTCCGCTCCGAAGGCCCCCTCACCGCCACGGAGTTGGGCGGCGCGAAGAAGACCAGCGAGTGGTGGGACTGGTCCGGCACCAAGGTCGCCGTGGAGCGCGCGCTGATGTACGGCGAGGTGGTCTGCGTGGAGCGCCGCGGCTGGAAGCGCGTGTACGACCTGGCAGAACGCGCCGTCCCCAAGGCCCTGCTGCACGACGACCTGGACGACACCGAGTGCCTGCGCACCCTCGTCCGCCTCGCCGGCCAGTCCCTCGGCGTCGGCACCCGCGCGGACATCGCCGACTACCACCGCCTCAAGGGCGATCAGGTCGACGCGGTGATCGACGACTCGGGCCTGGTCCCGGTCACGGTCGAGGGCTGGTCCAAGCCGGCCTGGGCGGACCCCGCGGCCCTGGAGACACCCCCGCGCGGCCGCCACCGTACGACCCTCCTGTCGCCCTTCGACTCCCTGATCTGGGAACGCGCGCGCACGGAGCGGATCTTCGGCTTCACCCACCGCCTGGAGGCCTACGTCCCCAAGCCGAAGCGGGTGTACGGCTACTTCGCGATGCCGGTCCTGGCCGGCGGCCGTCTCGTCGGCCGCGTCGACCCGGCACGCGAGGGCCGCACCCTGGTCGCCAGGCAGGTCACCCTGGACGGCCCGAAGGCGGTCCCGGCGGTGGCCCAGGCGCTGGTCGAGGCGGCGAGCTGGGTGGACTGCACGGACGTACGCGTCGAAAGAGTGGACGCGCCGGACCTCCGCGAGCCCCTGACCCGTGAACTCACCCGAGCACTGGCTTGACGGAACCGCCGGACCTCAGCGGATCTCGAGGATCTTCTCCCGCATCGCATAGACGACGGCCTCCATCCTGGAGTGCAGCTGCAGCTTCTCCAGGATGTTGCGCACATGGTTCTTCACGGTGTTCTCGGAGATGAACAACTCCTTGGCGATATCGCGGTTGTTCATACCGGTGGCGACGAGTTTGAGAACCTCCAGCTCCCGGTCCGTCAGCCGCGGCGCGGGCACAAGTCGGCGTTCATCCGTCCGCTGGATCATCGATTTGAACTCGGTGAGCAGTTTCGACGCCATGGACGGGCTGATCTGCGACTGCCCGTCGGCCACCGCGCGAATGGCGGTGGCCACCTCGTCCGTGGAGATCTCCTTGAGGAGATAACCGGTCGCGCCGGCCTTGATCGCCTCGTAGAGGTCTGCTTCCTCGTCACTGATCGTCAACATGATGATCTTGGCGCTGGGTGCCACCTCCTTGATGGAGGTGCACGCCTCGATACCGCCCCGCTTGGGCATCCGTACGTCCATCAGGACGATGTCGGGCAGCAGATCGGCGGCCTTGTCGACCGCCTCTGCGCCGTCGCCCGCCTCGCCCACGACCTGGATGTCCTCCTCGGCCGCGAGCACGATCTCGAGTCCCCGTCGGAAGAGGGCATGGTCGTCGACGACCAGGACACGGATGGGCTCCTTGCGTGGTGAGCCCGCGTCCGATCCCATGCCGACCACGCCGTCGCCGGCGCCCTCGGCATGCATCGGTCCGAAGCTGTCCGCCATCGTTCCTCCCCCTGAAGGCTGTGGCTGGTCATGTGCCATCGCCAACCCAAGGCAACGGCCCACCGATTGGGCCGATGCGGCCATGATTTCATGCCCGGACGACACTGCGGTGACAGAGCCGGGCGCGAAGTGGTCGCACACCGGTGCCCCTGGGGGCGCACACGCGCTCCAGGGGCACCGCTCAGCCGCCAGCCGGGCGTGTGTCAGCCACCCAGCGTGCCTCCGGCCGCGGGAGGCTGCGCCTGGGCGACCATGGGGTCCGTGCTGAGGTGGATGACGCCGTAGTCGTAGGCGTGCCGCCGGTAGACGACACTCGGTTCCTTGGTCTCGGAGTCGACGAACAGGTAGAAGTCGTGCCCGACCAGCTCCATCTCGTAAAGAGCCTGGTCAAGGGTCATCGGAGAGGCGACGTGGGTCTTCTCGCGGACGATGAGGGGGCCTTCGCCCTTCACTTCCAGCGAGCCGATCTTCTTGGTGGGTACGCCGTCCGGCTCCTGCTCGTGGACCGGGTTGCCGTTCCCGTTGAGCGTCGCCGCGCCCGGGACGTGGTCGGGAACCTCGGCCGCCGTGAGCCGGCGTGAGCCGCGACGGGAGTAACGCTTGTCGTGCTGCTTGCGCAGCCGGGCGTCGAGCTTTTCCGCCGCCAGGTCGAGCGCCGCGTACGGATCACTTGCTGCCGCCTCCGCCCGGATCACCGGACCGCGGGAGCGGAGCGTGATCTCCACTCGGTCACAGCGGTCGGCCTGTCGGGGGTTCGGCTCCTTGGACACCTCGACGTCGAGGCTGATCACCTTGCCGTCGAGCTTCTGGATCTTCTCCAGCTTCAGCTTCTCGGCCACGTGCTTGCGGAACCGCTCGGGCACCTCGGTCTTGCGGCCCTTGACGACGATGTCCACGCAGAACTCCGTTCCCGGATCACTCCGCGCCACTGGCGGAGCATCTCCCTTTTGCACCAGGTCCCGGTGAGCCCCGGAACCTCGGACTCGGTGACGTCCACCTCCTCCCCCGTGGGCAAGATCTCCACTCCACCGGGACGGGTGATTGTGAAAAACCCGCGGCACGGCAATCGGATATGAGAGGTGTGGCCTGGGCCTTTCCTCACAACCGAACATATCTCGCCCGGACGGATGTCGTCACCCTCTACCGCGGCGTACCTCCGTTCAGGTGAATTGGCCCTCTTATTACCTGCAACGATGCAACTTCGCAGTCAGTTCCGGTTTATTTCGAACGAACTTGGCGACGCCGCGACCACAGCCGCGCAGATCACGTCACCGGCACGGTAGGTCTGCACCATTCGGGGCCCACCGCCCATGTCTGCCTCCGCTGATCGATTTCTCCGTCCCCCTGTGCCTTCCCGAGCAGCCGTGTCGTACACAGCTGTTCCGGTTGAGCCGTACGCGACCGAGCCACTCCCACGCCCCCGCGCGACCACCTCCGCAGCCACAGCCGTCGCCGCCCGCACGGCACGCGCCGCCTCCGTCAGGGACGCACCCGTCGTCATCAGGTCGTCGACGAGCACGACCGGACCGTCGAGAAGGAGTCGCCCACCACCGGGAACGACCTCCAGCGCACCCGCGAGGTTCTCCAGCCGCTCCCGCGAATCGAGCCCCGACTGATCAGCCACGGCACGCCGCTGCCGCAACACACCGACCACCCGCGCCGCCACCCCACCACGCCGCAGCTCCCCCGCCGCCGCAAGCGCGATCCGCCGCGCCGGATCATGCCCCCGAGCCCCCACCACCCGCCGCGCGGAAGGCACCGGAACAAGCAACACGACCCGGCTCCTCGCCCCCGCCCCTCCGCCTGCCGACCCGAACCCGGAACCGTCTCCCGCCCACCGCATCCCGGGCCCCGCAGCCGCCCCGGCAAACCGCGCAACACCACCCACAGACCGCGCCCCGGCACCCGCCAAACCGCCGATACGCCCCGCGCCGGCACTCAAGGAACCTCGACCGCGCGCCCCCACCAGGCCACCCTCGTGCCCCACCAAGGCACCCTCCGCCCCCCAGCCGGGACCCCCCGCAGGATCGCCCGCCCGTTCCTCCGCGCCCTCCGCCGGCCCCCAGCCCTCAGCCCCGGCGACACCTCCGGCCCACCCAGCTCCCACGGGCCCTCGGCCACCACCCCCTGTCAGGCCTCCGAACGCGCCACCGGCCCCCACAGGCCCCTCGCCGGAGCGCCCCGGCCCAATGACACGACGCCCCCGCTCAGCCCCCTCAGAGCCCCACGCAGGCCCCTCAGGGCCCCAGCCAGCCCCCGTCGCCCCCGCACCAGCCCCGGTGACCGCACCACGACCGTCCGCCACACCCTCGGCCCGCGCCTCCCGCAGCCCCGCCCGCACAGCCCCCGCCAGAGCCGCGCCCAGCGGTGCCGCCAAGGTCAGCGCGCCACGTTCCTTGTGCGCCAGCAGCACCGCCCGCACCTCGTCGGCGTACCGCGCGGCCGCGTGCACCGCCGGCAGCCCCGCCGGCTCCGGCTCCGGTCGCACCCGGCACGGCACGGTCCCGCTCAGGGCGGCACGGCACTCCGGACAGAGCACCGTGCGAGCCCTCCCGCAGCCTCCGCACTCGGCCGGCAGCACCAGATCGGTCAGGTCCCGCCACCACCCCCGCATGCCCACCACTGTGCCAACGCCCGCGCCACCCGGCCAGCCCTGTGGACAACCCCCTGTGGACAACTCCCCGCACGGCTCGCGACCCGGTCGGAAACCGCCCACCGCACCGACCGGGCCTCACCGACCCATGCCGCGCCTACCCGGGATAGACCGGCGCCGTCCCGTCCTTCACCACCTGCTGCCACTTCGCCCCGGACAGGAGCCGGACGATGCCGTCCTCCTCCGAGTACGCCATCAACGGCAGTTGCTCGTCCTCGGACGAGGCCAGGACCTTCACACCTGTCAGTGCGGCAGGCGCCGACCCCACCGGAGTGGAGCCGTCGACCTGGACGTACGCCATCTGCTGCACGCCACCGTCCTCGCGTCCCACCACCACGAGCCGGCTGTCCCCGGCCCACGACATGGCGGTGACCTCCACCAACTGCGGTGCCACCGAGCGAGGTTCGACGACCGCGATGGGCTTCTGCCCGCTCGCCTTGTCACCCCGCTCGATCCGCCCGACGTAAAGGGACTTCTTGCTGCCCTTCTCCACGATGAGTGCGATCCGCACTCCGTCGGCGGCCATGCGCACCGCGTCGATGCGTCCGTCGAGCCCCGTGGTGTCGACTTCGATGGGCTCGCCCGCGCCGTTCTTCAGGAGCAGCAGCCGAGGGTGGTCGGGGTCGCGGTCGGCCACCCACAGGTCGCCCTCGCCGTCCCAGCTGGGCGTGGTGAGACGGTCGTTCTGGGTCTTGCCGTCGCTGTGCAGGACCGGCTCGCCGAGCGAGGCCCCCGACACCAGCGACCCGACGTACAGGTCGCTGCCGTCCAGGGACACCCCGGCCGCCTTGAGCTCGTCCCGGGAGACCGCGGCCGACCGCAGCTCCTTCTCCCCCTCACCGAGCGCACCCGGCACCGCCGCGAAGGACTCCGGATTGGTGCTCGCGCTCGCCAGCCTGACCAGGCGGTGCTTGCTGTCGATGAAGTACTGGTAGCCGTCCTTCGCGACCTCGTGCACCACCGCGGTCTCGACGTCGCTCTCGTCGAGGGGGCCGCACAGCTGGGTGCCGTCGGAGCGCTGCAGTTCGACCGAGCTCACCCCCGTGGGGGTCAGGTCCCGCAGCGTGAACAGGAGTTGTGCGGCCATCTCCTGGCACTTCTTCGAACCGACCCGGTCCGCCTTGGCATTCAGCGGCACCGTCAGCCGGTTCTGGTCGTCGGGCGTCAACTGGGTGACGTCCTTCTTCAGCGCCGTACCGGTGGGGAAACTCGACCGGACGACCGGGTTCAGCCAGCGAGAGGGCCCGGCGAGCAGCAGACTCACGGTCTGCGTCATCGGGTCGACCTTCTTGCGCACATAGACGGGGTCGGCGACGGCCACCGGCTGGCCGTCCGACTCGGTCGAGGAGTTCGAGGCGAAGTAGTACCTGTTGACCGACGTGTAGTTGCGCAGGAAGTCCGACTTGCCCATGACCACACCCGGCGGCGAGTCGATGCGCCACTGCTTGGACTTCTTCTCACGCACGAGGTGCAGCGTCTTGTCGTACTGGCCCCCGGCGGGCGAGTACACCTGCTGTCCGTCGACGGTGGCGACCTTCTCGCCGGTCAGCGAGAACACGGCGTCGGACGAGTCCTTCCCGCCGCTCGAAAGCTTCTCGGACGAGTCCGGCCCGTCCGCGAGCACCGTGAGAGACGCCTCGGGCTTCCAGGTGCGCGCGACGTTGGCGGTCAGATACTTTCGCGCCGTCTCGAAATCCGAGTCGTCACTGGTCAGCGCTTCGAGAAAGCCGTCCACGATCTCCGGCGCCTCGGCGTTCTCCCGGGGCGGCTGTGCGTAGACCCGTACCTGCGGGTCCTGCCGTGGCGTGGACTCCACCCCGCGCAGGTCCCCGCTGTCCGGCATCGAGGCGCACCCCGCCAGCAGTACGGCGCCGCAGGCAACCGACACCACCGTGCGCACCGGTCCCCGCCGGCCGCCCCCCACGCGGTCAGCGCCCACGACTTGCCTCCCCTTGCTTGTTCCGGTCCTCAGGACCGACGTTCCGGGCATCCGTGGACGGCGAGTCCGCGACGCCCGTGTCGTCCGCCGGCCTCGCTCCCCCGGTGGGCCGCGGGACCACGCGCGCGCCGTTGCCGGGCAGCGCCGTCGGATCCGCGGTGGGGGCGGCGGACTGCCTCGGCGCGAGGGGCGCCGGATCGCTCGATGTCTGCACCGGCACGGTGGCGCGCTTCTCCCCGTCCCCCGCACGCGGCAAGCCGGCGTCATTGAGTCCACGATTGCGGCGCGAGTCCTTGGGCTCCAGCGGTATCGGCGAGCCCCGCAGCGGCTCGTCCGCCGTCCTGGGCAGCGTCAGCCGGAACTGCGAGCCACCACCCGGCTCGCCCCACGCCTGCAGCCAGCCGCCGTGCAGCCGCGCGTCCTCCAGGGCGATGGACAACCCCAGACCCGTACCACCGGTGGTACGCGCGCGTGCCGGGTCGGCCCGCCAGAAGCGGCTGAAGACCCGGGTCGCCTCACCGGGCTTGAGCCCTACGCCGTAGTCGCGCACCGCGACCGCCACCGCCCCGCCCGCCGAGGCCAGCTTGACCACGACGTCCTTGCCCTCGCCGTGCTCCACGGCGTTGACGACGAGATTGCGCAGCACCCGCTCCACCCGCCGGGCGTCGGCCTCGGCGACGACGGGCTGCTGGTCGCCCACGAGCCGTATCCGCGTGCTCTTGCGCTCGGCGAGCGGCGCGGCCCCGCTGACGACCCGCTGCACGACCACGCGCAGGTCGATCGGCTCCGCCTCCAGCGCCGCCGCACCCGCGTCGAACCGGCTGATCTCCAGCAGGTCGGCGAGCAGCGACTCGAACCGGTCCAACTGGTCGGCCAGCAGCTCCGCCGACCGCGCGGTCACCGGATCGAAGTCCTCCCGCGCGTCATGGATCACGTCAGCGGCCATACGTACGGTTGTCAGCGGCGTCCGCAGCTCGTGCGACACGTCGGACACGAACCGCCGCTGCATCCGCGACAGGTCCTCCAGCTGCTGGATCTTCAACTGAAGGTTCTGCGCCATCTTGTTGAAGGCCTCACCGAGCCGGGCGATGTCGTCCTCACCGGTGACCTTCATACGTTCCTGCAGACGCCCCGCGGACAGCCGCTCGGCGATCCCGGCCGCCATCCGCACCGGCGTGACGACCTGACGCACCACCAGCCAGGCAATGGCCCCGAGGAGTACGACGACGAAGAGCCCGGCCGTCGCCAGCGTCCCCTTGACCAGGCTCAGCGACTTCTCCTCCTGGGTGAGCGGGAAGAGGTAGTACAGCTGGTACGGCTCGTTGTTCGGGTCGTTGACCTGCTTGCCGATGATCAGCGCGGGCTGCGACTCCTGACCGTTGGTGTACACGATCCGGGTGTAGCTCTGAGCCGGGAGCAGGCTGCTGTCGACGCGGTCCCGCAGGTCCTGGGGCACGCTCGCCGGCGGGAAGACATAGCCGGAGGCACGCGGACCGCGCCCCCCGCTGTCTCCACCCGCAGGCAGCGTGACGACGTCGAAGGCGCCCTGGCCGCCACTGGAGAGGGACTCCACGAGGTCGCCCATCCACTGGCTGACGTTCTGGTTGGCACGCCCGTCCGCGCCCGCGGCGTCCTCGCCGCCCGCGCTCACCGCCGCGTCGGCCTTCTGCTTGGCCACCGAGAAACCGCCCGTGGCCTGGCTCTGCGACGCCTTCACCTTGGCGTCGAGCAGGCCGTTGCGCACCTGTCCGATGACGACGAAGCCGAGCAGCAGCACCACGCCCAGCGACATCAGCAGCGTGGTGACGACGACCTTGAGCTGGATGTTGCGCCGCCACAGCCGCATGACGGGCAGCAGCGGCCGGCGCACCCACCGCATGAACAGCCTCAGGACCGGGCTGCCCTGGACTCCGCCCTGCAGCAGCCCGCCCTCGAAGAAGCGGTCCCAGCGGGAGCCCGACGTCTTCAGACCGACAGGCCGCTCCGCACGGGCCCCGGTCCGCCCGGGCGACGAAGCGGCACTGTCTCCGGACATGTCAGCTGGGTCCTGCCTTGTATCCCACGCCACGAACGGTCACCACGATCTCGGGCCGCTCCGGGTCCTTCTCGACCTTGGAGCGCAGCCGCTGCACATGCACGTTGACCAGACGGGTGTCCGCGGCATGCCGGTAACCCCACACCTGCTCGAGCAGCACCTCACGGGTGAACACCTGCCACGGCTTGCGCGCCAGTGCGACCAGCAGGTCGAACTCCAGCGGCGTCAGCGCGATCGACTGCCCGTCCCGCTTCACGGAGTGACCGGCCACGTCGATGACGAGGTCGCCGATGGAGAGCTGCTCGGGGGCCGGCTCCTCCGACCTCCGCAGCCGCGCCCGGATACGGGCGACGAGCTCCTTCGGCTTGAACGGCTTCACGATGTAATCATCGGCGCCCGACTCCAGGCCCACGACGACATCGACGGTGTCGCTCTTCGCCGTGAGCATCACGATCGGCACCCCGGACTCCGCCCTGATCAGGCGGCACACCTCGATGCCGTCCCGACCGGGCAGCATCAGGTCCAGGAGCACCAGGTCGGGTTTGGTCTCACGGAATGCGGCCAGCGCCTTGTCGCCGTCGGCTACGAAAGACGGCTCAAAACCTTCACCACGCAGCACAATGCCGAGCATCTCGGCCAGTGCGGTGTCGTCGTCGACGACAAGGACTCGTCCCTTCATAAACGCCATCATCCCATTCTCATAACAGTGACAGAGGCGCTGGTGAGCAGGGTCACTGGCCCGTGACGATAGTCGTACCAGGTCGTCACTGTCTGCCCCCGTCCGGCGACGTCGATGTCAGTAACGATGTCAGCTACTACTGACATCGACCCAGCGTAGGCGCACCCTCACACCATGGTCGGCCCTACGGCTTTCGGCCGGGCCTCGCCGCCATGGGACCGCTAGCCGATCGTCACCTCGCGCGACCTGGCGCACAGCTCCTCCAGCGCCTCGGCCGTCACCGGCGAAACGACGCCCTCCTCCGTGACGATCGCCGTGACCAGCTCGGGCGGCGTCACGTCGAACGCCGGGTTGTACGCCTGCGTCCCCAGCGGCGCCACCGGCATCCCGCCCCCCGCTCCCGTCACCGGTACCTGCGGCGCGGCGACCTCCGTCACCTCGAACCCGGGCCGCTGCTCGACCTCGATGGAGGCCCCGTCCGGCGTGTCCGGATCCACTGTCGTCACCGGCGCCACCACGATGAACGGCACATGGTGGTACCGCGCGAGCACCGCGAGCGGATAACTCCCCACCTTGTTCGCCACCGACCCGTCGGCCGCGATCCGGTCCGCCCCGATCAGCACCGCGTCCACCTCACCCGCCGCGAACAGCGACCCTGCCGCGTTGTCGGTGAGCAGGGTGTACGCCATCCCGCTGCGCGCCGCCTCGTACGCCGTCAGACGGGCACCCTGGAGCAGCGGACGCGTCTCGTCCACCCACAGGCGCCTCAGCCGCCCCACCCGATGCGCCGCGAGCGCGACCGCGAACGCCGTCCCCTCGCCACCCGACACCAGCGAACCGGTGTTGCAGTGCGTGAGGATCCGATGCCCACCGCCGGGCAGCAACTCGTCCAGCAGCGCCAGCCCGCGCTCCGCCATCCGTGCACTGGCCTCGGCGTCCTCCCGGTGCAACGCCCGTGCCGCGACCAGCGCCGCGATCGCGGCCTGCCCCGCGTCCCCGCTCTTGGCGAGCGCCGCCCGGTACGCGGACAGCGCCCGTCGCACCCCGACAGAGAGGTTCACCGCGGTGGGCCGGGCACCCGCGAGCCCGGTCGCGGCCTCGTCCACGTCGAAGCCGCGCGCGGCGGCGAGCGCGACGCCGTACGCCCCCGCGATGCCGAGCACGGGGGCCCCGCGCACGGCGAGCGAACGGATCGCCTCCACCAGCGCGGGTGCGTCCGTACAGACCAGCTCGACCTCCTCGGCCGGCAGCCTCGTCTGGTCCAGAAGGACCACGACAGGACCTTCGGGTGGCTCTTCCCAGCGGATCGTCGGTATGTCGGTCGGCCTGCTGTCCTCGCCGGATTGCGCGTACTGATCAGCCATGCGGTCAGTCTGCCCCGTATCCGGCGGACAATTGAAGGTGTGCAGCCGATACCGTGCCCGGTCCCCCGGCGACCACCCCATGGCACGATGGCTGCCAACCTGCCACCGCGACCGCGGACGGGCACCGTGAAGGAGCGACGATGAAAGACACTCCGGGCTGGGCCTCGCCCGGATCTGCCCCGTCCGACGGGCAGGAACCCGGTGCGTCCGGCCCTGCCGAGCCCGCAGACCGTCCCGGCCCCTCGGACCAGCCCGGCACGGACCCGCAGGGCCCCGGCTCGAAGTGGTCCAAGGAGCAGCCGCCACCCGCCCAATGGTCTGCACCGACCGGACCGGCGAACCCCGGCCAGACCCCGCCGCCCCCACCACCCGGCCCCGGCTGGGGCGCCCGTCCCCCGGCCGGCCCCGGCGGTCCCGGTACCGGCCAAGGCGGATACGGCGGTTACGGCGGCTGGGGAAGCGGCTGGGGCGGCCCCCCGCCGGCGGCCAAACCCGGTGTGATCCCGCTGCGCCCGCTCGGCGTGGGCGAGATCCTCGACGGCGCGGTCTCCACCATGCGCACCTACTGGCGCACGGTCCTGGGCATCTCCCTGACCGTCGCGGTCGTCACGCAGATCGTCGTCATCCTCCTCGAGGGCCTGGTCCTCAACGACGCCAGCACCGCGGCTCTCGACGACCCCAGCGCCAGCGTCGACGAACTGACCCGCGCCCTGGGCGACGCCATGCTCAGCACCGGTGTCGTCTTCCTGATCTCGCTGATCGGCACAATCGTGGCGACCGCCCTGCTCACGACGGTCACCAGCCGCGCGGTCCTCGGCAAGTCGGTGACCACCGGCGAGGCCTGGCGCGACGCCCGACCTCAGGTGGCCAAGCTCTTCGGTCTGATCTTCCTGCTGATCCTCATCGCCGTCGCCGTCGTCGCGGTCGGAGCCCTGCCGGGCATCCTCGCCGTCGTCGCGGGAGCCGGCGACGCGGGAGCGGCCCTCATCGTCCTCGGCAGCCTCGCCACCGGCGTCGTCGCCCTGTGGCTGATGGTCCGCTTCTCCCTCGCCTCGCCCGCGCTGATGCTGGAGAAGCAGAGCATCCTCAAGTCGCTGAGCCGCTCCGCGAAGCTGGTCCGCGGCTCCTGGTGGCGCGTCTTCGGCATCCAGCTGCTCGCCACGCTCATCGCCAACATCGTCGCCTCGATCGTCGTCCTCCCCTTCGCCTTCATCGCCTCCGCCCTGGACGGCGAGGGCTTCACCGGCCTCGTGAACAGCGAAAGCGATCTCGGCTGGACGTACCTCATCGTCAGCGGCATCGGCTCGGTGATCGGCGCCATGATCACCTTCCCGATCACCGCGGGCGTCACCGTGCTCCTCTACATCGACCAGCGCATCCGCCGCGAGGCTCTCGACCTCGAACTGTCCCGCGCGGCCGGCATCCAGGACTCCGGCTCCGGCACCCCCGGCCCCACGCCCGGAGGCTGATGCGGTGAGCCTGACGGGGGGAGTTCCGGCATCGCTGCCGGCGATGCCGAGTGCGGTCGTGCGCGCCGGCGACACCTTCGTGCTGTCACTGTCACGCTCCGACGGCGAACCGCCGATCGCCATCCCGCGTGATCCCGCACGCGAGGCGGCGCGACGCGAGCTGTCCAAGCGTCTGTACCACGAGAACGACCCCAGCTGGTTCCAGCGTGCCCTCGACGCCTTCTGGGACTGGGTCGACAAGCTGTTCGGTACAGCCGCGACCGCGACCCCCGGCGGCGCGCTCGGCCTGGTCGTCATCATCCTGGCCGTCCTCGCGGTCCTGGGCGCCCTGTGGTGGCGCCTCGGCACCCCGCGCCGCGAACCCGCCTCCTCCGCCGCCCTGTTCGACGACCGCCCCCGCAGCGCCGCCGAACACCGCGCGACCGCCGAGGCACACGCCGCCCAGGGCCACTGGAACCAGGCCGTCCAGGAACGCATGCGAGCCATCGTCCGCTCCCTGGAGGAACGCGCCCTCCTCGACATCCGCCCCGGCCGCACCGCCGACGAGGCCGCCGCGGAAGCCGCCCGCGCCTTGCCCTCCCGCGCGGACCGGCTGCACACGGCCGCCCGCGACTTCGACGACGTCACATACGGCGGCCGCAGGGCGAGCCGGCAGTCGTACCAGCGCATCGCCGAACTCGACCGCGACCTGGAACGCACCAAGCCCCAACTCGCGAGCAGCACCCACAGCGCGGCCCCCAACACCCGCCAGGGAGCCGCCGAATGACGACCGAGGCCGCCCTCCCGTCCACCTCGGCCTCGCCCACGGCACGCCAGGTATGGACCCGCACGCGAGGCATCGCGCTCGCCCTCGTCGCCCTCCTGGCCGCCGCCGTGACGATCGCCGTGATGCGCTCCGACGCCCGGCACGGCGACCTCGACCCGCGCTCCGCCGACCCCTACGGCAGCCGCGCGGTCGCCGAGCTCCTCGCCGACCGCGGGGTGTCCACCCGCGTGGCCACCACCCTGGAGGAGGCACGCGCCGCCGCCGGCCCGGACACCACCCTTCTGGTCGCCGTCCCCGACCTGCTGACGCACCGTCAACAGACCCGTCTGCACTCCACGACCGCAGAATCCGGCGGCCGCACGGTCCTCGTCGCCCCCGGCAGCGCGTCCGTCGAACGGCTCGCCCCCGACGTCACGGCGGACCCCGCCACCAGCGCCGACTCCACGCTCGAGCCCGACTGCGACCTGCCGGCAGCCCGGCGCGCGGGCGCCGCCGACACCGGCGGCATCCGCTACACCACCACCCACCTCGACGCCGACTCCTGCTACCCCAGCCAGCGCCTGGCCACCCTGCTGCGCGTCCCGACGACAGGAAGCGGCGACACCGTCGTACTCGGCGCGCCCGACATCCTCCGCAACGACCGCCTCGACGAGCAGGGCAACGCCTCCCTGGCCCTCCAACTCCTCGGCTCCCGCCCCCATCTGGTCTGGTACCTCCCCTCGCTCTCCGACGCGTCGGCCGCCGACGACGACGAACGCAGCTTCTTCGACCTGCTCCCCTCGGGCTGGCGCTGGGGCACCCTGCAACTCTTCGTCGCCGCGGCCCTGGCCGCCCTCTGGCGGGCACGCCGACTCGGCCCTCTCGTACCCGAAAGACTCCCCGTGGCGATCCGCGCCTCCGAAACCGTCGAAGGCCGAGCCCGCCTCTACCGCAAGGCCAACGCCCGCGACCGCGCGGCCGCCGCGCTCCGCTCCACCACCCGCACCCGCCTCGCCCCCCTCGTAGGCGTCCCCGTCTCCCAGGCACACGCGCCCGAAGCCCTGCTCCCCGCCCTGTCCGCGCACCTCCACAACGACGGACAGACCCTGCCCACCCTGCTCTTCGGCCCGCCGCCCGGCGACGACGCAGCCCTCGTCTCTCTCGCCGACCAACTCGACGCCCTCGAAAGAGAGGTACGCCGTTCATGATGGCCCCGACCACTGACAACGCCGGGTACACCGGGGACCCGGACGCCGCCCGGGCCTCCCTGGAAGCCCTGCGCGCCGAGATCGCCAAAGCCGTGGTCGGCCAGGACCCCGCCGTGACCGGCCTTGTCGTCGCCCTTCTCTGCCGCGGACACGTGCTACTAGAAGGAGTCCCTGGGGTCGCCAAAACGTTGCTCGTCCGCGCCCTCGCGTCCGCACTCGAACTCGACACCAAGCGCATCCAGTTCACCCCGGACCTCATGCCGAGCGACGTGACGGGCTCTCTCGTCTACGACACCCGATCCGCCGAGTTCTCCTTCCAGCCCGGCCCGGTCTTCACCAACCTCCTCCTCGCGGACGAGATCAACCGCACGCCTCCCAAGACCCAGTCGTCCCTCCTCGAAGCGATGGAGGAACGCCAGGTCACGGTCGACGGCACCCCCCGCCCGCTCCCGGACCCCTTCCTGGTCGCCGCGACCCAGAACCCGGTCGAATACGAGGGCACCTATCCCCTCCCCGAAGCCCAGCTGGACCGTTTCCTCCTCAAACTCACCATCCCCCTCCCCTCTCGCCAGGACGAGATCGACGTCCTCACCCGCCACGCCGAAGGCTTCAACCCCCGCGACCTGCACGCCGCCGGCATCCGCCCGGTAGCAGGCCCCGCAGACCTCGAAGCCGCCCGAGCAGCGGTCGCGAAGACGACCATCTCCCCCGAGATCACGGCCTACGTCGTCGACATCTGCCGCGCCACTCGCGAATCCCCGTCCCTCACCCTCGGCGTATCCCCCCGAGGCGCCACGGCCCTCCTCGCGACCTCCCGCGCCTGGGCCTGGCTGACGGGCCGCGACTACGTCATCCCCGACGACGTGAAGGCCCTCGCGCTCCCCACCCTCCGGCACCGCGTGCAACTCCGCCCGGAGGCCGAAATGGAGGGCGTGACAGCCGACTCCGTCATCCACGCGATCCTCGCCCACGTCCCTGTCCCCCGCTGATGGCACTCACCGGACGCGCCGCACTCGTCGCGGCCCTGGGCTCGATCCCCGTCGGCATCTGGGAACCCGGTCTGACGGGCCTCCTCGCCGTGAACGCCCCCCTGGCCCTGGCCTGCGCCTGCGACTTCGCCCTCGCGGCCCCCGTACGCCGCCTGCGCCTGACCCGCTCCGGCGACACCTCCGTACGCCTGGGAGAGACGGCCGACGTCACCCTGACGGTCACCAACCCGTCCAACCGCCCGCTCCGGGCCCACCTCCGCGACGCCTGGCCCCCCAGCAGCTGGCTCCCCGGCACGGAGACAACGGCCTCCCGCCACCGCCTCACAGTCCCCGCAGGCGAACGCCGCCGCCTCACCACACGCCTACGCCCCACCCGCCGAGGCGACCGCCAGGCCGACCGCGTGACGATCCGCTCTTACGGCCCCCTCGGCCTCTTCAACCGCCAAGGCACCCACAACGCCCCCTGGACGGTCCGCGTCCTGCCCCCGTTCACCAGCCGCAAGCACCTCCCCTCGAAGCTCGCCCGGCTACGCGAACTCGACGGCCGCACCAGCGTGCTCACCCGCGGCGAGGGCACAGAATTCGACAGCCTTCGCGAATACGTCCCCGGCGACGACACCCGCTCCATCGACTGGCGCGCCACGGCCCGCCAGTCCGCAGTCGCCGTACGCACCTGGCGCCCCGAACGCGACCGCCACATCCTCGTCGTCCTCGACACCGGCAGAACGTCAGCCGGCCGGGTGGACGACGCCCCCCGCCTCGACGCCTCCATGGACGCGGCACTACTACTGGCAGCACTCGCCTCCCGCGCCGGCGACCGCGTCGACCTCCTCGCCTACGACCGCCGACTACGCGCCCTGGTCCAGGGCCGCACGGCAAGCGACGTCCTACCGTCCCTGGTCAACGCAATGGCGACACTCGAACCGGAACTCGTCGAAACAGACGCACGCGGTCTTACGGCCACTGCGCTCAGGACGGCTCCACGCCGCTCCCTGATCGTGCTGCTGACAACTCTCGACGCCGCCCCGGTCGAAGAAGGACTGCTTCCCGTCCTCTCGCAGCTCACCCAGCGCCACACCGTCCTCGTGGCGTCCGTGGCCGACCCTCATGTCTCCCGCATGGCCAAGGCGCGCGGAAACACCGACGCCGTCTACGAGGCCGCATCAGCCGCACAAGCACAGAGTGAACGTCATCGCACCGCGGAACAGCTCCGACGCCACGGTGTCACCGTCGTCGACGCAACACCGGATGAGCTGGCGCCGGCACTGGCGGATGCGTATCTGGCTCTCAAGACGGCTGGACGTCTGTAATTCAGCGCTCCGAAAGAACATTGGAAAGAAAAGAAAGGGCTTGAAATAGAAAAAGGCCCACGCCTGATGGCGTGGGCCTTTTCTAAAATTTGTTCGGCGGTGTCCTACTCTCCCACAGGGTCCCCCCTGCAGTACCATCGGCGCTGTAAGGCTTAGCTTCCGG